>NZ_JBEPPZ010000008.1:0-188820 GCF_040547565.1 Marinobacterium sp. MBR-109
TCTCAAGCGAGGAGGCGAATTCTACAGACACCACTGAGGGAGTCAACAGCTGTTTGTAAAAAAGTTTCAGAATGATGAAAACAGGCTTTGCCACTGTCCAAAACAACAACAGGCGCCGGAGCGCCTGTTGTTTATGTGCTGTTAACAATCCTAGCCGGCGGTATAGGTAAGTGGCACAAACGTACCCCATAGAATGGCGGTTGCCGCGAGTAACCCGACCAACACACAAACCCCAACTGTCAGAATTGAAGTGGCAAAGAAAAATGCGCGCTCTTCAGGAATTTGCATGATTTCCGGTACGCCCGTGTAAAGCAGGTAGATGGTATAAGCTAATGCCATCATGCCTACAATCACGTTGAACCAAAGCATCGGGTAGAGGCCTGCAAGACCCGACAGGAAAAGTGGTGTCGCGGTGAAGGTTGTCAGCACCAGGCATTCTTCATAGCTGACATTCCCACCATAGGTTTTCTCCATCCAGTGAATGGACCAGGCAATGAACCCGACAGCCACCCACATTGCCACATAAAACGCGAGCGCCGCCGGTAACGCGCTGGCCACACTCAATTTGACAAACTCCGACCCTCCCAGACTCCAGCCGACTTGAGTGGTACCGATGAAAAGCGATACGGCAGGTATCGCCGCCAGTATGCTTATCTGCGCAAGAAACACATGCATCGCCGTGTAGTGCTCATTACGTATCGAGCGCCACTCCTGTTTCGGGTGATAGAACACCCCCATCATATGCTGCAGGAACATATTACTATCCTCCTCGCAGTCCGGGTCTGGCCCCGGGCTACAATTTTTATTGTATTGAATCAGCCCGAATCCGTTCGCGTTACTCTCTCCACATCCAGTTATACGAATAGCTGCCAATAATGGTCTACAAGCAGTATGGCAAACAGCCACATGATGTACACAATGCTGTAACGAAACATTTTCATCGGATCGCCCGGATTACGTGAAAGATTCAACCGCACAGCCCAGGCAATTAAACGGTAGTTAATGATACTGACCCCTGCCAAATAGATAAGCCCGCTCATACCGCTGATGAACGGCAGCAAGGTCACCACTATTGTGAGGATTGTGTACAGAAGAATTTGCAGCCGCGTATAGGACTCACCATGGGTATTGGGGAGCATCGGCACTCCGGCACGGGCATAGTCATCTTTTCGAGCGATACACAGTGCCCAGAAATGAGGTGGCGTCCAGGCAAAAATGATCAGCATCAGTAATAATGCCTGCGAGTCCAGCGAGCCTGTTACGGCTGTCCAACCCAGCAACGGTGGAGCCGCACCCGCAACGCCACCAATCACAATATTCTGCGGTGTGGCTCGTTTCAGAACAGCTGTATATACAATGGCATAGCCGATAAGCGATGCCAGTGTCAGACCCGCCGTAAGCGGGTTCACAAGTGTAGCAAGCAGCAACAGCCCGGCGCTGCCGATCACCGCTGCAAACAGAAGCGCATTACCCGGACTGACTCGTCCCTGCGGCAGCGGCCGTCGCGCGGTCCTTGCCATACTGCGATCGATATTGTGATCCAGAACATGGTTGACCGCCGCTGCCGAGGCTGCGGCTAACCCGACTCCCATACTGGTTATCAGCAGTAATGGCAGCGATGGCATTCCGGGCTCAGCCAGACAGAAACCAACCACCAATGTCAGCAACATTACGGCGACAACTTTCAGCTTGCTTAGCGCCAGATAGTCTCTCCAGCCAGCATCTGAAACGGCATTATCCGCAAACGACACGATACTCATGACTTGCCTCCATTACCGGACCTCTCGCCCGATCGTGCAGATTCAGCGCCAACAACAACAGCAACACGGCTACCGCGTGATGTGCAACTGCCAGCCCCAGTGGCAACATCCATACAATATTGGCAATGCCCAGCAGCACCTGCACACATAGCGCAGCCAGAAATAAAGTGATGTGCAGCCGCAGATACTTTCGCTGCCAAAGCGCGAGCGCAACCCAACACGACACCACTATAAGCAGCAACGCCCCCAAACGATGTGTAACTTGAATCGCCGCTCTTGCCGGAGCCTCCAGAAGCCCACCTTCGTAGTTGGGTCCAATAGCCATGAAAGGATCAAGCCCGGTTGAAAAGTCGTATCCAACTGTTTCACCCGCATTGCAAAACAGCCAATCACTGCAGGCCCAGCCGGCATAGTTGGTACTGGTCCAGCCACCTAACAACAGCTGCAGGAACAAACAAAACAGCAGGATGCGTGTTCCCATGTAGGCTCCTGTTGGCTGAGATTTCAGGCTGTCTAAATGCCTTAGTCGCTGTTCCAGAAGCATCAGCAGCGTCAATGTCGCAAGACCGCCCATCAGGTGCAGTGTCACTATGATCGGTAACAGCTTTAACGTGACGGTCCACATGCCAAACAGTCCCTGCAGAATGACAAGCCCCAACAGCACAAACGATAGCATCAGCGGATAGCCTGCCATTTTCCGATTGCACAATGCGATCACGGCCAACCCAAGCACAGCCAGTCCAAGCAGGGCCGCCGCATAGCGATGGATCATTTCGATCCAGCCCTTGCGCAGATCGATGACGACCTCGGGATAGCCCTGGGTCAACTCAACATGATCTGAGGGAAGTACCCAGGTGCCATAACATCCCGGCCAGTCGGGACAGCCAAGGCCTGCGTCATTCAGCCGTGTCCAGCCACCCAGCAACACAACAACCAGTGCCAGTACTATCGCAGCTCTAACCAGTCTCAGTGCAGTCATCCAAGCCTCGATGCCTTAAGCAGTCTCCGCAAATCAGTCAGCAGTTCCTTACCTTGATAGGCCTGCCCGTAATGCAGTACCAGGTTACCCAGCGGATCAACGACCCAAACCCCTGGTGCCAATACGCCTGATACCTCCATTCGCACTCTAAAACGGTCGGCATCCCGCCCCAGTGCATCATGTATACGTTTAAGCCTCTCTTCCTGCTGTAAGCATCTCTCGTCACAGGTGTCCTGGTGTACCAGCAGCAACGACCAGTGCTGGGTGAATCGGTCAGCCTGCCCACCCCATTGCTGCAGCGGCACTGCCGGCTGCAACAACCTGCCGGCATTCACTTGCTCACTCGGAATACCGATACCCGTTGTATATACCGCCACCGCCAGCAGCAGTGGCAACAGCCCCAATACCCAAATGGCCCAGAAAGTGCCTCTATTACTTGCCATCGCCCTGCCTCCTGCCATGTCGGCCCGCCCAGAACAGCCAAAGCAGCAATGTGATGGCCAGCGCAAACCACTGCACTGCATAGCCTTGATGCCGCTGCGGGCCGATTCCTTGATGAATATCGGTCCTCGGCGTGATTTGATCACTCACAGGTGTCTTGATGTGCAGCATGACCGCCTCAACTTCCATCTCCAAAGCCTGCCTGATCTGCTCCAGATCGACAGACTGAATTCGTCGTGGCCAGCAGGCTTCAGCCGGCAGGTCTGCCAGCGTCATCGACCCGGTTGGATGAGCCAGCAACCCATCAACCTGTATTCGTTGTTGTTCAAGCTGCAGGGCAGGTAATCGGTCTCGGTGGGATGGCGCTTCAATCCACCCCAAACTGGCCAGCCAGAAGGAGCCCTCATCGACGCGCATCGGAACGATTACTTCGTAGCCCACACGCCCATCAAGGGTACGGTTATCCAGCAGAAAAATACGATATGGCAACAGCTCAACCTCCAGTCGTACCGGCACCCACGCCTGGCGTTCAAGCTGCTTGAGCGCAGTGGCTGCACGCGTCATCGGCTCAACGGCCTGCTGCTCGAGCCAAATCTGCTTTTGCTCGGCACGCTGCAGCTGCCAATACCCCAGGCCAAACAGCAAGGGAACCCCGAACAGCGCCAATAACCAGCGCAGATATTTGAATGCAACCGGGCTATCCGCTTTACTTGGTTGACCAGACATAAGGAAATTTCCATGCTGCATCTTCTGATCGTCCTGCTGTTTATTGCCATATTGATCGCACTGTTCAGCAGCCTGTGGTCATTGCTGAAGCACCCGTCCGCTGATGGCACGACAGCCAATCGCCTGCTCTGGCGTGTAATTTTCAGTGCCCTGCTGATACTGCTTCTGATCTACGGCTTCAGCAGCGGCCATCTGCGCTCGCACGCGCCATGGCACGGCTCAGAGTACATACACGAACAGGAACAGCCCAATCCAGACCACGTCAACAAAGTGCCAATACCAGGCCACCGCTTCAAAACCAAAGTGTTGGCGTGAGCTGAAATGTCCCAGCACCACGCGGCCCAGAATGATCATCAGCATCAGCGTACCCAGGGTGACATGAAGACCGTGAAAACCGGTCAGAATAAAGAAGGTGGCACCGTAAATACCGGACTGCAGAGTCAGTCCCAGCTCCTGATACGCCTGCACATACTCATAGGCCTGAAAACCGATGAAAATCAGGCCCAGCAGGATTGTCAGTGTCATCCAGCGGCGCACCATGATCAGTTCGTCTCGCAACAGGGCCTTGTGTGCCAGTGTCAGAGTAAAGCTGGACGTCACCAGCAGGCAGGTGTTGAGCAGCGGTATGCGCCAGGGGCTGATAACAGCTTCAGGTCCGGGATAACGCGCACTGTCGGGTGGATTGAACAGTGGCCACTCTGCCACAAACCCGGGCCAGAGCAGCTCGGTTACCCCCTTGTCACCTTCACCTCCCAACCAGGGAAGCGCCAGCACACGCACGTAGAAAAGAGCGCCAAAGAAAGCGGCAAAGAACATCACTTCCGAGAAGATGAACCAGCTCATACCCCAGCGAAAGGAACGGTCCATCTGCTCGGAATACAGCCCGCTGCGGCTTTCATGAATCACATTGCCGAACCAGCCCACCAGAATCAGCCCCATCATCAACGCCCCCGCCAACAACAGCGCGACGCCAAGCCCGCCTCCCTGCTGCGCACTCAACGCATTCATCAGGGTACCGGCACCATAGGCCAACAGGAAAAGTGCAATGGATGCCAAAATCGGCCAGCGACTTTGCTCAGGCACGTAATAGGTTGAACTGCTCATAACGATTGCTCCTTTTCAACCTGCTCTGTTGATGATACCTCCGGCGAGATATCAAACAGGGTGTAGGACAAGGTCAGCGAGCGGATATGCTCAGGCAGGTTCTTGTCGACCACAAACAGCAGCGGCATTTCCACCGATTCACCGGACTGAAGGATCTGCTGCTCAAAACAGAAACAGTTCACCTTGTGCAGATAGCGCGCGGCCTCTGCAGGAGCAACTGACGGAATGGCCTGCGCCACCATACGCCGGCCGGTCGGGTTGGTTGCCATAAAGGCTGTCTGCTTCATCTCTCCCGGGTGGGTGAGAATCAGATTCTGCTGCGGCCCGAATTGCCAGGGCATTTCCTCGTTATGAACCGCAATCAATCTCACCCTGATCTGTCGGCTGGTATCCGCTTCCGATGCCGCAACCGGACCGGTGTTGGTGATTTTTCCGTTCAAGCCGGTCACCTCACAAAACACGTCATACAAAGGGACCAGCGCGAAGCCAAAGCCGAACATCAGCACACAGCCCAATACCAGCCGCCTTACCAGCCTGCGGTTCGCTGCCTGCTGACTCATCGCAGCGACTCCGGCAGTGTCGGCGGCTCGGCAAAGGTATGGTAAGGCGCCGGTGATGGCACTTCCCACTCCAGCCCTTCGGCACCTTCCCAGGCTCTGGCTTCAGCCTTGCGCCCACCGCGTACACAGGCGATCACGTTCCAGACAAAGATCAGCTGTGACAGGCCAAACAGAAAGGCACCCACCGAGGCCACCATATTGAAGTCGGCAAACTGCAGCGCGTAGTCCGGTATGCGGCGTGGCATGCCGGCCAGCCCGATGAAGTGCATGGGAAAGAAGGTGATATTGACGCCAATGAAGCTCAGCCAGAAGTGAAGTCGCCCCATGCGCTCATCCAGCATGTGACCGGTCCACTTCGGCAACCAGTAGTAGACCCCGGCCAT
Organism: Marinobacterium sp. MBR-109; assembly: GCF_040547565.1. Lineage (NCBI taxonomy): Bacteria > Pseudomonadati > Pseudomonadota > Gammaproteobacteria > Oceanospirillales > Oceanospirillaceae > Marinobacterium > Marinobacterium sp. MBR-109. The sequence goes on from NZ_JBEPPZ010000008.1 coordinate 5,954, forward strand.
AATGGCGAAAACGGCCCCCGGTACCAGCACATAATGGAAGTGAGCCACCACAAAGTAGGTATCGTGGTACTGGAAATCCACCGGTGCGATCGCCAGCATCAACCCCGAAAAACCGCCGATGGTAAACAGCACCACAAATGCCAGCGCAAACAGCATTGGCGTTTCGAAGGTCATTGAGCCGCGGAACATGGTAGCCACCCAGTTGAACACCTTCACCCCGGTGGGTACGGCGATCAACATGGTGGCATACATGAAGAACAGCTCACCGGCCAGTGGAATCCCCACCGTAAACATGTGGTGTGCCCAGACCAGAAACGACAGTATCGCAATCGACGCGGTGGCATACACCATGGAGGCATAGCCAAACAGACGCTTGCGAGCAAAGGCGGGAATGATCTGGCTGATAATGCCGAAGGCCGGCAGGATCATGATGTAGACCTCGGGGTGACCGAAGAACCAGAACACATGCTGGAACAGTACCGGATCCCCACCGCCACCGGCATCAAAGAAACTGGTGCCAAAATGGATGTCCATCAACATCATGGTTACCACCCCCGCCAGCACCGGCATGACCGCAATCAGCAGGAAAGCGGTGATCAGCCAGGTCCAGCAGAACAGTGGCAGTTTCATCATCGTCATGCCCGGTGCCCGCATGTTGAGAATCGTCGCAATGATATTGATCGCGCCCATGATCGAGCTGATCCCCATCATGTGAATAGCGAAGATAAAATAGGTCACGCTCGGTGGGGCATAGGTCGTCGACAGCGGTGCATAGAAGGTCCAGCCGAAGTTGGGCGCACCGCCGGTCATGAAAAGGGTCGAGATCAGCATGGCGAAAGCAAATGGCAGGATCCAGAAGCTCCAGTTGTTCATTCGCGGCAGCGCCATGTCAGGGGCACCGATCATCATCGGTACCATCCAGTTGGCCAGGCCCACAAACGCCGGCATCACCGCGCCGAACACCATGATTAATCCGTGCATGGTAGTCATCTGGTTGAAGAACCCCGGTTCGACCAGCTGCAGTCCCGGCTGGAACAGCTCGGCCCGGATCATCAGCGCCATACAGCCACCGACTAGGAACATCAACAGACTGAACCACAGGTACATGGAGCCGATATCCTTGTGGTTGGTCGTGAACAGCCAGCGCCCGATGCCGCTGGCTGGACCGTGATGTTCATCTGTATGCGCTTCCAGCGTGGTATCCAGCGTGCTCATTGTTCACCCTCCCCCTCGGCCGGCTCCAACAGGCGCGCAATCTGGGCTGGTGATACCGCTTCACCCAAACTGTTGCCCCAGGCATTGCGTTCATAGGTGATCACGGCTGCAAGCTCAGCCGTACTGAGCTGATCACGGAACGCCTGCATGGCAGTACCCGCCTTGCCATTCAGCACAATATCAATATGCGCAGACACATCACCCAGCACCATCGGGCTGCCCTTCAAGGCGGGGAAGGCGCCCGGGACCCCTCCGCCGTTCGGCAAATGACAGGCCGCACACGCCCGCAGGTAAGCCTGTTCACCCTGCTGCATCAACTCATCCAGTGTCCAGCTGCGCTCAGCAGCCTGCACCTGAGCCTCTTTCTCTGCCCGAGCCGCCATCAGCCAGACATCAAAGTCTTCTCGACTGACCGCTTCGACCACGATCGGCATGAAGCCGTGGTCCTGTCCACAGAGCTCAGCGCACTGACCTCGGTAGATACCCGGCTCATCAATGATGGTCCAGGCCTCATTGATAAAACCGGGAATGGCATCCTTCTTGACGGCCAACGCAGGCACCCACCAGCTGTGGATAACATCATTGGCCGTCAGCAGAAATCGGATCTTGGTACCCACCGGCAACACAAGGTGACGGTCCACCTCAAGCAGATAGTTTTCCTGCTTCTCAGCGGCATTGGTTATCTGTTCACGCGGGGTCGACATATTGCTGAAGAAGCTCAGCTCATGATCCAGATAGTCATAGCGCCACTTCCATTGATACCCGGTAATCTGAACGTCCAGTTCAGCTTCGGAAGGATCGTACATTTTGATCAGTGTGGCCGTCGCGGGAACGGCCATGCCAACCAGAATCAGCACCGGCACCAGCGTCCAGATCACTTCGACCAGTGTGTTTTCATGAAAGTGGTGAGCCTTGGCTCCCCGTGACTTGCGGTGATGAAAAATCGACCAGAACATGACGCCAAACACCACCAGTGCTATGGCGACACAAATCCAGAAGATTGTCATGTGAAGGTCATATACCGAACGGCTGACGTCCGTGACACCGGGTGTCAGATTGAGCCCCCATTCCGCATGCAGAGATGCGGGTGCCAGCAGCGCCAATCCAACCCCTGAGCCGATGGTTTTTATTATTTTAAGTCCCATCTCCAGGTCTCCCCGTCTTGGCCTGCGGCCAGGCTCATAATGCTGTCCGACAGGCGATCCGGTATCTGGAGTATAGCAGCCCTGAAAAAAGCGCAAGCGCAATGATCTGAATCAAACACCCGCCAGGCTGAGTACCCACCGCACCAGCAGGATTACACCCAGCACAAACACCAGTGCCAGGAGCAGGCCCGCCAGAACATAATGCAGCGGGCGGCCTTGGCCAAAATCATGCTCACGATTACGTTCAGACTGCACACCAAAGAAGGCTGCCAACACGCTCAGCAACGCCTGCAGCCAGTCAGGCTTGTTTGCCATGATAATCACCTCAATTGAGGTATAGCTGACAAACACACCGAACGGCCAGTGATGCTGAAGAGCAGATGGCAAAAACGGGCCGAAGCCCGTTTTGATCAATGACGATGTTTGAAGCGGCGCCAGCACCAGAGCAGTGGGCCGGAAAGGGCATACAGCAGGAACAGCAACCAGAGGAAGGTAGAGGTACTGATCGAGATTACCCCCAGTACCAGCGCAATCACCGCCAGAATCCAGAACGGTACCTTGCCCTTGAAGTCGATGTCCTTGAAGCTGTAATACAGCACGTTACTGACCATCAACACACCGCACAGCGCTACATAGAACGCCACCAGATACCCGGTGCCGTTCATCTCGAACTCGTATTCGGTGCAGGTCCAGACAAGCCCCGCCACTACCGCTGCGGCTGCAGGACTGGGCAAACCGATAAAATAGCGTTTGTCGACCGAGCCAATCTGAGTATTGAACCGCGCCAGCCGTAACGCACCACCCGCCGCAAATACGAATGCGGCAAAGAAGCCCAGCTTGCCGAGATCGAACAACAGCCAGTTGTACGCCACAAGCGCCGGCGCAACCCCGAAGGAGACCATGTCGGCCAGCGAGTCATACTCGGCACCGAAGGCGCTTTGGGTATTGGTCATTCGCGCCACACGCCCATCCAGCCCATCCAACAGCATGGAGACGAAAATGGCGATGGACGCAGGGATGAACTGCCCGTTCATGCCTGCAACGATGGCATAGAAACCCGAGAACAGGGCGCCGGTAGTGAACAGGTTTGGCAGCAGGTACACACCACGATGACGCTGGGCGCTGCTGTCCTGATGTTCACTCTCATCTGTCGGCGATTGTTGCTGATCACTCATTCAAGGCTGCCTCTTTGGTGTAACCGGAAGCCTCATTCTACCCGACAGTCAAGGCCAAGCCCAACGCCTTGGCTCAGTCCGCCGACACACCGGTTTTCTTGCGGTAGGCTGCCGACAGGTTGGCATAGAGTGCTTCGCTGATACCGGTCACATCCATAAACCGTTCCAGTTCATGTTCACGATAGGACACCTGCATGATGATCAGGCAGTACACCGTGACGCCGTTAACGGCTTTCATCACCGCGCCCAATCGTGCCGGATCATCACGAAATTGCTGCGCCAGTACTGGAATAAGGTGTTTGCTGATCAGACCAATACCACTGGCCATGAAACGCTCAGGCAGGCGCACCTGTACATGCACAACACCCACCTTGTGCATGTAGGCGGCAAACGCATCGTCATAGGGACCCGTGAATATCTTTTCCAGCCACTGCCGATGGGTCGATTTCAGCGCATCAAGCCGCCCTTCCAGGAAAGGCATGGCTTCGGGGATTCCAGCCAGCTCCGCATAAAAGGCATCCGTCACGCAGTCCAGTTCTGCCATCAGCTGAGGCAGTGCGCGTGATAATTCATGCTCATCCTGAGCATCAAAACCGGCGAACAGCTTGGCCTGTTCATTCAAGTGGGAAAAATCGATTTGTCGCATTAAACACATCCTTGCAATGGACCCGGCACACGATGGCAGGGCCTGTTCCAGAAAACACTTTTGACTTTGTTATGATTCAGGGCTGCTGTCAATACGAAACACCCTGCACCCGCTGGGTACAGGGGCAGGGTGATCCTTCAGGCGGGAAATCGGTTGAACTCAGGCCGCACGGCCTTGATGATTGCGATAGGCAGCCGCCAGGTTGTTATAGAGCACCCGACTGATGCCGGTTACCTCCATGAAACGTTCCAGCTCATGGCCTCGGTAGGACTCCAGCATGATCAACAGGCAGAAGCTGGTAGCCGCATTGAGCGCTTTCAACACAGCACCGATTTTCTCCACCTCATCGGCATAGAGCTCCGGCAAAACCGGAATCAGGTGCTTGTTGATCAACCCTATGCCGCTGGTCATGAATTTTTCCGGCAGCTTGACCTGCACATGAACCACTCCGACATGGTGCATGTAAGCCGCAAAATCAGCATCATAGGGACCCGTAAACACTTTGCGCAGCCACGCACTGTGAGTGGTTTTCAATGCATCAATGCGACCCTCCAGAAACGGTAAGGCTTCGGGAATGGTCTGCAACTCGGTATAGAAGGCATCGGTGATGGCGGCAAAATGGGACTCAAGCCTGGGGGCTTCCTGAACCAGAACCAGTTCATCTTCCGGCTCAAACCCTGCATAGGCCTTGGCCTGCTCACACAGAACGGCAAAATCGACATTACTCATAGCGAACGCATCCTTGACTGTTGATAGCACGAGAACATCCGGTTACAACCCAGGGGCCGGGGCGCACTACCAAGCGTTTTATTTTTATTAGTGAAACCATTCTTAGCACGCCCATACCGGAGTTCAAGATTCCGGAATCCACTTCACGACCTGGATCAAGAAAAGTGGTTCTTCCTCTAATACTTTGGCGTAATGCGCACAGCGCCCAAATGCAGCAGAGCGTGTTACAACACTACGCTGGGTGACACAAGCAGATGCCGTGCCAAAACCCTGCAGGGATTATGGTTATAAGGGGTGACAGAGATATTGCAGCTGAAGGGAAAGGGAGCGGGCCAGCGTTTGCATCAAGCCGGTGCAAAAGGCCCCATTTGCGTGCATTGCACGGCGGAAACAAAACTGCCGGGCAAGGCCCGGCAGTTGATATTCAATCATGAATACAGGCGGGATCAGTTCTTTTCTTTGTCGACCAGCTTGTTGGCAGCGATCCACGGCATCATTGCACGCAGCTTCTCACCGGTCTGTTCGATCGGGTGAGCGGCGTTGTTGCGACGACGGGCTGTCATGGACGGGTAGTTGGTCGCACCTTCGCTGATGAACATCTTGGCGTATTCACCATCCTGAATGCGCTTGAGTGCATTACGCATCGCCTGACGTGATTCTTCGTTGATCACCTCAGGACCGGTTACGTATTCACCGTACTCGGCATTGTTGGAGATGGAGTAGTTCATGTTGGCGATGCCGCCTTCGTACATCAGGTCCACGATCAGTTTCAGTTCGTGCAGACATTCGAAGTAAGCCATTTCCGGCGCGTAACCGGCTTCAACCAGAGTTTCGAAACCGGCCTTGACCAGCTCGACACAACCGCCACACAGAACGGCCTGCTCACCGAACAGGTCGGTTTCAGTCTCGTCCTTGAAGGTGGTTTCGATGATGCCGGTACGACCGCCGCCCACGCCTGAAGCGTAAGACAGAGCTACGTTCTTGGCGTTGCCGGACGCGTCCTGGAAGATCGCGATCAGGTCAGGGATACCGCCGCCCTTGACGAATTCGTTACGTACAGTGTGACCCGGTGCCTTCGGCGCGATCATGATCACGTCCAGATCCTTGCGCGGCTCGATCTGGTTGTAGTGGATGGAGAAGCCGTGAGCGAAGGCCAGAGTAGCGCCCTGCTTGATGTTCGGCTCGATTTCGGCCTTGTAGAGCTGGCCCTGGAATTCGTCCGGAGTCAGGATCATCACCAGGTCGGCAGCGGCAACGGCATCAGCCACGTCAGCCACTTTCAGACCGTGAGCTTCAGCCTTGGCGCGGGAAGAAGAACCGGCACGCAGACCAACGGTAACATCAACGCCGGAATCGTGCAGGTTGCATGCATGAGCATGGCCCTGTGAGCCGTAACCGATAACGGCAACTTTCTTGCCCTGAATGATGGAGAGATCACAGTCTTTATCGTAGTAAACCTGCATGGTGCTGATCCTTTGACTTGAATGGAATGATTGGCTGCATACAGCCGTGATGACTATAGCAATGGCGGCTACATTAAGGGATATGAATCATTGCGTAAAATGATATATTTGCAACATCATATTTCATATTAAGAAACACTATGGATACTCGTACCCTGCGCCTGTTTCTGAGCCTGGCCGACACCCTGCACTTCGGTCGCAGCAGTGAAGCCTGCCATGTCAGCCCCTCAACCCTGAGCCGCGCCATCAAACAGCTGGAAGACTCACTGGGGGTTGAGCTGTTCCTGCGGGACAACCGCAGCGTCCAGCTCACCCCCGAGGGGGTGCGTTTTGCCCAGTATGCCCGCGAAGCGCTGCAGCAGTGGGAACAGGTACGGCATTCGCTGCTGGAAAGCGCCAGCGAGCTGCAGGGCGAGATCAGCGTGTACTGCTCGGTCACCGCCAGCTACAGCTTTCTCTATTCACTGTTGAGCCGGTTTCGCCAGCTGTACCCGCGCGTGGAGATCAAGCTGCATACCGGTGACCCCGAACATGCCATCGCCCGGGTGCAGAGCGGCCGCGAGGAGATCTCCATCGCCGCCCGCCCTGCCCACCTCCCCGGCGGTATTGCCTTCCGCCCCATCGATCGCACACCCTTGCTGTTTATTGCACCTGCCAGCGAGTCAAGCGATACCCTTGGCAGCGAAGCACAATGGAGCCGCCAGCCGATGATCCTGCCGGAAAGCGGCATTTCACGTGACAGAGTCAATCAATGGTTCAGCCGCCGCCATATCCAGCCGCGCATCTATGCCCAGGTCGCCGGTAACGAGGCGATCGTCAGCATGGTCAGCCTGGGCTTCGGCATCGGCGTTGTGCCACAAATCGTGCTGGACAACAGCCCGCTGGCGGACCGGGTACGGGTACTGCCGGTGTCTCCGGCACTTGAGCCCTACGAGATCGGCCTGTTTGCACTGGAGCGCAAGCTGCGCTCACCGTTGATTCGTGCCTTCTGGTCATTGCTGGATAATGGCCCTGTCACGGATTAACCCCTACACTGCCGGCTGAACTTTCAGAGAGGCCCCCGTTCCATGACACCCGACATGCTGTTTGTGTTTGCTACCCTCGGCATTACCATCGCACTGTTTGTCAGCGACCGTATCCGCATGGATCTGGTCGCACTGATGGTTGTGGTCGCACTGGCCCTGTCCGGCATCATCACCCCAGCCGAATCGGTGGCCGGTTTCGGCGAGCCGGTGGTGATCATGATCGCAGCTCTGTTCGTGGTCGGTGAAGCGCTGTTCCGCACCGGCATCGCCGCGGCCGCGGGTAACTGGCTGCTGCGCATGGGCGGCAGCAGCGAAACCCGGCTGCTGCTGTTTCTGTTACCCGTGGTGGCGCTGCTGTCCGCGTTCATGAGTTCTACCGGTGCCGTTGCACTGTTGATTCCGGTGGTACTGAGCATGGCGCGCCGCTCCGGCATGCAGCCCTCACAATTGCTGATGCCGCTGGCCTTTGCCGCGCTCATTGGTGGCATGCTGACCCTGATCGGCACCCCACCCAATATTATCGTCAGCAGCCAGATGCGCAGTGCAGGCCTCGAACCCTTTGGTTTCTTTGATTTTACCCCTTTGGGGCTGGCCATTCTGATTGCAGGCATGGGCTATCTGATTCTGGTGGCCCGCAAGCTGCTGCCCGAGCGGGCGCAGCAACTGGCGGAAAACACCGCGCCGGGCGTCGCTGCCATCAGCGGCCGCTATGCCCTGAGCCGTCAGCTGCACAAGCTGATGATCACACCCGGCAGTCCACTGGCGCAGAAAACACCGGCTGAAGCGGCACTGCGCACCGAATATGATGTCACCGTGATCGCCATTTCCCGCAGTGGCGGACTGCTCTCCAGTCTGGTGCCGGTACTGAGCAACACCCGCATGCAATATCAGGATCAGCTGATCGTGTATGCCGATGAGGCCCGGCTGGAGCACCTGTGCGAAACCCTGAAGCTCAAGCGACTGGGGTTTCCTGCGCGTGAAATGAGCCAGCTGGAACGCCAGTTCGGCATGGCCGAAGTGCTGCTGCCCCCCGAGTCACCGCTGTGTGATCGTTCAATAAAGGAGGGGCATTTTCGCGAGCGCTATGGCCTGAGTGTGCTGGGTATCCGTCGAGACCGAACCGCCATGGATGCGAGCTTTACCGAAACCCGGCTCACCCCCGGCGACACCCTTCTTCTGGCCGGCAGCTGGGAACAGATCCGCAGCCTGCAGGGCTCACGCGAACTGGTGGTATTGCAGACACCCGCCGAGCTGGAAGAGATCCCCACCCACGGCAACCGTGGACCGGTTGCTCTGATTATTCTGCTGGCGATGCTGGTGTGCATGACCACGGGCTGGCTGGACAACCTGTCCGCCATTTTGCTGTCCGCCCTGGCGATGATCATCACCGGTTGCGTCAGCCTGAAGGAAGCCTACCGCTCACTCAATGCCACCAGCCTGATCCTCATCGCCGGCATGTTGCCGCTGGCGCTGGCGATGGAACGCAGCGGCGCCCTGGCCTGGGTGGTTGAGCACCTGGTCAGTCTGGTCGGAGACAGCAGCCCGCTGGTACTCTGTGCCAGCCTGTTCCTGCTGACCTCCGTGCTGAGCCAGTTCATCTCCAATACCGCCACCACGGTCCTGCTGGCACCAATTGCCATCACCACCGCCCAGCTGACCGGCGTAAACCCGGAACCGGTGATGATGACCGTGGCCATCGCCGCATCCACGGCCTTTGCCACCCCTATCGCATCACCGGTCAACACTCTGGTACTGGCACCTGGCAACTACCGCTTTGCCGACTTTGCCCGGGTAGGTATTCCACTGCAGCTGTTGGCACTGGCGATCACGTTGATACTGACGCCACTGCTGTTTCCGTTCTGATAGCGGCGTCAACCCAGCTGTCGATACAGGAAACTGACCGAACGCGACCATGCCAAGGCTGCATCATCGGCGTCATAACGGGCGCCGGTGGGATTGGCAAATGCATGGTCCGCCACATACCAGTGGACCTGAAGATCCGTTTTGCCCGCTTTGGCCATGGCGCGCTCAAAGCCACCTACCATCGCTTCGTCGATGCTCTCATCAAGTGTGCCGAAGTGTCCCAGCACCGGCCCACGCAGACGTGACAGCTGTTCCGGGGTACGGGTGACATTGCCGTAATAGATGATGGTCGCGTCGACCGGGGTTTCCATGGACGCATTGAGCGACCAGCCGCCGCCAAAACACCAGCCCATGGTACCGACCTTGCCATTACAGTGCTGATGCCGTCGCAGCCAGTCGATCCAGCCGACCAGGGTATCACTGGCCTCTTCCTCTTTGACCGCCTGCATCAGCGCCATTGCATCCTCACGGGTATCAGCGACACCGCCTTTATAGAGATCAACTGCGAGCGCCATAAAGCCGAGGTTGGCAAGCTCAGCGGCCACCGCCTTGATCTGGTCGTTCAACCCCCACCATTCATGGATCAGCACCACCGCAGGAAAAGGCCCATCGCCCTCGGGCATGGCCAGATGCGCCTGCACCTTGTTGCCGCCCCCCAGCGCCAGCTGCACCGACCGGGTCCGACTGCCGGCCGCCTGCGCCAGCAACGGATCCGCCAGTACCACCGCCAGTGGCAGAGCCAGCATTCCCTTGAGGAAGCTGCGCCGTTCTTCTCCTGTCGCCTGCGGCAGCGGCTTGTCCGAATGCGTATTGCCACACCCCTTGATATCACACATGCCTGTTCTCCTTGTCGTTCTGTGGTGAGTGTCACTATAGACCACCCCCGGTTTTAGTCAGCTGTACGCCATCACCACCAAAAACTGATCAGGCTCAATCCCTGTTTAACCGCAGTTGCAAAAAAAACCTTTTTTTTGCCGGTTTTTTGTTCCATATTCACGCTTTGAATCCGTCCGCTGCATTCGCTGCCGGACACCCCGTGAGGCACTTCCTGGCCTCCACCATTCACAGCGTTGCCGGAGACCCATGGCGATGAAAAAAGTGTTCAAGCAACTCGGAAAACTGCTCCCTGGCATGTTGCTGGCGGGAGCCGCATCGGCGCAGGAACTGAACGTCTATAACTGGTCTGACTACATAGCCGAAGACACACTGGCCCGGTTCGAGCAGCAGACCGGAATCAAGGTCGTGTATGACGTGTATGATTCCAACGAGGTGCTTGAGGCCAAACTGCTGGCTGGCCGCAGCGGCTATGATCTGGCATTCCCGACCGCACGCCCCTTCGCCGACCGTCACCTCAAGGCGGGCCTGTACCAGACACTGGACAAGAGCAAGCTGACTCACTTCGACAATCTGGACCCGGTGATCATGCAGTCACTGGCCGATATCGACCCGGGCAACCAGCACCTAGTGCCCTACATGTGGGGCACCACCGGCATTGGTTACAACGTGGAAAAGGTACGCGAAATTCTGGGTGACGACATGCCGTTGGATACCTGGCGCCTGGTGTTTGATCCGGAAATCGTGGCCAAGCTGGCCGGCTGCGGTGTGACACTGATGGACGATGCGACCGAAGTGTTTGTCGCGGCGCGTGCCTATCTGGGTGAAGATACCGCCGATTTCAGCAAGGCAGCACTGGAGAAAGCGGCCGAAACCGTGATGGCGGTACGCCCACACATTCGCTACTTCCACAGCTCCCAGTACATCAACGACCTGGCGAACGGTGATATCTGTGTGGCCCACGGCTATTCCGGTGACATTCTGCAGGCCCGTGATCGTGCAGCCGAAGCCGGCAACGGGGTTGAAGTGGCCTACGCCGTACCCTCTGAAGGCGCCGTGGTCTGGACCGACGTGATGGTGATTCCGGCGGATGCACCGCACCCGGATACCGCACACCAGTTCATCAACTTCCTGCTGCAGCCGGAAGTCATCGCACCGATCACCAACTATGTTGCCTACGCCAACGCCAATGCGGCGGCTACCGACCTGATCGATGAAGAGATCCGCAACGATGCCGGCATCTACCCGCCGCAGGAAACACGCGACAAGCTGATCGTACTGAAAACACCCACAGAACGTCAGATCCGCGATATGAATCGCAGCTGGACCCGAGTCAAAACCGGCCGCTGAACCCAGCCGATCACCTGAACCTGAGATGCCCCTGAAGTCAGGGGCATCTTTTTTATCGGGAGTACCCAACACCGATGGCAACACTGCGCCAGTTCAAACCTGAAGAGCCCTGGCAGGCCCCCGAAGGGGAACCGCTGGTTCGGATCGAAAACCTGACCAAGCGCTTCGGCTCTTTCTATGCGGTCGACGATGTCAGCCTGCACATTCATCAGGGTGAGTTCTTTTCTCTGCTTGGCCCCTCGGGCTGCGGCAAAACCACCCTGCTGCGCATGCTGGCCGGCTTCGAGACCCCGACCAGCGGCCGTATCTTCATCGATGGTCAGGACGTGACCGATGTACCGCCTTATGAGCGCCCGGTGAACATGATGTTCCAGTCCTATGCCCTGTTTCCGCATATGACCGTGGCCGATAATATCGCCTTCGGCTTGAAGCAGGAACGAATGCCGAAAGCCGAGCGTCAGGCACGCGTCGCCGAAATGCTGGCACTGGTACAGATCGAAAAACTGGCACAGCGCAAGCCACACCAGCTGTCCGGTGGCCAGCGTCAGCGCGTGGCACTGGCACGGGCACTGGCCAAACACCCCAAGATTCTACTGCTGGACGAGCCGCTGGGCGCACTGGACAAGAAACTGCGCGAACAGACCCAGTTCGAGCTGGTCAACATTCAGGAACGGCTTGGCATCACCTTCATCGTGGTGACCCACGATCAGGAAGAAGCGATGACCATGTCCTCACGCATCGCTCTGTTGCATGAGGGACGAATCGAACAGGTCGACCCCCCACGACGTCTGTATGAATTTCCGTCCACCCGTTATGTCGCCAGCTTTATCGGCTCGGTCAATCTGTTTGACGGTTATGTGGTGCAGCAGGATGACGATCAGGTGATCGTGCAGTGTGATGAGGCTGATACCCAACTGTTGGTGCGCCACAGTCAGCCACTGGTGCCCGGCATGGCCGTTACCGTTGCGCTGCGTCCTGAGAAGGTGCGCGTCCTCAGCCATCTGGATGTGGATGCACCTAACCAGCTGCGTGGCACCATCAAGGAGATCGCCTATCTGGGCGATGTATCGATCTATCATGTGGAGTTGCCCAGCGGCAAGCGCGTTCAGTTCACCCAGTCCAACGTGCAGGCGCTGGCCGAACAGCCACTCACCTGGGACGAAGAGGTATTGTTGGGCTGGTCAGCCAACAGCTGTGGGGTGCTGACGGAATGAAGCTGAAACAGCACCTGCCACCGGCACGCAACCTGATCATCGCCATCCCCTGGTTCTGGCTGGCGCTGTTCTTCCTGTTGCCGTTCCTGTTCGTACTCAAGATCAGCCTGTCCGAGCCGGTATTGGCACAGCCACCCTACCTGGACCTGGTCCGCGAGATCGAAGACGGGCTGGTGACCATCATGGTCAACTTCGGCAACTATCAGCTGCTGCTGGAAGACTCACTCTATCTGAGCGCCCTGCTGGGCTCGCTCAAAATAGCCGCAATCTCCACGGTCTGCTGCCTGCTGATCGGTTATCCCATGGCCTATGCCATCGCCCGTTCGCCGGCACACTGGCGTCTGCCGCTGTTGATGCTGATCATTCTGCCGTTCTGGACCTCGTTCCTGATCCGCATCTATGCCTGGATCGGCATCCTCAAGGGCAACGGACTGCTCAACAACTTTCTGCTCTGGACCGGCCTGATCGACACCCCGCTGGAGATCATGCACACCCCGTTCGCGGTCTATATCGGCGTGGTCTACAACTACCTGCCGTTCGTGGTGTTGCCGCTGTATGCCACTCTGATCCGACTCGACCTGACACTGCTCGAAGCCGCCGCCGATCTCGGCTGCCGTCCCTGGAAGCAGTTCCTGCTGATCACCCTGCCGCTGTCGCTGCCGGGTGTGTTGGCCGGTGCCATGCTGGTGTTCATTCCGGTAATGGGCGAGTTCGTGATTCCCGACCTGTTGGGCGGACCGGATACGCTGATGCTGGGCAAGCTGATGTGGACCGAGTTCTTCAACAACAAGGACTGGCCGCTGGCATCCTCGCTGGCAGCACTGCTGCTGGTGGCGTTGATTGTGCCCTTTGTGCTGCTGCGCCACTTTGAGCGCCGGGCCGAGGAGGGCGCCGCATGAAAACTCGCATGCCGTTGCTGATCACCATTTTGCTGCTGGGCTACGCCTTTCTGTACGGCCCGATCATCAGCCTGATCGTGTATTCCTTTAATGAAAGCCGACTGGTGACCGTATGGGGCGGTTTCAGCACCAAATGGTACGGCGAGCTGCTGCAGAATACCCAGCTGCTCAGCGCAGCCTGGCTCAGTGTCCGCATTGCCGCCCTGACCGCTACGGTCGCGGTAGTACTGGGCACGCTGGCAGCGCTGGCACTGGTGCGCTTTCGCCGCTTTCGCGGCAGGGGCTCGCTGGAGGTGATGGTGACCGCACCGCTGGTGATGCCGGAGGTGATCATCGGTCTGTCGCTGCTGCTGCTGTTCGTAGCGATGGAGAACGTGATCGGCTGGCCGGCCGGGCGCGGCATGACCACCATCGTGATCGCCCACACCACCTTTGCCATGGCCTATGTCACCGTGGTGGTACAAAGTCGGCTGGCGCATATGGACCTGTCGCTGGAAGAAGCGGCGCTGGATTTGGGGGCACGGCCGTTGAAGGTGTTTTTCAGCATCACCCTGCCGATCATCGCTCCCTCACTGATCGCAGGCTGGCTGCTGGCCTTCACCCTGTCGCTGGATGATCTGGTGGTGGCCAGCTTCGTTTCCGGCCCCGGTGCCACTACCCTGCCGATGGTGGTCTACTCCAGCGTACGGCTTGGAGTCAGCCCCGAGATTAACGCCCTGGCAACCATCATTGTCGGGTTGGTCAGTGTTACCGTGCTGATTACCGGCGTGCTGTTGTGGCGGCAGGATCGGCGCAACCGCTTCGACGCCCACTGATCAGTGGCAGAATTCAGGCAACAAAAAACCGCTGGTCGTGTAAACGACCAGCGGTTTTTTATGGGAAGAAGTATCTGACAGAGTGCTTAAAAGCGTTATCGAGGCAGCCGAGGCAAGGCAAAAGCAGGCGAAAAAGCGCAGTTTAGTGAACTAAATGAGCATTTTGAGCCTGCTTTTAACGCAGCATCGGCAACGCAGATAGCTTTTACAGGCTCAGCACCTTCTCGCCACGCGCAATACCACACACACCCGAGCGCACCACTTCCATAATGGAAGCGCTGCCCAGCGCGTTGATGAAGGCATCCAGTTTGTCGGATGCACCCACCAGCTGCACGGTGTAGGTCGTCGGTGTCACATCGATGATCTGACCACGGAAGATGTCGCAGGTCCGCTTGATCTCTGCGCGCATCTGGCCGCTGGCCTTCAGTTTGATCATCATCACTTCACGCTCGATGTGATCACCCTCGGACAGGTCCACCACCTTGACCACGTCAATCAGCTTGTTCAGCTGTTTGGTGATCTGCTCCACTACACGATCGTTACCGATGGTGGTCACGGTCAGACGTGACAGGGTGGAGTCTTCAGTCGGTGCAACCGTCAGCGACTCGATGTTGTAGTTACGCTGGGAGAACAGCCCTACCACGCGCGACAGGGCACCCGGCTCGTTTTCCATCAGGACTGAAATGATATGGCGCATGCTCAGGTCCTCTCTGTCTTGGTCAGCCACATGTCACGCATGGAACCGCGTGGTACCTGCATCGGATAAACGTGCTCGAACGGATCGACCGCGATATCCATGAAGACCAGACGATCCTTCAGCGCGAAGGCTTCACGCATGGCACCTTCCAGGTCGGAATACTTCTCGACCTTCATGCCTACATGGCCATAGGCCTCAACCAGCTTGACGAAATCCGGCAGCGACTGCATGTAGGACTGAGAGTGGCGGGACTCGTAGTTCATGTCCTGCCACTGGCGCACCATGCCCAGCGACTGATTGTTGAGGCACAGAACCTTCACCGGCAGGTCATACTGCTTGCAGGTAGAGAGTTCCTGGATGTTCATCTGAATGCTGCCCTCACCGGTGACACATACTACGTCGTCATCCGGGAAGTTCATCTTCACGCCCATGGCCGCCGGCAGACCGAAGCCCATGGTGCCCAGGCCACCGGAGTTGATCCAGCGGTTCGGCTTGTTGAACTTGTAGTACTGCGCCGCAAACATCTGGTGCTGACCCACGTCAGAAGTCACGAAGGCGTTGCCGCCGGTGACCTGGCTCAGCATCTCAATAACCTGCTGAGGCTTCATCAACGCAGAATCGTCGGTGCGGTAACGACCACCGTGACGCTGACGCCATTCGTCGATCTGCTGCCACCAGGTACTCAGAGCATCCTGGTCCGGCTGCTTCTTGCTCGACTTGACCAGCTGCACCATCTCTTCCAGAACCACCTTGGCCGGGCCCACAATGGGAATATCCGCCTGAATGGTTTTGGAGATGGACGCCGGATCGATATCGATATGCACGATTTTGGCGGTCGGGCAGAACTTGTCACAGGCGTTGGTTACGCGGTCATCAAAGCGTGCACCTACGGCCAGAATCAGGTCGGCATGGTGCATCGCCATGTTGGCTTCGTAGCTGCCGTGCATCCCCAGCATGCCGATGAACTGACGATCGGTACCCGGATAGCCGCCCAGCCCCATCAGGGTGTTGGTTACCGGGAAGTTCAGCAGTTTGGCCAGCTCGGTCAGCTCGGCACTGGCGTCACCCATGATCACGCCACCACCGGTGTACAACACCGGACGCTTGGCCGCCAGCAGCATGTCGGTTGCCTTCTTGATCTGACCGCTGTGCCCACGGGTGATCGGGCTGTATGAACGCATCTTGACGTGTTTCGGGAACTCGTACGGATAGCGCTCGGTCGGCGTGGTCATGTCTTTCGGCAGGTCAATCACCACCGGACCGGGACGGCCGCTCTCGGCAATATGGAACGCCTTGCGCACGATCGCCGGGATATCTTCCGGACGCTGGACGCTGAAGTTGTGTTTCACGATGGGACGGGAGATGCCGAGCATGTCGGTCTCCTGGAAGGCGTCTTCACCGATCAGATGGCTCATCACCTGGCCGGTAATCACCACCATCGGGATGGAGTCCATGAACGCGGTCGCGATACCGGTCACGGCATTGGTTGCACCCGGACCGGATGTCACCAGCGCGACACCGGCCTTGCCGGTTGCACGCGCATAAGCATCCGCCATGTGAGTTGCAGCCTGCTCATGGCGCACCAGAATGTGCTGTACATCTTCCTGCTGGAACAGAGCGTCGTACACATGCAGCAACGACCCGCCCGGATAACCATAGATGTACTCAACACCCTCGTCTTTGAGGGCGCGTACCACCATTTCTGCGCCTGAAAGTAATTCCACTGTTGTACCCTCTACTCAGCGCCGGCCACCTGCCGGCGAACTAACAGTTTCAGCGTTTCTGCAACGAGAACATGACCCGGCCGCGGAGCAATCGTATTGCCGGCCGCGCCCTGCCCGCAGGCATCGTTGGATCATGTTCGGTGCTGGTCAGATGAGGATCTCTTATCTGACAGACCTGTTCTGAGACTTAAGCCGGGTTCGCTTAATAACCCCTTGTGACGTCGGGGTTTCCTGCTGCCACAAGTCAAGAAAATAGCCTGACATTCTCGCACCTTGACAAGCTGCGATCAACCGCCTACGACCATTGAACGACGCCGATACTGTACAGGACAGCCCTCTGGGCGTTGTCAGGCATTAGCGTTATAGTAGGCGCATGTCCACGTTCCACATGCCGGAGAGCAAAACAATGAGCATTGCCGAGATCAAAAACAAGGAGCGCGTAATCAACGAGCTGCTGCGTTTTATCCGCAAGGTGCTGGTCGAGCCCGAGATCAGCGAAAAGGCGCTGGAGATCGCCCGCAAGCATATCGGCGACAAGAATGCCGCTGTCCTGATCGCCGAGGAGCTGTCATCCACCACCAACGTCAAGATCCCGCTGGAACAGAGCGATGCCGACCGTCTGTTTCTGGAGCTGCTGATCGACGTGGTGCGTGACGAGAAAGCGCTGTACTGAGCCTTACTCAGGCACCAGCCATTCCACGCGCCAGCGCCCCTCCCCCTGCTGCAGCGTTGCCTGCAGCCAGGGCGAAACCTGCCCAAGTGTGGCATCCAGCTGCCAGGGCGGGTTGATCACCAGCATACCGCTTCCATACATGCCCCGCTCTCCTGCCGTGGCCGTCACTTCAAGCTCGGAACACAGGATATTGCGAATCCCGCTCGCCGCCAGTTCTGACTTCATCTTTTGCCACAACCCCGCCGGCAGCAATGGATACCAGATGGCAAAACAGCCATTGGGCCAGCGCTTGATCGCCTTGCTGACAAAGCGCACCAACTGCTGGTATTCCTGCTTCACTTCATAGGCCGGGTCGATCAACACCACCCCTCGATTGGGCTTCGGTGGCAACAGCGACAGCACCCCTTCATAGCCATCACGGTGGTGCACCGCCACCCGGCCATCCTGACGGAATACTTGCTTCAGCGCTTCGGCCTCGGCCGGGTGCAGTTCCATCACACTGATCTGATCATCCGCACGGGCCAGTTGGGCCGCTATCAGGGGTGAGCCGGGATAGTGCTGCAGCGCCTTCCCGTTCACGGCTTCGACCTGTTCAAGGTAGGCTTGCACCGCCTCGGGAACCGACTGACGCCACAGACGGGCAATACCCTGCTGGAATTCGCCGGTTTTGGCCGCCTGATCGCCGTGCAGATCATACTGTGCACGCCCGCCATGGGTTTCCAGATAACTCCAGGGTTTTGCCTTGCGATTCAGCGCCTGCAGCAGCAGAACCAGAGTCAGATGCTTGTGCACATCGGCGAAGTTGCCGGCATGATAGCCGTGCTGATAACTGAGCATGGTAATTCCTGAAATTGGGTCAGAGCGAGTCGGGCCGAATCTGTGGCACCTGCAGATGACGGAACTGGTGCTTCAACAGGCTCGCGATCTGCTGCAGCGACTGGCGGTCGCGACTGTACAGCACGGTGTCACCGGACTCGGCGTAGGGCCCCAGCGCACCGGGCAGGCCGGAGCCAAGCTGAAACAGGGAGCCGTTGGTTTGGCCACTGCACTCGAACTGCCCCGGTTGTGATGCATATACCCAGCTGCGCCCCTGCCAGCGTGGCGGCTGGTCCGCGCCGGTGTTGAAACAGATCCGCGCCCGCTTCAGCACCAGTGCATAACCGGTTTCGTTACGGTGCTGCAGCTCAAACAGGTTCATTACACTGCCCTGCGCCACACTCACGGCAACGAAGCCCCAGCGCCCCTGGGGGTGGCTGAACAGCGCCAGCATCCGTTGCGGGTCAGGTGTATCGGCGGCATGGCGGGCCTGATACTGCTGCGACAGCAGCAGCGGAGCCGAGATGCGGTAATAGGGGCCACTCAGATAGTGCCGCACCAGCGCCTGTCCCAGCTGTACCTCGGCACGGCTGTCATACACAGGCACGATCGACAGTGGCAGCGGGGTGACACGCTGTTCCTGCTGCCTTGGCTCAGACACCGGGGGTGGCGGGGCGGCACAACCACCCAGCAACAGGGCCAACAGAAAAGCAACTCGCAGTTTCATGACTTAACGCACACTGGCAATGTATTTGGACAGATGCGCCAGTTTGTCCGGGTCATCGTCCATGAAAAACACGTTCACATCCACGTAGGCCGCATCCAGTTTCTGTTCCGTGGCCTGTACCGACGTAATAAAGCCGTTGATACGTGCCACGCTGTCGCCCGAGAGCTGTTCGATATCCACCACTACCTGCTCCAGCACCTGTGGGAACGCCCCCTCGTTCTTGATCACAACCTTCACTTCACGCAGGTTGAGATCCTTGATGGCACAGCGGAAGGTCTGTTCGCTGTTGCGCAGCTGCGCCAGCCCCTTGGGCTTGGAGCGCATTTTGGCAGGCGCCGAACTGTCGGCAGGTGCCGCACTCTTCTCGGCCTCAAGCATGGCTGCCGCACGCGCCTGCTGCTCCGGGCTCAGCTGCTGGCGCTTGTCCAGTGCCTTGACCATTTTCTGCACCAGCTGTTCACGGGTGAAGGGCTTGCCCAGATAGTCATTCACACCCGCCTGAATTGCCTTGAGCACGTATTCACGCTCGCCACGGCTGGTCACCATCAGGAACGGGGTCTGTTTGTAGTCGTCCTGTGCCCGGGTCCACTGCAGCACCTCAAGCCCGCTCATTTCGGGCATTTCCCAGTCACACAAAATCAGATCGAAGCGTTTCTGCTGCATGGCCCGAGTGGCTTCGGTACCATTTTCCACTGCCATTACGCTGAAGTCGGGAA
Organism: Marinobacterium sp. MBR-109; assembly: GCF_040547565.1. Classification (NCBI taxonomy): domain Bacteria; kingdom Pseudomonadati; phylum Pseudomonadota; class Gammaproteobacteria; order Oceanospirillales; family Oceanospirillaceae; genus Marinobacterium; species Marinobacterium sp. MBR-109. The sequence goes on from NZ_JBEPPZ010000008.1 coordinate 25,680, forward strand.
AGGCTTCCCGCACCATGGAGGTCACGCGTTCGCGGATAAAGCGAGCGTCATCGACCACCAGAATATTGAGTTTGCTCATCGAACGCTGTGTTTCCATCAATGCTGCTGTCAGCCGACACTGTCCCACAAAGCGGCCCGGGACTGAAGCCCCGGACGCCGGGTTGGATCAAAAACAGCTGTTTAAAGGCTTAATCGGACAGGTAATACTCGACCGTGGACACCACTCGTACCTGCTTGATGTGCGGATTGTTTCGGTCACGCTCACTGATGCTGAACTGGCCCTGCGATGCACGTCGGATCTTGCCCAGCCGGCTTTGTGAGTCGGCCGCGAATTTCTGTGCCACCTCACGTGCATTACGGGTCGCCTCTTCGATCATCTCCGGCTTGACCTCATTGAGGCGTGTAAAGATGTACTCGGTCTGCGACTGATAATCACCTCCGGTCAACACGATGCCGCGCTTGCCCAGCTCCGGCAGTTCATTCATCACCGCTCGCACCCCTTCGATGTTCTCCGAATAGACCGTGACCATGCGGCTGGCTACATAGCGAAATTCAGCACGGTTATCGCCGCCATACTGCTGCGCCGAACGGTCGGTAATCACCGGCGGCGCATAGCTGATCTCGTCCGGCTGGATGCCGTTCTCGGTCAGGAAGTCACGAATCTGTGCCGCATTCACATCCAGGTCGGTGTACAGCGAGTCCAGATCATTACTGGCCACGGCAAAGGGGATCGGCCAGATCACGATATCGGCCTGATATTCGCGCTCCGACAGTCCTTTCACGGTCACCGTGCGATCAAGCTGTTTATGATCCAGCGCCGCCTTGCCCAGCAGGCTGCCCAGCGATGACAGCCCAAGCAGAAGAAACACGCCCAGAATCAGGGCGGCTGAACGGCTCGTTGTCAGCATTCCATTACCTCACATCAGATCCGATGATATCGACTGCCCTCAGGACAGCCCGGCCTTTGCTGCGCGCGCGGTGTGCAGCTTCTTGTAACTGTCGATCAGACGCAGGTGTCTGTCCAGTCCTTCCAGCTTCATGCTGGTGGGCGCCAGCCCATGGAAACGCACCTCACCGGTTACCGAGCCGACCACGGCCTGCATTCGCTCGGCCCCGAACATGCGGGACAGGTTGGGCAGAAAATGGTCCAGCTCCAGTTCGTCATCCAGCACCACCTCCAGCACCGCCTGCACGGCACGGTAGAACAGGCCTCGTTCAACGGTGTTGTCGTTGTACTGCAGGAACTGTTCCACCAGCTCCAGCGCCTCTTCATGACGCTCCAGCGCCAGCATGATCAGCAGCCGCAACTCCAGAATGGTGAGCTGACCCCAAACGGTATTCTCGTCGAACTCCACGCCGATCAAGGTCCTAATGTCGGTGTAGACATCGAGCTGACTCTCGTCCAGCCGCTCGGCCAGATCCGCCAGCTCATCGTCACTCAGGCGGTGCAGGTTGAGAATCTCTTCACGGTAATCCAGCGCCTTGTTGGTGTTGTCCCACACCAGATCATCCACCGGATACACTTCGGAGTAGCCCGGTACCAGAATGCGGCAGACCGGTGCACCCAGATCCTCATACACGGCCATGTACACCTCCCTGCCCATCTCGGCCAGGATGCCGAACAGGGTATCGACCTCTTCCTGGTTGCTGCCGGAGAAGTTCCAGTGGCTGAAGTCATAGTCCGACTTCGCACTGAAAAAGCGCCAGGAGATCACGCCGGATGAGTCGATGAAGTGCTCGACAAAGTTGTTCGGCTCGGTCACGGCCAGACTGTTGAAGGTGGGCGGCTGGAAGTCATTCAGGCCTTCGAAACTGCGGCCCTGCAGCAGCTCGGTCAGGCTGCGCTCCAGCGCCACATGGAAACTGGGGTGGGCACCGAACGAGGCAAACACGCCACCGGTGCGCGGGTTCATCAGGGTCACGCACATCACCGGGAACCGGCCGCCGAGTGAGGCATCCTTCACCAGCACCGGAAAGCCCTGTTCTTCCAGTGCACGAATGCCCTCCAGAATATCGGGGTACTGTTCAAGCACTTCGAGCGGCACATCCGGCAGCGCCAGCTCCTGCTCGATGATCTCGCGCTTCACCGCACGCTCGAAAATCTCCGACAGACACTGAACCTGCGCTTCCTGCAGTGTATTGCCGGCACTCATACCGTTGCTGAGGTAGAGGTTCTCGATCAGGTTGGAGGGGAAGTACACCGTCTCGCCATCGGACTGACGCACAAACGGCAGCGCACAGATGCCACGGTCCACACGGCCCGAGTTGGTATCGATCAGGTTGGTGCCGAACAGCTCGCCATCCGGGTTGTAAATATCCAGACAGTAATCGTCCAGAATACCCTCTGGCAGCGCGTCATCGGGCCCGGGCTGGAACCAGCGCTCGTTGGGGTAGTGCACAAACGTGCTGTTGGCGATGTCGTCGCCAAAGAACTGGTCGTTGTAGAAGAAGTTGCAGTTGAGTCGCTCAATGAACTCACCCAGCGCCGATGCCAGCGCGCTCTCCTTGGTGGCACCCTTGCCGTTGGTGAAGCACATGGGGGATGCCGCATCACGAATATGCAGCGACCAGACATGGGGCACGATATTGCGCCAGGAGGCGATTTCGATCTTCATGCCCAGATCCGCCAGAATCTGCGTCATGTTGGCGATGGTCTGCTCCAGCGGCAGATCCTTGCCCTCGATCCAGGTTGCGCCTTCGCCTTCCGGCTTGGCCAGCAGCAACGCCTGCGCGTCTTCATCCAGGTTATCCACAACCTCGATTTCAAACGTGGGACCGGTCTGCACCACCTTCTTTACGGTGCAACGGTCGATGGAGCGCAGAATGCCCTGCCGGTCCTTGTCGGAAATATCCTCCGGCAGCTCCACCTGAATCTTGAAGATCTGGTTATAGCGGTCTTCAGGATCAACAATGTTGTTCTGCGACAGGCGAATATTCTCGGTGGAAATATTGCGCGCGTTGCAGTACACCTTGACGAAATAGGCCGCACACAGCGCCGAGGATGCCAGGAAATAGTCAAACGGACCGGGCGCCGAGCCGTCCCCCTTGTAACGGATCGGCTGATCGGCGATCACCGTGAAGTCGTCGAATTTGGCTTCGAGCCGGAGATTGTCGAGATAGTTGACCTTGATTTCCATGAGCGGGGTACCGGATTGGAGTTGAGCAATGGGGCAAATGCCAAAGGGGTGACATTATCCAGTTTTTGGGGCCGTTCGTCTTGTGAATGGCTAACGTCCCTTGCCACCCAGCAGGCCGCCCAGCAAACCGCGCAGGATCTTGCGCCCCAATTGGCTCCCGACCGTACGTGCCGCCTGCTTGGCCATGGTTTCGACCATCCCCTGACGGCGCTTGTTGCCCCAAAGGAAATCGCTGACCACCCCTTTGGACTCGGATGCTTCATCCTGTTCGGGCTTGGCTGCCGCCGTAACCGCCGCACTTTGAGCCGCGCGCTGGGCCAGAATTTCATAGGCCGACTCGCGGTTGACCGGCGTGTCGTATTTATGCGCGACCGGGCTGCGCGCCAGCACGGCGGCATGCTCTTCCGCCGTGAGGGCGCCCATGCGACAGCGCGGTGGGCAGATGAGTGTGCGCTCGACCGGCATGGGCACACCACCCTCTTGTAAGGTGGAAACAAGCGCCTCGCCCACGGCCAGTTGTGAAATCACCTCCGCCACATTCAGCCCCGGATTGGCTACAAAGGTTTCGGCAGCGGTTTTCACCGCTTTCTGATCACGCGGTGTGTAGGCACGCAGCGCATGCTGAATGCGGTTACCCAGCTGCCCCAGAATTTCGTTCGGTATGTCATCCGGCGATTGTGAGCAGAAATAGATGCCGACGCCCTTGGAGCGAATCATCCGCACCACCTGTTCCACCTTCTGCCGCAGCGCGGCCGGAGCGTCATCAAACAGCAGGTGGGACTCATCAAAGAAGAACACCATCTTGGGCCGCTCCAGATCACCCACCTCGGGCAGGTTTTCGAACAGCTCTGACAGCAGCCACAACAGGAAAGTGGAATACAGGCGCGGTTTCAGCATGAGCCGGTTCGCCATGAGGATGCTGATCACGCCACGGCCGCTCATATCCGTGCGCATCAGATCCATGATCTCAAGCGCCGGTTCGCCCAGGAAGGCGGTACCGCCCTCGCGCTCCAGTGACAGCAGGCTGCGCTGAATGGCGGCAATGGACTGGGCACTGACCAACCCATATTGAGCCGAAATGTCCTTGCGATTGTCTGCCACAAAGCCCAGCAGAGCGCGCAGATCGTCAAGGTCGAGCAGCAACAGGCCCTGATCATCGGCCAGCTTGAAGGCCACCTCAAGAATACCGGTCTGGGTATCATTCAGCTCCAGGATGCGACTCAGCAGTGTGGGCCCGATCTCGCTGATGGTGGTGCGCACCGGGTGCCCGGCCTGGCCGTACAGGTCCCAGAACAGCACCGGGCTCGCCTCGGTGGAAAAGCCTTCCATGCCGATTTTGGCGGCACGTTGCATCAGCCTGTCGCTGGGCTGACCGGCCATGGCAAGACCCGACACATCGCCTTTCACATCCGCCATGAACACCGGCACGCCCATGCGGGAAAAGCCTTCGGCCAACACCATCAGCGATACCGTTTTGCCGGTACCGGTGGCCCCCGCAATCAAGCCATGTCGGTTGCCGTACTGGCCCAACAACCGTACCGGTTGTTCACCCTTGCCGATCAGTATGGTGTTCATGTGATATCCGCCATCAGCAGAACGTATTGATATACAGGGTTTCCACCTTGTCCCGTGCCCATTGCGTGCGGCGCAGAAACTTGAGCGACGACTTGATGGACGGCTCGTTACAGAAGCAATTCACCTGAATCTCGTCATACAACCCTTCCCAGCCATAATGCTCCACCAGGCGCGTCAGGATCTTTTCAAGGGTCAGGCCGTGCAGTGGATTGTTGGGCTGTGTTTGATTCATCGGTGGATCATCCTCTCACGTATACAAAACCATTCTTACCGCTTTTCTTCACCCGGTACATGGCGCCATCCGCGGCCTTCAGCAATGACTCAAGATCCTCCCCGTCATCCGGGAAGCGCGCGATACCGATACTGGCGCTGATATGAGCCTCATGGCCGAGGGCATGGACCGGCTGTCCCAGCGTATCGAGAATGCGCTGGGCCATGGAAGTGGCATCCGCTTCGGTATTGCCGTGGGCAAAAAGCACCACAAACTCGTCACCACCGATGCGCGCCAACAGGTCCTCTTCCCGGGTCACCGCCTGCAGCCGGCGCGCCGCTTCACGCAGAACCTCATCGCCTGCCTTGTGGCCGAAACTGTCGTTGATCGACTTGAAGCCGTCCAGGTCAATGAACATCAGCCAGAGCACCTGCTGATGACGGTCCGCATGGGCCAGCTCAGCCTTGGCCGCCTCCTGCATGTAATGCAGGCTGTGGGCACCGGTCAGTGCATCCTTCATCGCAATATCATGCAGCTCGGCACGGGCGGACTCGACCGCCTCCAGCGCCTCGTACAGTTCGGTGAAGTCATACTCCACCACTAAAAAAAGAAAGTCACCGTTGAGCGGGTGGCGGGTACGACGTATATCCAGACTGTGACGCCGGGGCCCCTCAACGGTCTGCATGATGAAGTCCCAGCGTCCCTCCTCGCCCGCCTGCACCCGCTTGAGGCAGGCGTGCCCCTGAGCCGGATCGGCAAAGCGCGCGACAAAGGCACACATGCCTTCGTCCAGCGGCTGGTCGTACAGGTAGTTGTACGCGTCTGTTGCGGCAGGGTTTTCCACCACCGGATCGCCGTCCAGCGTAAAGGTGGTCGCCGGCACACGGGTATAGCGCATCGCCTCCATCAACAGCAGGTTCTCGGGCTGCTCGCCCATGTTCACCTGCTCGTTGATATACGCAATGATGCCGCGATGCCGCTCCGGCCCCAGCAACACCGCCCGATGCATCATCAACAACGTTTTGGGCTTGCCGTTCGGGTAGGTCGTCCAGGGATCAACTGTCAGGCCATCACGCACGGCCAACTCAAAGGTCTGAAGCGTGCGATCGCGCGCACCCTGAGTATCGCCGGACAGGTCCTTGTCGATCAGCGCCTGCAGGGATTCCAGCCCCCAGAACTCTACCGCCGCCGAGTTGCCCCACCACCAACCGTGCTTGTCGATATCAAACACCCACACCACGTTGGGAATCAGCTCATAGAGCCGCAATTCCTCATGGGTTTCGATATGAACCAGGTGGCCGTATTGGCTTGAATTTGTCACGGTTGAACATCGACCTCGGCAGTACTGAACAGGCTTTCACTATATTAGCTCTGCTCAGCAAGCTCCACAGGAAATCCAGCCGGCTCACCGGGATATACCACCGTCCCGGACAAAGGCCATTTGGCAGCCTTTGGAGGATTTTCCCTATGCTACACTGAAGGCACTTGTTGCCTTCCGGAGGAATCTGTCTTGAGCCAGAATGCCCGAGAAAGCCAGGAAAAACGGGCCCAGCACCGCTATGGTCGCCAAATGCGTGAGCATGTTCTGGTCGAGTTTCGTGCGCTGTTCGCGGAGCACGCCGACTACGAAGATGACGAAGGCGTGGGTGCCCATGCGCTCTTACACGATGCCTTGAAGGCCAGAGCATCTGACATCCACCTTGACCCGTTTCCGACGCATTACCAGGTCCGCCTGAGGATCGATGGCGTCATGGTTGACGCCATGGAAATTGAGATCAAACAGGGACAACGGCTGGTGCATCAATTCAAGGTGCTTGCCAGTATCGACCCCTTGCCCAGCATGACCTGCGATGAGGGCAGTTGCCGCTATGAGATCGAGCAACAGCCACTGGACTTGCGAATCACAACCGTGCCCTGTGTATCCGGCGATAAGCTTGCCATTCGCATGCTGTCACCGCCTGCAGCCATACAGGAAGTCCGGCAGCTTGGCATTCACAACCGGGGCGCCGAGTCGATTCGACGCTGGATGGACGCCAGCGGCAGCATGTTTCTGGTAGCCGGTCCGACAGGCAGCGGCAAAACCACCACGCTCTATGCCTTGCTGCATGAACTGAAACTCAGCGACAGCCATGTTGTTACGCTGGAAGACCCGGTTGAATACGAAGTCCCCGGCATCAATCAGATTCAGGTCAACCCGACGCACAACCTGACATTCGCCAATGGCGCCGAGGCCATGCTGAGGCTCGACCCGGACTACGTGCTAATCGGTGAAGTCAGAGATACCCCCTCGGCCCACGCGGCCATCAGCATTGCAACCAGCGGTCGGGCACTGATGACGACCCTGCACAGCCGTGATGCCGTTGGTACCGTCACTGCCCTGCGCAACCTGGGCCTGGACAATTTTGAAATCGCCAGCAATCTGGGGCTGGTCGTGGCGCAACGGCTGGTGCGCATGCTGTGCCCGAAGTGCAAAACCGAAGACGAGCCAGACGAGATGGAAAAAAAATGGCTTCAGGCGCACGGACGCGAAGTGCCCGCTCATGTCTGGCGGGCAGAGGGCTGCAGTGCCTGCAACACATTGGGCTATAAGGGCCGCATAGGGATCTTCGAAGTCTGGCAACCAACCGAGGATGACCTCGCCCTGATCCTCAGTCATGTAGACGAACATACCCTCCGGCATGCGCTTATCGAACGCGGAGAACAGCTCATGCTGGATGACGGCCTGGCCAAAGTCGAGGCAGGACTGACAACCCTGCGGGAGCTGCTGCATACCGGCATCTTGCTGCCGGGAGGGTCCGAGAAGGTCAAAGCGTTGGATGTTAACCAGCCTCGATAATTGGGTGCCCGTGGTATTAGTCGCAATGGAATGCCACAACACACTCACAGATCAGGCTGGCATCCAAGCCGTGGATAGCGGGGTGTCTTGGCTCATGTTGTCAGCTCTCATTGATGCTCAAGGTCAACGGCACATGGTCACTGACCGCAATCCAGTCATCATACTCACCAACCTGCAGCGAACACCGCTTGGTGAGGTCGGCAGAAGTGAAAGCATAGTCGATATGGTAGGGCTTCTGTGGGTTGCGCTGCAGGAAAAATGTTGGCCTCGCCTCCTGCCCCTGCTCCTCATCAAATACCCGATGATACTGGCTTTGGAATCCCAGTTCGGCCAGTTCAGCGACAACATCAGAATGGTTCCACCAACGGTCAGGTTACGATTTTCATGCCTGTCGCAGTATTAAGCCCTGCCAAGCCAGTATTGTGGACGTCGTCGGTCATGGGCAACAGCCAAAACCTGAAAGCCGTCTGCTTTCTGGCGGTAAATGATGGACAACGGAAATCGGTGGAGGGGTGCTCGACGAATATCTGGCTCCAACTCGATCCGCCACCCCTTTGGGGACATGCCGATCAATTTAGCCAGGGCCTCAAACTCCTCTATCAAGGCACCACCCAAACCAGAGACCTTCGATTCATAGTAACCGACCGACTCCAGGAGCTCGGCTTCCGCTGCCGGGTGAAAGTAATAGTTCATTTGATCAGTGCTCGGGCCTTTCTCATAACCTCGTCACTTGGTACAGCCTGCACAGCGCCATCATCAAGCTCCCCTGCCCGACGATGAGCCTCATGCAACCAGTCAGACCGAAGCTCTTCCTCAGTAGGCGCATCCAGGCTCAATACCAGCCGGTGGATCAGCCGGGCTCTCTTTTCTTTTGGAAGATGCAGAGCTTCATCTTCTATTTGCTGGAAATTCATAAAATGAAACCTCTCGTTCGTATGCTGATCATTCTGGCACGGAAAGATGCACGCTGCTACGAGGTAACTTTCATAACCCCGCGACAACCCGGGAACCTGGAGCAGCCCCAGAACTTCTGCCCCTTGTATTCACCCTTTTTGGACTCGCGCAGCACCATATCACTGCCGCACTTGGGACAGGCCACCGCTGCTTCCTTGGCTTCTACAATGCTTTTCACGTGCTTCACATGCTGGCGATGGGTCGAAAAGGTGCGGGGATAACGGCCAGACTCAATCTGATGGACGATTTCATCGACCTGAGCTTCGGCAATCACCGGCTCGGTTTTTGACTTGATATAGCCCACATAACCAAAACCGCGGGTGACGTTATCCGGCATGGGGGTTTTGAAGGTGCTATCGCCGATAAAAACCACAACTGAGTGCAACTGGCTCTCTTCAAGTCCGAGCAGCTCTTCCAGCGCCTTCACATGCTTGTAGTTCTGATGCAGCGGGTTCTGAAACTTGCTGGAGTGTTTGAATATCTTCTGAGTCCACTGTTTCTGGTGCTGGCCACCAAAAATCCAGCCCTTCATGTTCTTCGTTTCAACCACGAACACGCCGTACACCGACACAATCACATGATCGATCTGAGTGCTACCCTCACCGGCGGGCAGGGTCACGTTCTTGATCAGCCGATAGTGTTTTTGGTCGAGCAGATATTTGACTGACAGGTTGACGATCAGCTCGCCCAATGCGCCCTTGAACCAGGGTGACTTGAGCAATACAGCTAAAATCGCAAGCGGAATCAGATACCAGAGTGTGCTGAATACTTGGCTGATTATTGGGGTAAAGTCCATTTTATTTATCCGTTGTTCGAGGTTTGAACAGTGTCCGGATTACAGCGTTGATTATTGAACCCACCATCAAAATCAGCCCGAAAAAGGCGAACACCATGAGCACGAAAGCCACAACGATGATGAAGGTGGTCATACACTACCCCTAAACGTGATTACACATTGATCAGCGCTTGAATCTGCTGGCGTACATCACGCCCCTGCTTGTCTTGCAGCACTGCCATGATAAACAGGCAGCGGCCTCCGCTGGACTCGGCCCACAGCTGCCCGACAGCCCTTTTCTCGACGGAGTCATCGTTGGTCACGTAGGCATCGCCCTTGTATTCGACCACCAGCATTCGACCGTCCGTAAGCTCCACCACGAAATCGGGATAGAAACGCCCATCCGCAAGCGGTAGCCAAAAAGATGCATGATCACGGCGTACCAGGTTTCTGATCCAGTATTTCACCTGCGGTAGACTATCAATCGCCTTGGCGCACTCGAACTCTTCCCCCGTGGACTTCATATCTTCAATTTGTGGGTAGTAATGCTTTTGGAAGCGATATTTACCCTGATAATACGGCGGGCGCGCCGGGTAATGGGCAGGGCTGAATTCGTATTGAAAGTCGGCCGTTGTGGATACGGCTGCGCCACTGCCGAACAGCGTATCCTGATAGCCCTTCCTGCGCGCCTCTTTACGGTAGGTATTGATCAAGGCTTTAAGGGTTTTAACCAGCGGATATTTGTTACGCACCAACGCAGTCATGGACAGGTTGTGTTGTTGCTGTAGGTCTTTCACAGACTGTGACAAAAACTTGATCATCTGCAACTGCATGATGTCCGGCTGACGCAGCTCCCTATCCAGCCAGCGAATCAGATCTTGCTCGGTAACATCGATAAAGGCTTCATTGAGATCGTAGGTTGCTCCCGGCTCGGCGGTGTGGAAACGAACTTTTTTATCTTCAATATCGATTGCGAAACTGATGTTTTGCTCATCGGTTTTCAGGCCAAGATGCTCGACAGTGTAGTAATCCATCAGGCTCCACTGCCCTGCATCCAGCAGCATTTCAGGCTCTACCAGTTCCAGCTCACCCTGAATGTGCGCACAGAGTTGAGGTAATGGCCCAAAGCGTTCGCCTCGTTCTGCCGGTGACTTCATCGCCGCAATGCTTTGGTTGTGGATTCTGAGATCCCGCTCGATGATTGCCCGCTCCTTGGGCTTGGTTTTCGCCGTTTTCAGTGCCCGGGCCAAAGGCTCGGATACCTCCCCGGTGACTTTCACCAGGATAGTATCCCCGTCCTGGGTAGCCGAGATCTTGCGCTTGTCGTCTTCGTCCACTTGCTCAAGGTTCGGCATCTCATCCAGTTCCAACACGATGGAATGATCTGCACGAGGAGATGGTGGCGGGGCTTCAGAGGAGCCACTATCACCGCCAAACAGATCACCCTGCCCTTGTGTAGCCGGTTGATGACGCAGGAAAGCGGCGACTTCCATCTCTTCGAAGCCCATTGCGACCAGCTTGTCGGTAAGCTGTGAGGCAACCTTCGAAAATGAAGGTGTCGCCAAATGCGCATAAGCACGGTTCAGGTCTTCGATGACCCGGCGCCGGGCATACGGCATCCGCAGCACACGCCCCAGCAGCTGCTCGGCGTCCTTGCTGGAACTGACCTGTTTGACTGAGCAGAACACGTAAGCGAAAGAGCAGTCCCAACCTTCCTTCAGCGCTTCAATGGTGATGATGTATTCGATTTTGCAATCGGATCGGAACAGATCAATACCATCCAGCTCACGTTGCGTACCGGTAGCAATCGCGATTTTTTCAGGGTCGATCTTCAGGTCATTTTCAAGATATGCCTTGAGTACATCGACGGTCACAGCGCCGTTTTTCGGTTCGGCCTGCAGTAACACGATAGGACGGATGTAATCATTCGGCTCTTTGCGTGCATCCTTTGCCAGACGCTCACGATTCAAAGCCGCGTCTCTCACCGCCGCCTGCCAGTCCGTGTGTTCCGTCAGCATGATCGGCAGCTTGATCATCTCTTCGGCTTTCAGCTCGGCTGCCGAAACGTGATACAGCACGTTGCTGCCGTTTGTCGTCGAGGTATTGGGTGTGGCCGTAAACTCGATAACTGCAGCGGGATAGACTCTTTTCAGTGTTTCAAAGGTCAGCGAGGTGCGAGCATTATGGGCCTCGTCCACAATCACGACCGGTCGATGCACAGCCAGCAGATTGGCAAAGGAGCATTTAACTTTGCCCAACTCTTTGCGGGTCAGGCCGTTCTCGTGCAGGTCCGATTCGCCAACCTTCTCAAGACGCGCCCAGGCAGGATGCCCGGCACCGAGTTTGGCAAAGTGCGGTTCAAAATTTTCATGGTAGGCATACACCTTTCGCCCGGCAGTATCGTTCACTCGCAAGTTGGCCAACGTGGACACAACAACGATCGCCTTGCCACCAATATCCTGCGGACGGATTTGGGTGACTTCGTCGATATCGAGCACCAGAACCTGCTGATTGAAAGCCTGATCCAGCTTTTCCCGGTAGGGATGGCCGGGGGTTTTCAGCGCATCAACGGTTTGCTGGCGGATGGTTGTGCTGGGCACCAGCCACAGCGTTATGGGAAACGCCTCTTCCAGGTAATCCTTGGCGGTAGTCACAACGGCATGCGAGGCCATCACGGTTTTACCGCCCCCGGTCGGGATGCGAAAACATACATAGGGAACCTGCTCAAAGCCGTAGTCACGGTAGGCCAACGGCGGCATACCCTGTGACTTGATCGCCTTGGCATAAGCCGAGACCACATCGCCGGTTGACTTGGCCTCGGTCAGGAAGTCGCTCAGAGTTTCAATGGCGCGCGTCTGGTAGCCTTTTAAGCTGAACATGGGTGACATCTCTCCTTGAACGGGCTGTTACAGTGCACGCACATCATAGGGTATCTGCTTGAACGTAATCTGTTGCTGTTTCAGACGCTCGGGGCCAAGGCGAGTCGTTTCGCCATAGATCACTTTGGGACCATCATGCGGCGGCAGCAGTTCAAGCACCTTGGACGTCAGCACGTTACCGCCTTGAGGCCGCCGATCACCCAATATGCCGTTATACAGCAGATAGTAGGCAACGCCGTTGTGCAGGCCCAACAATGGGGATTTTTCTGCCGGTGGTTTGGGTGAGCGCGTCTCTGCAAACCAGATATGAGCAGCCAGGGCGTCGAAGCGCACCTCCGGGTTGATATAGCCGTAGCTGTCAAAAACCGTTTGGCCGAGTTTGTAAAAACGGAAACCGCCACCGCCCTGCCAGTCAACCGACTTCGAGATACCTCCCTGCTCGCCGTCTACCACTTTTACCAAACGGGGCTGGCAATGAGTGACCGCGTGTTCGCCCAACTCGATACCGATATAGCGACGTTTCATTTTATGGGCCACGGCGGCTGTGGTGGCTGAACCAAGGAAGGAGTCGAGAACAAGGTCGCCGGGATTTGTTGCTATGTGCAAAATACGATGGATCAACCGTTCTGGTTTTGGCGTGCCAAAGCTGATCTCACTGCCAAAAATGGAGTTAGCCTCTTTCTTAGCTTCGTCTGTATGACCAGCCTCCTCGTGGGGCCACCATGTCCATGGAACAACACCATTAGCGTTTTTTAGATATTGTTTTCGACGTGGTACGCCATTTCCATCTTTTCCAAAATAAATCGCACCATTTTGGAGTTCTTTCTCATACACCGACCGAATTACTTTCCAACAATTGCCATCCGGTGGATAGTGCTCCCTACCTGATGGGGCGATAATTTTATACATTTGGTTTGGCCGATAACCCTGCGCAAGCAGCGATACACTTTGCCAAGGTCCTTGGGGATCATCATCTGGGTTCTTATAAAGCTTGAGCTGTTTTTCACCCAATGGAAGGTAATTCCGGCTATTTTTGAAAGACTCTGGACTCATTGCATAAACAAAAAGATATTCGTGAGAATCCCCAATAGCCTCTCGATTTTCGCGCGAATAACGCTTTTGCCAGACATTTGATGCTATGAATTTTGACCGCCCAAAAATCTCATCCATGATGACCTTAAGATAGTGGGCTTCTCTGTCATCAATCGACACCCAAATACTGCCATCTTCCGCCAGCAGTTCACGCAGCAGCTCCAAGCGAGGATAGATCAACGACAGCCACTGACTGTGCTCAAGATTGTCATCGTAATGCTCGAACGCGCTTTTGGTGTTGTAGGGCGGGTCGATATAGATGCACTTCACCTTGCCCGCATAGAACGGCAGCAATGCCTTGAGCGCTTCGAGGTTATCGCCCTGAATCAGCAGGTTCTCGCTGTTTTGATCACCGTATGAGAGTTCTGGTACAGGCTCCAGCAAACGGTAGGCGCATTGCGCAGCGGTTCTGACAGCTTGGTCTTTATTGAGCCACTGTAGCAGGGGCATGCAATCGTTCCTTTTTCGTAACGGCCAAAGCGCCATGCCTTCCCAACCCCTGGGAAGCCCTTTCAGCGCTCGGCAATATTGTATTGGGTGTGCAACGGGCATGGCCATTGTGTCCGGCCGAAAAAAACCAGCCCTCCGCTCCGTGGCTCGCTGTTCAGGCAAGCGACTTGGCTAGCGCGTCCGCTGACCGGACTTGTCGGCAGAAATGTCCTTGAAACCACCGGAGACATACTTGTGCAGGACACTGGCAACCAGTGACTGGTAGGGAAGCCCCTCTTCCAGTGCGCGACGTTGCAGCGCCTCCAGGTCGCGGCTGGAAATGCGTATATTAATCCGCCTGTCTTTCTTGAAGGTTTCTTCCGCCGCCTTGGTCAAATACTCACGACGATCAGCATCCAAGTCTGACTCGAACTCTCCAGACTCATAGGCTTCAAGCAACGCTTGCTCTTCGGGATCCAATTTGGTCTTGGCCATGCTACCCCCCTAGAAATGTCTTGGTGGCCTTGCGACTGGGAATGGCCGTTTTAAGAAAGATCTCCCGATCATTCTCGACGTACGGCACCAGCCAGGCGTAATCGTCAATCCGAACCACAAGTAAACGTTGATTCGGATACTTGTCCCGGTTGGGGTGAGGTCCATCATCAAGTAAACCGCCAGACTGAATTGCAAACAGGACATCCTCAAAGGAAACGCCGCGCTCGCTCATCAGCTGCTGGTTTTTTTCAGCATTCCAGTTAATTTGCTTCATAAAGCGAGTCTAGCAGAGCGTGTGCCTATTGGCATCTTGCGCTGAAGGGGAAGACAGCTGGTTAGGGCAGGCGCGCAGGAAAGTCGCAGCCTGCCCGGTGGGGATATCCTGTTTTCTGTTGTGTTACATCCCGGTGGCGTTCAGCAGCATTCGCATGGCTTCGGCCATTTTTTTCTGGGCGTCGTCATGGTTGCCGGCATTGTGCGCAGCCATGCCTTCCTCGTGCAGCTGCATGACCTTAGTGCGCACCTCGTCGCTCACCTGGATGTTCGCCAGTCCCTTTTCGATCGCCTGGCCATCCAGCGGGCAATGGAATGCTAACGCCGGGGCCGACAGCGCGGACGCTACCAGCGCCGTCGCGAGCATGGTTTTGATTCTGGACATGATTCACCTCCATTCGAGTGGTGTTCACCCGCTTGAGTGTAGTCCATCTGATCCATGCCCGCTTTGGTGCTGTCTCGACGTGGCAGCCGTTACCTGAAGGTAAACTCTCCGGCCTCCACATCCACCGCGATCTCGCGACCGGGCTCGTACTCGCCGGCCAGCAAGCGCTGCGCCAGCGGGTTTTCTATCCACTGCTGGATCGCCCGCTTCAGCGGACGGGCGCCGTAGATCGGCTCGAAGCCCACGTCCACCAGCTTGTCCATGGCGGTGCTGGTGAAGGTGATGCTCAGCTCGCGCTCGGCCAGGCGCTTGCGCAGGCGGTCCAGCTGGATTTCGGCGATGCCGGCCACCTGTTCCTTGCGCAGGCTGTGGAATACCACCACCTCGTCGATGCGGTTGATCACTTCGGGACGGAAATGGTTACCCACAGACTCCATTACCGCCTGTTTCATCAGGTTGTAGTCATCGTCATCGCTGTAGTTCTGGATCAGGTCGGACCCCAGGTTGGAAGTCATCACCACGATGGTGTTGCGGAAGTCCACGGTGCGACCCTGTCCATCGGTCAGGCGGCCGTCTTCCAGCACCTGCAGCAGGATGTTGAACACATCGGGATGTGCCTTTTCCACCTCGTCCAGCAGCAGCACCGAGTAGGGCTTGCGGCGCACCGCTTCGGTCAGGTAGCCACCCTCTTCGTAACCGACATAGCCCGGAGGTGCACCGATCAGGCGTGCGACGGAGTGTTTCTCCATGAACTCGGACATGTCGATGCGCACCATCGCCTCTTCGGTATCGAACAGGAAGCTGGCCAGCGCCTTGCACAGTTCGGTCTTGCCCACCCCGGTCGGGCCGAGGAACAGGAAAGAACCGTTGGGGCGGTTGGGGTCGGACAGGCCTGCGCGGGAACGGCGCACGGCGTTGGACACGGCCACCACCGCTTCGCTCTGGCCGACCACGCGCTGGTGCAGCGCATCTTCCATGCGCAGCAGTTTTTCGCGCTCGCCTTCCAGCATCTTGCTGACCGGGATGCCGGTCCAGCGGGCGACCACTTCGGCCACTTCCTCTTCGGTTACCTTGTTGCGCAGCAGCTTGTGCTCTTCCGCCTGTTGCTCAGTGCTGTCGGCGGCCTGCAGCTGTTTTTCCAGCTCGGGAATGCGGCCGTACTGCAGCTCGGACATCTTGGCCAGGTCACCGGCGCGGCGTGCCTGTTCCATCTCGACACGGGCCTGATCGAGCTGTTCCTTGATCTGCTGCGAACCCTGCAGGCTAGCCTTTTCGGCCTTCCATACCTCGTCGAAGTCGGAGTACTCTTTTTCCAGCTTGCCGATGTTGTGCTCAAGCTCTTCCAGACGCTTGCGCGAGGCCTCGTCCTTCTCTTTCTTCAGCGCTTCGCGTTCCATTTTCAGCTGGATCAGGCGACGGTCGAGACGGTCCATCTCTTCCGGCTTGGAGTCCATCTCCATGCGGATGCGCGAGGCGGCCTCGTCGATCAGGTCGATCGCCTTGTCCGGCAGCTGACGGTCGGTGATGTAGCGCTGGCTCAGCTTGGCGGCAGCGATAATCGCGGAGTCGGTGATGTCGACACTGTGGTGGATCTCGTAACGCTCTTTCAGGCCACGCAGGATGGCGATGGTGTCCTCCTCGGACGGCTCATCGACGATCACTTTCTGGAAGCGACGCTCCAGCGCGGCGTCTTTCTCCACGTACTGGCGATACTCGTCCAGCGTGGTGGCGCCAACACAGTGCAGCTCGCCACGCGCCAGCGCGGGCTTGAGCATGTTGCCCGCATCCATGGCGCCTTCGCCCTTGCCGGCACCGACCATGGTATGCAGCTCGTCGATGAACAGGATGATCTGACCTTCCTGTTTCGACAGCTCGTTGAGTACCGCCTTCAGGCGTTCCTCGAACTCGCCACGGAACTTGGCACCGGCAATCAGCGAGCCCATATCCAGTGACAGCACCTTCTTGCGCTTGAGGCCTTCGGGCACTTCACCGTTGACGATGCGCTGCGCCAGCCCTTCGACGATGGCGGTCTTGCCCACACCGGGCTCACCGATCAGCACCGGGTTGTTCTTGGTGCGGCGCTGCAGGACCTGAATGGTACGGCGAATCTCATCGTCACGGCCGATGACCGGGTCCAGCTTGCCGGCTTCGGCACGCTCGGTCAGGTCGATGCAGTACTTGTCCAGTGCCTGACGGGTCTCTTCCGCGTTGGGATCGTTCACGCTGTCGCCTCCGCGCATGTTGTTGATGGCGTTTTCCAGTGACTGACGGTTCACGCCGCACTCTTTCAGTACCTTGCCGGCATCGCCCTTGTCGTCCAGCATCGCCAGCAGTACCAGCTCGCTGGCGATGTACTGGTCGCCGCGCTGCTGCGCCAGCTTGTCGGTCAGGTTGAACAGGCGCGCCATATTCTGGGACAGGCGGATCTCGCCATCGGGGCTGCTCACCACTGGCAGGCGGTCCAGCGCTTCGCCCACCCTGGCGGTCAGGGTCATCCGGTCGGCACCGGCCTGACGCAGCAGCGGCGCCACCGAGCCGTTCTGCTGCTGCAAAAAGGCAGCCAGCAGGTGGATCGGCTCCATCATGTTGTGGTCCTTGCCGATCGCCAGTGACTGGGCGTCGGACAGGGCTTCCTGAAGTCGTGAGGTAAATTTGTCGGGTCGCATGAGGTCTCCTGTGGATCTCTCGGTGCCGCTGGTCCGACATCTAAGGGTCAGACGGTTCGGCGTTTCTGTTACCCATATAAATAGGGGCCACCGGGGGCGGCTTCAAGCTCGGGCCGCAATTAAATTAGTTAAACCTTATACAGCGGTAAACTTTCTTAATTCTGTAATAGCACACTGCTACAACATCCACCTGCATCCCGGTAACCCAATACAGGACAGGTGACATGAATCATATTGAGCATTTTGATCCCGAAGATCATCCGGAACTGGAACAGACCGATTTTGACCGCATGACGGCGAAAGGCATCAGCCGCCGTAACTTCCTGCGCGGTGGCGCGGCGGCTATGGGCCTGTTCCTGGCCGCCAGCCCGCTGGCCCAGGCCGTAGCGGCGGCCACCCGCCCGGCACCCAGCACGCTGATGGGGTTCAAGGCGGTACCGGCCAGCACCGCCGACACATTTATGGTGCCGGAAGGCTATGTGGCCAAGCCGCTGATCGCCTGGGGCGACCCCATTCTCAAGGGTGCTCCGGCGTTTGATGAGTCCGGCACCCAGAATGCGGCCGCGCAGGCTGGCCAGTTCGGCGACAACACGGATGGCATGAGCCTGTTCCCGCTGGCAGACGACCGCGCCGTGCTGGCGGTCAACAACGAGTACACCAACTACGAGTACCTGTTCGCCCATCAGGGCAAGCAGGCATTGACCGCCGATGAGGTGAAGAAGTCCCAGGCGGCACATGGCGTGTCCATCTTCGAGGTCCGCCGCAACGCCAAGGGCGAGTGGCAGGTGAACCGCGACTCCGACTACAACCGCCGCATCACCGCCTACACGCCGATGGAGCTGACCGGCCCGGCCGCCGGTCACACTCTGATGCAGACGGCAGCCGATCCCAAGGGCACGCGTGCGCTGGGTACGGTGAACAACTGTGCCAACGGCCAGACTCCCTGGGGCACCTACCTGACCTGCGAAGAAAACTTCCACAAGTACTTTGCGTCTGCCCAGGATGAGGTCAAGCTGCCCAAACGCGACCAGCGTTACGGTCTGAAAGCGGGCAACCGTGATTACCAGTGGTACCGCCATGATGAACGTTTCGATCTGGCCAAACACCCGCACGAGCCGAACCGTTTCGGCTGGGTGGTCGAAATTGATCCAATGGACCCGACCGCCACGCCGAAGAAGCGCACCGCACTGGGCCGCTTCAAGCATGAGAATGCGGCCCTGACCATCGACCCGTCCGGCCATGTGGTGGTCTATCTGGGTGATGACGAGCGCGGCGAGCATCTGTACAAGTTCGTATCCAAAGGCAAGTACAACCCGAACAATCAGCAGGCCAACCGTGATCTGCTGGAAGAGGGCACCCTGTACGTGGCACGCTTCTCCTCCAATGACGGAGAGATCAAGGGCCAGGGCGAGTGGGTCGAACTGACTTATGGCAAGAACGGCCTGACCGCCGAGAACGGCTTTGCCGATCAGGCAGAAGTGATGATCTTTGCCCGTGAAGCGGCCACTCAGGTGGGCGCGACCACCATGGACCGCCCGGAGTGGGTAGCTGTTCACCCGGACAACAAGGCAGTGTTCTGCACCCTGACCAACAACAAGAACCGCGGCACGGATGGCCAGCCGGTGGGCGGTCCCAACCCGCGTGCCAAGAACAACTACGGCCAGATCGTGCGCTGGTGGCCGCATCAGGGCAGCCATGTGGACAGCCGCTTTGACTGGGACCTGTTCGCCATCGCCGGCAACCCGACCGTGGCAGAAGGCCTGTACGCCGGCAGCGACAATATCAATGCCGACAACCTGTTCAACAGCCCGGATGGACTGGATTTCGATCGCAGTGGCCGCCTCTGGATTCAGACCGACGGCAAGTACAGCAACGAGGGCGAGTTTGCCGGCATGGGCAACAACCAGATGCTCTGTGCCGATCCGCAGACCGGAGAGATTCGCCGCTTCGCCACCGGCCCCATCGCCTGCGAGATCACCGGCCTGGCGTTCTCACCGGATCAGCGCACGGTATTCATTGGTGTGCAGCACCCGGGCGAAGAGCTGGCACCGTCCCACTTCCCGGGCGGTGGCAACAGCAAGCCGCGTTCCACCATTATGGTGGTACAGCGTGAAGATGGCGGCATCATCGGCGCCTGATCAGGCCTCGATGTGACCGAGAAGGGCTGGCCGACAGGGTCAGCCTTTTTTTTCGATCCAGATCAGGCTGGCCATACGACCGGTTACGCCATCGCGGCGATAGGAGAAGAACAGATCCTGCTGGGTGAAGGTGCAGTACTCGCCGCCACTGATCGCGGCGACACCGGCCCGGTGCAGTCGCTGCCATGCCAGCTGGTAAAGATCCGCCAGCCAACGGTCGGGGTGCAGTGGTGAGGGGACGAATGCCTGCTCGGCAGTGGGCACCTGTTCACAGAAGGCGGCCCGCACCTCAGGTCCGACTTCAAATGCCAGTGGCCCGATGGCCGGCCCCAGCCAGGCCTGAACCCGCTCGGGTGCCTCAAAGCAGTCCAGCGTGGCTTCGAGCACACCGTTCAGCAGCCCGCGCCAGCCGGCATGGGCAGCAGCAACCCGCTGGCCGGCTGGATCGGCAAACAGCACCGGCAGGCAGTCTGCCGTCAGCACTGCACACGCCACGCCGGGGGTCGAGCTCCAACAGGCATCGGCCTCCCGAACCCGGCCATCGGCCTGCGCCTCAACCACCTCGATGCCGTGTACCTGCGACAGCCATTGGGGCTTGATGCTACCGAGCGCCTGCTGCAGCTGCCAGCGGTTGGCGGCCACCGCCTCCGGCTGATCACCCACATGGTCACCCAGATTGAGCGATGCCCAGGGTGACTGGCTCAGCCCCCCGATGCGGGTGGTGACACATGCACCGATGGTGTCAGACAGAGGCCAGTCCGGCCGGATCAGTTTCATAGCTCGTAATCGTATTCCTGTGCATCCCGTTTCAAAACGGTCAAAAGATGCTGCATGTCTTCAGGCAGATCGATTTCCCAGGACATCAGCTCGCCACTGGCCGGATGATAAAGCTCCAGCTTTTTGGCATGCAGCGCCTGACGATGGAACGCTTTCAAGGCACGCTGCATGGCGCCACTGGCACCCTTGGGCATGCGAAAGCGACCACCGTAAAGCGGATCGCCCACCAGTGGGTAGTTGATATGAGCCATGTGAACACGGATCTGGTGGGTGCGCCCGGTTTCCAGCTTGAGCCGGATGTGCGTGTGCGCACGAAACTTTTCAAGTACTCGATAGTGAGTGATCGCTTCCTTCCCAACCCCTACAACTGCCATCTTCTGGCGATTTTTGGAGTGGCGACCCATCGGCTCCTCGACGCAGCCCCCGCCTGTCATGACACCATTGACAACCGCTTCGTATTCCCGTCCCATGCTCCGTTCCTGCAGCTGGACCACGATATCGGTCTGGGCGGCAATCGTCTTGGCCACGACCATCAGGCCTGTGGTTTCCTTATCCAGCCGGTGCACAATGCCGGCACGCGGCACCTGCGCAATATCCGGGCAGTGGTGCAGCAGGGCATTCATCAGCGTACCACTGGCATGACCGGCGCCGGGATGGACTACCAGCCCGGCAGGCTTGTTGATCACCATGATCGATTCATCTTCATAGATGATGTCGAGGGGGATCACCTGTGCCTCGTGATGTTCGATGCGCTGCAGCTCGGTTTTCACCTCGATCCGCTCGCCACCATTAAGCTTGTCACGGGGTCGGAGCACCTTGCCGTCAACGGTCAGAGTCCCCTCCTTGATCCAGCCCTGCAGGCGGGAACGGGAATAATCCGGGAACAGCTGCGCGACCGCCTGATCCAGTCGCATTCCGAACATTTCGGTCGGTACCTGTGCTTCTAACTCTAACTGTTCTGACATCAATATGATTCTTAATCGGCGGATGTTTTGGCATGGGCTCCGGTTATGTTTAAATAGGCCGGAAACTATCTGGCCAGTATAACCGAATCCGGCCAGTCACGCCGAATTCGGCTCCCAGCATCAGGAATGATCAACATGCGACCCTTGAAAATCTTGGCTACTCTGGCGCTCTTCAGCCTGCTCTCCGCCTGCTCATGGTTCGGAGGCGACAAGGTGGCACCGGATGTACCGGAGCAGCAGCTCTATGACGAGGCGCTCAGCGCTCTGGAAGCCGACAATTACAGCCTGGCGGTTGAGAAGCTGCAGCTGCTGGAAGCCCGCTATCCGTTCGGCCGTTACTCGGAGCAGGCTCAGCTGGAGTTGATCTACGCCTACTTCCGCAACTACGAGCCTGAATCGGCCCGTGCAGCTGCCGACCGTTTCGTTCGTCTGCACCCGAACCACGACAACATCGACTACGCCTACTACCTCAAGGGCCTGACCGCATTCGAGGAAGACCGCTCCTTCTTCGAAAAGTACCTGCCGATCGATGTGAGCCAGCGTGATCCCGGTGCCGCTCTTGAGTCTTTCGAGAGCTTCTCGACCCTGCTCAACCGCTACCCGCAGAGCGAGTATGCTCCGGATGCGCAAAAGCGCATGCAGTACCTGAAAAATCGTCTGGCGACCTATGAGATCCATGTGGCGTCCTACTACATGCGCCGTCAGGCCTGGGTTGCCGCTGCCAACCGTGGCCGCTATGTAGTCGAGAACCTGCAGGAAACCCCGGCCGTTCCCGATGCGCTGGCGATCATGGCCGAGGCCTATACCGAGCTGAACATGCATGATCTGGCCAAAAATGCACTGGAAGTGCTGCAGCTGAACTACCCGGAGTATCAGATCCGTCCGTTCAAGCAGGACAGCGCGACCCTGCTGCAGGCCGCCAGCTTTGGTCTGCTCGGTGGTGCCGAGCCGGCTGAACCGGCCCGCCCCACTCCGGCCGCGGATCGCCTGCGGGCCGAGGCTCAGGAACGTGCCGACGCTGAAGAGCAAGCCAACAAGCGCTCGCTGTTCAGCCGCATGACCTTTGGTGTATTTGATGATGAGGACACAGCCGAGTAAGCCGAAACTTCATCCTTCCGTACGTAAAAAGGCCAGCAAATTGCTGGCCTTTTTGTTGCAGCGACAACCGGGATCAGATTCCGGCCTTCCAGCCCGAGGTAATCGGATAGCGCCGGTCGCGGCCAAAGCCGCGCTGGGTTACGCGTGGCCCGATCGGCGCCTGGCGGCGCTTGTATTCGTTGATATCGACCAAACGCAGCACCCGATTTACATCCTCTGTGGCAAAACCCTCATCGATGATCGCCTGCGCGGAATAATCGCGTTCGACATAGAGCTCCAGAATGCGGTCCAGCACATCATAGTCCGGCAGGCTGTCCTGATCGGTCTGATCCGGTGCCAGCTCCGCCGATGGCGGACGATCGATGACTCGCTGCGGAATCACCGGCGACAGCGTATTGCGATAGCGCGACAGGCGGTACACCAGTGTCTTGGGGATATCCTTGAGCACATCAAAGCCACCGGCCATATCGCCGTACAGGGTGGAGTAGCCCACGGCCATTTCACTCTTGTTACCGGTGGTCAGCACCAGATAGCCTTTCTTGTTGGAGATCGCCATCAACAGAACACCCCGACAGCGGGCCTGCAGGTTCTCTTCGGTGGTATCCGGGTTCAGACCCTCGAACTGAGGCGCCAGCTGCTGCAT
Source organism: Marinobacterium sp. MBR-109 (assembly GCF_040547565.1). Classification (NCBI taxonomy): domain Bacteria; kingdom Pseudomonadati; phylum Pseudomonadota; class Gammaproteobacteria; order Oceanospirillales; family Oceanospirillaceae; genus Marinobacterium; species Marinobacterium sp. MBR-109. The sequence goes on from NZ_JBEPPZ010000008.1 coordinate 49,008, forward strand.
GAAGCTGTCATACAGCGGCTCGATGGAGATCACATCGTATTGAATGCCCAGTGCCCGCGCTTCGGCTTCGGCATCCTCAATGCTCATGGAGGAGGTATAGCGGAACGGCATCATCACGGCTTCAACCCGATCTGCGCCCAGCGCATCCACCGCCACCGCCACTGTCAGGGCCGAGTCGATGCCACCCGACAACCCCAGCACCACGCCGCGAAAGCCGTTCTTGTTCACATAGTCACGCACGCCCTGCACCAGCACCTGATACACCAGTGCATCGCTGCTCGGCTCGGTCACGCCAGCCTGCTCCGGTTTCAGCACGGCCGTGGCCGGGTCAAAACTGCAGCTGTACAACGCCTCCTCGCAATGCACGCCCTGAAACAGAATATCGCCCTGTGCCGAGGCCAGCATGGAGCCGCCATCGAACACCAGCTCGTCCTGACCGCCGGTCAGGTTCAGATACACCAGTGGACAACCCAGCTGTTGCGCACGCTGATTCAGTACATCACGGCGCTGTGCCGGCTTGCCGATATGGAAAGGGGATGCGTTGAGGCTCAGCACCAGCTCTGCACCCGCGGCCTTCAGCTGCTCAACCGGTCCGGTGTGCCAGATGTCTTCACAGATGCTGAGGCCGATCCTGACCCCTTTATGCTCGAACAGCCCGACTTCATGACCTGACGCAAAGTAGCGCTTCTCGTCGAACACCTGAAAGTTGGGCAGACACTGCTTGGCATATTCATGCACCAGCTCACCGTCACGGATCACACCGGCCATGTTGTACAGCGCACCCTCGCGGTAGCGTGGGTAGCCCAGCACCAGCGTAATACCCGATACGGCGGCAAGAATGCGCTGCAGCGCCTCCTGCACGCGCAGCTCAAGGCTTGGGCGCAGCAGCAGGTCTTCAGGCGGATAGCCGGTCAGAGCAAGTTCGGGGAAAAGCACGAGATCAGCGTTCAGTTCATCTCGTGCCTTGAGAGCCGTATCGATGATACGGCTCGTGTTGCCGGGGATATCTCCCACCAGCAGATTCAGCTGGGCCATGACGACCCGGATCGGTGTGCTCATCTCTCTCCTGCGACTGCTCAGAGTGCCTGTAAACGTCCAGCAGGAGAGTATGCCTCAGGATTGATGACGGGTGAACGCTCAAGCAGCAGATCGGACAACAGGCGCGTGGACGCCGGTGCCAGAACCAGTCCGTTGCGGTAATGCCCGGTATTCAGGTGCAGCCCCTTCCAGCCGGGCACGGCGCCGATGAACGGGATACCGTCAGGAGAGCCTGGACGCAGGCCGGCCCAGTGATGCTCAACTTCATACTCGGCCAGTTCGGGCACGATGCGGGTGGCGGTATCAAACAGGGAGCGGCTGGCCTCTTCCGTGGTCTGCTTGTCAAAGCCCACATGCTCCAGTGTGCTGCCCACCAGGACGCGGCCATCGTTGCGCGGAATGACATAACGTCCTTCCAGCATCACCACACGATTGACCAGCCCAACCGGGGCTCTGAACACCATCATCTGCCCGCGCACCGGCTCGACCGGCAGCTTCAGCCCCAGTGATGCCAGCAGCTCCCTGCTCCAGGCCCCACCGGCCAGAATTACCTCGTCAGCCTGATGCTGGCCACGAGCCGTTTTCACGCCGGTTACTCGCTCACCGAAGGTGGTGAAGCCCACAATCTCGGTATCTTCATACAGGGTGATATTGGGGTGCTTCTGTACGCTTTCGCGCAATGCGCGACCAAGGCGCGGGTTGCGGATACTGGCGACTTCCGGCATCCAGATGCCAGACTCGAAACCAGCCGCCAGATTGGGTTCGGTTTCGTAAATGAAGGGCGCTTCGACACGGGTCAGGGGGCGGTGATAGCGCCGAGCCCAGTCCAGTGCACGCTGTTCTTCATCCGGGTCCACATTGACCATCAGCATCCCTTTCTGGCGCAGCTCGGGATCGCAGCCGGTCTCGGAGTGGAGATCCTCGGCCAGATGCACGTAGCTGCTTTGCGACCAGAGCGCCAACGCCGTCACTTCATCGCTGTAACGCCAGGGGTACAGCGGCGACACAATGCCGCCCCCCGCCCAGGACGCTTCACGGGCACACTGGCCGCGTTCAATCAGTTTTACCTTGGCACCCGCCTGCGCCAGCAGACGGGCAGTCATCAGGCCAATAACACCGGCACCGGCTATCAGAAAATCGGACATGGAACGACGCTCCCTTGTTACGTCTTATGATCAGGCCCCCTTCCGGTGGAACCCGCTTCGTTTCAGGGGTTGATCACTTCAGTACGCACTCGGCCCAGCAATGAGACCACCACTCGGTGCTCGACGGCCGTGCCGGAGGTCTGCAGGGCAAACGTGCCATTGGAGCCTCCAAGCGCCGTTCCGTCAGGTTGATAGATCAGAGAATCACCCCGATTCCAGATTATGTTCACAGCAGTGTGAAAGTTTGCAACGTAAAACACTGTTTCGTCTGCGCCAACCCTGCGGTCCTGATCCAGATCAACAAACAGCAGGGCCCCTTGCCACTGACGCTGGCCGATGCGGCCCGTACCGGCGCATTGAGTACCATCCAGCGTGCGACAGACTGTTACCCTGCGATTGCGCGTGAGTGCTTCCGAGCGGGCACTGGCCAGCAGCGAGCGAATTTCGGTTTGGGTCGAACCGAGCCGACTGGACGCCAGCAGGGAGTGAAAGCTGCCGGGGCCGATTGCAACCAGAATGCCCAGTATGGCGATAGCCAACAGGCATTCGACCAGCGTAAGCCCCTGCTGAGTAACCGGGGCAGTATAGGTACGATCATCCATGATCCTGTCTCTTGCTGTGCGTGCACGTTAAGGCCCTCTCGTCCTGAGTCGGGCCTTAACAGACTGAACAGCAACGCAGCGGGTGTCAAGCGGCCTCGACCGTCTCCACCTGCACTTCGAATATCAGTGTCTTGCCGGCCAGCGGGTGGTTGAAGTCCACCGTGACCTTGTCATCGTTGAATTCGGTGACCATACCCGGCAACTCCCCGCCCGGCTCCTGAAACGATACGACCAGACCCGGTTCCAGCTCCATATCCTTGAACTGGCTGCGCGGCAGTATCTGGATATTGGAGGGGTTGTGCATGCCAAAACCACGCTCGGGCGCGATGGTCAATTCGGCGTATTCGCCGGCCCTGAGGCCAAGCATCGCCTGCTCAAACCCTTCCGGGATATTGCCGTCGCCGAAGGTGAAGCTGGCGGGCTGAGCATCGAAATTGCTGTCGATGATCTGTCCGTCCTGCAGTTTGATTGCAAAATGCAGACTGACCCGAGTACCGGGACCGATTGCAACGTCTGTCATTTCTGTTCCTCAACAGTTGTGTCGTTACGGCTGAACAGCATGTCAACCAGCAGTGCGAGTGTGCCCAGCGTGATGGCCGTATCAGCGATATTAAAGGCCGGGAAGTAATAGCCTTCCCAATGCAGCGAGATGAAATCCACCACATGACCATGCACTGTACGGTCATAAAGGTTGCCCAGAGCACCGCCCAGCACCAGTGCCAGCCCCACGCCCAGCAGGCGATGTGACCGGGGGGTACGGTGCATCCAGTGCAGCAGGAAGGCACTCATGCCCAGAGCGATGGCCACGAACAGCCAGCGCTGCCAGCCACCGGCACCGGCCAGAAAGCTGAACGCGGCACCGGTGTTATAGAGCAGCGTCAGATCAAACACCGGCAGCAGCGGCACCGGGCTGGCATAGGTCAGCAGGCTGTCAGCCAGATACTTGCTGCCCAGATCAAGCACAATCACCAGCAGGCTGAGCCAGAGCCAGCGCAGTGCACTGCCCCCTGTTTTGAGAGTCTTGGTCATCAGGCAAAGTGGCGGGTTTCGCCCTCACCTTCAACGTTGCTGACGCAGCGACCACACAGCTCATCGTGACCGGCATGGCTGCCCACATCTTCACGGTGGTGCCAGCAGCGGCCGCACTTGGCATGGCCAGAGGCCGCCACGGCAACCTTAAGGCCGTCCACATCCGTGGCACGGGCATCACCGGCTTCGCTCAGCGGCTTCAGCGTGGCCTCGGAGGTGATCAGGACAAAGCGCAGTTCATCTCCCAGACGCTCCAGATCAGCCCGCAGACTGTCATCCACGTACAGGGTCGCTTCTGCCGCCAGCGAGGCTTTCACCAGTTTCTCGTTACGGGCATCTTCCAGGCACTTGTTGACGGCGTCTTTCACCGCCATCACCCGCTGCCAGAACTCGCGCCCAAAGGGGTCGTCGTCAGACAGCTCGAACAGCTCTTCGTACCAGGTGGTCAGCAGAACCGAATCCTTGTGTTCGCCCGGCAGCACTTCATAGATCTCTTCAGCGGTGAAACTGAGGATCGGCGCGATCCAGCGCACCAGCGCCTGCGCGATGTGGAACAGGGCGGTCTGACAGGAACGGCGCGCCAGCGAGTCCGGCTGCGTGGTGTACTGACGGTCCTTGATGATATCAAGGTAGAAGCCACCCAGTTCCTGTACGCAGAAGTGGTGCACCTGCTGGTACACATCGAGGAAACGGTAGCTGTCATAGGCCGCGATCACCTTCTGCTGAAGGCGAGCGGCGGCATCAACCGCCCAGCGGTCCAGCGCCAGCATGTCGGCGGGGTCGACGCTGTGGGTGGCCGGGTCGAAACCGTTCAGGTTGGCCAGCAGGAAGCGGGCGGTGTTACGGATACGACGATAGGAGTCGGCGGTGCGCTGCAGGATCTGCTTGGATACAGCCATCTCGCCGGAGTAATCCGTAGAGGCGACCCAGAGGCGCAGGATATCGGCACCGAGGGTATCGGTGACTTCCTGTGGCGCGATCACGTTGCCGAGCGACTTGGACATTTTGTAGCCCTTTTCGTCGACGGTAAAACCGTGGGTCAGCACCTGCTTGTAGGGGGCGCAGCCGTTGATGGCGATGGAGGTTTTCAGCGATGACTGGAACCAGCCACGGTGCTGGTCGGAGCCTTCAAGATAGAGGTCAGCCGGGAAGCTCAGGCCTTCACGCTCACGCAATACGGCATGATGGGTCACACCGGAGTCGAACCAGACATCCAGGGTGTCAGTGACCTTGTCATAGTCAGCCGCTTCATCGCCCAGCAGTTCGGTCGCATCCAGCTCAAACCAGGCATCGATGCCGCCCTGTTCGATCTTCTGCGCCACCTGCTCGATCAGCTCGGCGGTGCGTGGGTGCAGCTCGCCGGTCTGCTTGTGGGTAAACACGGTGATCGGCACACCCCAGGTACGCTGGCGCGAGACACACCAGTCCGGGCTCTGCTCGACCATGGATTCAATGCGGTTCTGGCCCCACTCGGGGAACCACTGTACGCCCTTGATCGCATCCAGTGCCTGGCTCTTCAGCTGCTTCGCCTCCATGGAGACAAACCACTGCGGCGTGGCACGGTAGATCAGCGGCGTTTTGGTGCGCCAGCAGTGCGGGTAGCTGTGCTGGAAACGCTTCAAGTGCACCAGAGTACCTTCGCGTTCCAGCGCCTCGCACACCGGGCCATCCGCCTTGTAGACGTGAACACCGGCAAATTCGCCAGCCGCGTCGGTATAGGTACCGTCGGCCTGTACCAGATTCAGCGTACCCAGACCGTAGGCCTGGCCGACGACAAAGTCTTCCATGCCGTGATCCGGCGCGGTGTGTACGGCACCGGTACCGGCATCGGTGGTGACGTGATCACCCAGGATCACCGGTACCTGACGGTCATAGATCGGATGCTTGAGTTGCAGCAGTTCCAGCGCCGCGCCGTTGCAGGTCGCCAGCACCTCGAACTTGTCCACACCCCAGCGCGCCATGATGTCATCCACCATCTCGGCGGCCAGCACCATGCGATCCACACCCTGCTCGGTATGGGCTTCTACCAGTGCATAGTCCAGCGTGCCGTTGATCGACACCGCCTGGTTGGCGGGGATGGTCCAGGGCGTGGTGGTCCAGATCACCAGGGATACCGGCGCCTCACCGGCAGCGGCGCCGAACAGTGCCAGCACCTTGGCCTGATCGATGAAGGTGAAACGTACATCGATGGCGGTCGAGGTTTTGTCCTGATATTCCACTTCGGCTTCGGCCAGTGCGGACTGACCGACCACGCTCCAGTAGACCGGCTTGTAGCCCTTTACCAGATGGCCGTTCTCGATGATCTTGCCCAGCGCACGCACGATGTTGGCTTCGGTGTCGAAGTTCATCGTCAGGTAAGGGTTGTCCCAATCGCCCAGCACGCCCAGACGGATAAAGTCAGCCTTCTGCCCGGCAACCTGCTCGGCGGCGTAGTCACGACACTTCTGGCGGAATTCACGGTAGGGCACCTTGTCACCGGCCTTGCCGATCAGGGTTTCGACCTTGTGCTCGATCGGCAGACCGTGACAGTCCCAGCCCGGCACGTAGGGAGCGTCAAAGCCGCTCAGGGTCCTGGACTTGATGATCATGTCCTTGATCACCTTGTTGACCGCGTGACCGATGTGGATGTTGCCGTTGGCGTAGGGAGGGCCATCATGCAGGATAAACGTCTTGCGCCCCTTACCCTCTTCACGCAGCTGACGATACAGGTCGATCTCATCCCAGCGCGCCAGTCGAGCCGGCTCGCGCTGCGGCAGGTTACCACGCATCGGGAACGCCGTTTCCGGCAGGTTCAGTGTCGCTTTGTAATCGGTCATAACAGGTCGCTTCCAGTGGTAAGGTCAGTCCCGGTCTGCTGCGCAAACCAGGCCCGGACATGTTCAATATCGGCTTCTATCTGAGCCTTGAGTGCATCCAGGCCATCGAAGGCCTGTTCGGGGCGAACAAAGTGCAGAAATTCCACCCGCATCAGGTGGCCGTACAGTTCCGCGCCCCTGTAGTCGAGCAGATGGGCTTCCAGCACCGGCTGGCGGCCATGCACCGTGGGCCGCATGCCGATGTTGCAGATCGCCGGCAGGCAGTGACCATCAAAATATGCCCGTGCTGCAAATACCCCTCGCAGCGGACAGGGGTAGCGGTGCATGCGTACATTCGCGGTTGGCACACCCAGCTGCCGCCCCAGCTTCTGGCCATGCATCACTCGGCCGGTGACCGAGTAACGCCAGCCCAGCAGTTGCTCGGCCAGCTCAAAATCATTCCGCATCAGCGCATTGCGAACACGCGTGCTGCTGACACGCTCGCCCAGCAACGTGAAGGTGTGTGTGCCCTCAACCGTGAAACCGTGACGCTCGCCGGCTTCGCACAGCATGTGATAGTCACCGCGGCGGTCGCAACCAAAACGGAAGTCATCCCCCACCACAAAATGCTCCACCGCCAGCCCCTGCAGCAGCAGCTCATCTATGAAGGCTTCCGCCGACATCTGCCGCAGGCGCGCATTGAAGCTGAGGCAGACCACCCGGTCCACACCCTCGGCCGCCAGCAGGCGTACCTTTTCATCAAAACGGGTCAGGCGGGGCGGTACGCTGTCGCCACCAAAGAATTCACGTGGCTGCGGCTCGAAAATGATAACGACACTCGGCAGCCCAAGCGCTGCCGCCTTTGCCTTGACCTGCGCCAGCACCTTGCGATGGCCCAGATGGACACCATCGAAGTTGCCAATTGTCGCCACGCAGCCACGGTGGCGGTCACGCAGATTGTGTAAGCCTCGTATCAGTTCCATGCAGTTGCCGAGCCAGCGCCAGAATTTCGGACTGCGAAGTATATCGTACTCTGAACCCGGCGAGTACCGCTCAGAAAGTGTTCAACCCCGCAGATGGCGCAACCTGAGGCCGGTCGCCAGCAGCACCAGCAGATAGGAACCGGCCCCGGCAAGCACCAGCAGCGTCATCCACTGCACTCTCAGCCAGACACCGGCTTCGAGCCAGTTCCCGGCCAGCCAATTCAGGATCAGCAACAGCACCGCCACCAGCGTGATGGAAGCACTGATCAGCCGGAACAGCGTCATGCCCCAGCCCGGTTGCCAGCGGAACACACCCTCCTTGATCAGACCATGCAGCAGCCAGCCCGCATTCATGAACGCGGAGATCGATGTCGCCAGCGCCAGACCCACATGGTCGAGCGGCCAGATCAGAATCAGGTTGAGTATCATATTGGCAGCCATCGCCTTCACGGCGATCTTGACCGGGGTGCGGGTGTTCTGACGGGCAAAATAGCCCGGTGCCAGCACCTTGATCAACATGAACGCCAGCAGACCAAACGCATAGGCGCGCAGGCTCATGGCGGCCATCATCACATCCCGATCGGTCATTTCACCGTAATGGAACAGGGTTGCGATCAGCGGCTCGGCCAGCACCGCCAGCGCCAACGCTGCCGGCAAACCGATCAGCAGGATCATGCGGATCGCCCAGTCAAGGGTCTGAGCAAAGCGCTCCGGACTCTTTTCGGCATGAATGCGGGACAGGCTGGGCAGAATCACGGTGGCGATGGCGATGCCGAACACACCCAGCGGCAGCTCCGACAGGCGGTCGGAGTAGTACAGCCAGGACACACTGCCGGTCTGCAGGAAGGAGGCCAGCACGGTATCGAGCAGCAGATTGATCTGCGCCACGGAAACACCGAACAGGGCCGGCAGCATCAGTTTCAGAATTCGGCGCACCCCCTCATCCCTGAAGTCGGCCCGCGGCATCGGCAGCAGCCGCAGCCGCGCCAGGAACGGCAACTGGAACAGCAGCTGCACACCGCCCGCCATCAGCACCCCCCAGGCCAGCGCCATGATCGGTGTTTCCAGCCAGGGACTGAGCCAGACAGCCGAGCCAATCAGGCACAGATTCAGCAGCACCGGGGTAAAGGCCGGTATGGCAAAGCGTTCATAGCTGTTGAGGATCGCACCGCAAAAGGCGGTCAGAGAGATCAGCAGCAGATAGGGAAAGGTGATCCTGAGCATGTCGGCGGCAAGATCGAACTTTTCACCGCCCGCCATGTAAAAGCCCGGCGCAAACACGGCAGCCAGCACAGGCGCTCCGATCACCGCGATCACCGTGACCAGTACCAGCACCGATCCCAGCGCCCCGGCAACACGATCCACCAGCTGCTTGACGGCTGCCAGGTCTCGCTGGCTGCGATACTCGGACAGCACCGGCACAAAGGCCTGGGAAAACGCGCCCTCGGCAAACAGACGGCGCAGAAAGTTGGGGATCTTGAATGCGACAAAGAAGGCATCGGCGCTGCCACTGGCGCCAAAATAGTTGGCAATGACCACATCGCGCACCAGGCCCAGCACTCGCGACAGCATGGTCATGATGCCCACAACGCCACTGGAGCGCAGCAGCCCGACACCGTCCCGTTTCGCCTTTTCTGTCACACCGACCCCTTTACTGAAATGCAAAAAATGTGCGCCGATCATAGCCCCCTTTGCCAAACAGACAAAGTGGATTCAAGACGACGTGTGTAAAGGTTGACATCGACCGGCCGGACATGAATAATGTCGCGTCTAATTTTCGGCACTCGCATCGTCGTAATCTGATCAACCCAATTATCAAAGGAGCCGGACCGTGGCTAATTCCGCAGGATCCAAAAAACGCGCTCGCCAGGCGGAGAAGCGTCGTCAACACAACGCTAGCCTGCGCTCCATGGCGCGCACGTACATGAAAAAAGTAATCGCTGCCATCGACGGCGGTGACAAGGCTGCTGCTGAAGCAGCGTTCAAGGTCGCTCAGCCGATCATGGACAGCTCTGTAACCAAAGGCATCTTCCACAAGAACAAGATCGCCCGTACCAAGAGCCGCCTGACCGCTCGCATCAAGGCAATGGCATAAGTCATTACCTTGTCAGCACAAAAAAACCGGCAATTGCCGGTTTTTTTGTACCTGTCCTTCAGCTGACGCAAACATCCCGCGAAATGCCGACCTCAGGCCAGCACCAGATTATCGCGGTGCACCAACTCCTCTTCACCCATAAAACCCAGCAATGACTCGATTTCACGACTTGGCCGCCCGATGATTCGACGCGCATCCTCCACGCCGTAATTTGCCAGACCGCGCGCAACAACACGCCCCTGTTCATCCATCATCATCACCATCTCGCCACGCGAGAAATCACCACTGACCGAGCGCACACCGGCAGGCAGCAGACTTTTGCCCCGCTCCGCCAGTGCCACCACCGCACCCGCATCCAGCACCAGCGTACCGCGCGCCTGCAGGTGCCCGGCAATCCACTGCTTGCGTGCCGCCATCGGCTCTCGCTCAGGCAGCAGCAGGGTACCGATCAACTCACCGCGGTGGAGCCGCAGCAGCACATCCGGCTCGCGCCCACTGGCAATCAGCGTCAGCGCACCGGAGCGCGCTGCCAGCTTGGCAGCCCGCACCTTGGTCGCCATGCCTCCGCGCCCAAGCCGACCGCCATCACCAGCCATGGCGACCAGCCGCTCATCCTCCGCCATCGCTTCACCGATCAGCTCGGCATCAGGATTGCTGCGCGGATCGGCGGTATACAGCCCCTGCTGATCAGTGAGCAGCACCAGCACATCCGCCTCAACCGCATTGGCCACCAGCGCCCCCAGCGTATCGTTGTCACCGAAGCGAATCTCGCTGGTGACAACGGTATCGTTTTCGTTCACCACCGCAACCACACCCAGCTCGATCAGGGTGCGCAGTGTGGAGCGGGCATTGAGATAGCGCTTGCGATTGGACAGGTCATCATGGGTCAGCAGGATCTGGGCCGTGTGCATGCCATGACGACGGAAGTTGGTTTCATAAGCCTGCACCAGCCCCATCTGACCGACGGCTGCCGCCGCCTGAAGGCGGTAGATTTCGCGCGGACGCCCAGCCCAGCCCAGCCGCGTCATCCCCTCCGCCACCGAGCCGGAAGACACCAGCACCACCTCGACACCACTGCGCGTCAGCTCAACCAGCTGATCGACCCAGTGCGCAATGGCGACCTGATCCAGCCCCTGACCATCATTGGTCAGCAGCGCACTGCCAATTTTGACCACCCAGCGCCCGGGCTGGGTCAGACCATCACGTCCCGCTGTCACCTTATACCTTCTCCGTCAGGGTACATACTCCACTTCGACATCGTAATCATCGTCGTCGAAGTCATCATCATCGAGACCGTCATCCGCCATGCGACGCGCACGTTGCTCCATGCGCAGACGCTGCAGGTTCTCACGCGCCTCTTCATCGATCAGTGCACGCGTATGCCGCTCCTGCTCGAGCAGTTCCGGATTTTCCGCGATGGCTGCCGCACGGGCATCCAGGAAATCCTGCAGGTCATGCACCAGCGGCATCAACCCCAGCTTGTTCAACGCCGAAATGCGATACACCGGACCTTCCCAGCCCAACGCGTCGATTACGGCCTGACAGGCTGCATCCTGCTCCTCTTCAGGCAGCATATCCAGCTTGTTCAGCACCAGCCAGCGCGGCTGTTGCGCCAACGTCTGGCTGAACTTTTCAAGTTCGTTCACGGCGGTCACCGCCGCCTGCGCGGGCGTAGTTTCATCCCAGGGTGCCATATCCACCAGATGCAGCAGCACCCGGTTGCGCGCCAGATGCTTGAGGAAGCGAATCCCCAGCCCCGCACCCTCGGCTGCACCTTCGATGATGCCCGGAATATCGGCCACCACGAAGCTGCGATGCGCTTCGGTGCGCACCACGCCAAGGTTGGGCACCAGCGTGGTGAACGGGTAATCCGCCACTTTCGGCTTGGCTGCCGAGATGGAGCGAATCAGGGTGGACTTACCCGCATTGGGCAGGCCCAGCAACCCTACATCGGCCAACACTTTCAGCTCCAGCCGCAGGTTGCGCAGTTCGCCTTCACTGCCCTTGGTGGTCTGGCGAGGTGCGCGGTTGACACTGCTCTTGAAGCGCGTGTTACCCAGGCCATGAAAACCGCCCTGAGCAATCTTGTCCTGCTGGCCGATGCGCGTCAGGTCCGCCAACACTTCACCGGTATCGACATCCACTATTGTCGTACCCACAGGCACCTTCAGGATGAGATCTTCCCCCTTGGAGCCGGTACAGTTGCGACCGCTGCCGGATTCACCGTTCTGTGCCTTGAATCGGCGGGTAAAGCGATAGTCGATCAGCGTATTGAGCGATTCATCCGCCTCAACCCAGATCGAGCCACCATCACCACCATCACCACCGTCAGGCCCGCCCTTTGGAATGAATTTCTCACGCCGGAAGCTCAGACAGCCGTTACCACCCTTGCCAGCTTCCACTGTGATGGTCGCTTCATCTACAAATTTCATCATTACCTCCAACTTTCATTCATCCCGGGATCAGAGGAGCACACCCCCTCAATCCGGGCGGGACAGCCGGACGCTTGCGCGCGGCCGCCTGCAAACGAAAAAAGCCCCGCCTGGGCGGAGCTTTTCGATGCGAGTATCAGATCATTGCTCAGGCAGGAACGACGCTCACATATTTACGGTTGTTCGGACCCTTGACCTCGAACTTGACCACGCCGTTTGCAGTTGCAAACAGGGTGTGATCCTTGCCCAGACCAACATTGGTGCCGGCGTGGAACTTGGTGCCACGCTGACGGATCAGAATGTTACCCGCGATTACGGCCTGACCACCGAAACGCTTTACGCCCAGACGCTTTGATTGTGAGTCGCGGCCGTTACGCGTTGAACCACCAGCCTTCTTATGAGCCATTATTCAATCTCCTAATTCGGTTGATCAGCCACTGATGCCGGTGATTTTAACTTCTGTAAACCACTGACGGTGACCCTGACGCTTCATGTGATGCTTGCGGCGACGGAACTTGATGATAGTGACCTTGTCACCACGGCCGTGAGCCACAACTTCTGCAGCCACTTTGGCACCTTCAACAACCGGAGCACCGACCTTAACGTCGTCGCCGTTGCCGACCAGCAAAACGCGGTCGAACTCAACGCTGGAACCTGCTTCAGCAGTCAGCTTTTCCAGCTTCAGTGTCTGTCCTTCCTGCACACGGTACTGTTTACCGCCGCTTACGATTACTGCAAACATGCTTTTCTCCAAGTATTAACCTGCCCGGCTACTGGAAACGAAACCTACTTCTAATGGCCGAAGTCTGAAGACTTCTGGACACCCTATGGTAGGGAGCGATCGTGGACAGGTTTAAGGCGCGCAATTTTACCCGAGTCCCCCGCCACAGGCAAGCGTAATCCTTGCCAAATAACCCGTCCCGGCGCCCATCTCCCTGCCCGGCTTGACACCCATCCCCCAGCCCCCTAGCATGCGGCGGGTGTTCAGTCCACATACAGAACCCCGCCAATGCAGCCACACCAGCTAAATCCGACCATAGAGCCGCAGTTTGATGCGGTAACCGACTATATTCTTAACCACCTTGGGTCGAGTGTGCCCCTGGTCGAGAAAATCGGTCACTATATTGTCGCCGGTGGCGGCAAACGGCTGCGTCCGCTGCTGGTGCTGCTCAGCGCAAACGCCTGCGGTTACAGAGGCGATCAGCATATCCCGCTGGCCGCCGTTATCGAGTTCATCCATACCGCTACGTTGCTGCACGACGATGTTGTGGATAACTCCGAGCTGCGCCGCGGCAATGCAACAGCCAATGCCAAATGGGGCAACGCGCCCAGCGTACTGGTGGGTGACTTTCTCTACTCCCGTGCCTTCCAGATCATGGTCGAGATCAATCGTATGGAGATCATGCAGGTGATCTCCAACGCCACTACCGTAATCGCCGAAGGTGAAGTGTTACAGCTGCTGAATCAGCGCAACCCGGACACCTCCGAAGAGTCATACATGCAGGTGATTCTCGGCAAAACGGCGATGCTGTTTGAAGCGGCAACCGAAGTGGGTGCCATTCTGTCCGATGCCAGCGCAGAGGAGCGCGAAGCACTGCGCCTGTACGGTCGTCACCTGGGTATCGCGTTCCAGCTGGTGGACGACCTGATGGACTACCTGTCCGACAGCGCCACCATGGGCAAGAACGTCGGTGACGACCTGGCCGAGGGCAAGGCCACACTGCCGCTGATCCATGCCATGCGAGTTGGCCGCGAGGATGAGCGCAAACTGATTCGCGGCGCCATTCGCGAAGGCGGACTGGACGACCTGCAGCCGGTACTGGATATCGTGCAGCGCACAGGGTCAATCGACTACACCCGTCAACAGGCCGAGGCCGAGATCAACCGTGCCGTTTCGGCCCTCGATTGCCTGCCGGCAAGCTCCTTCCGCGATACGCTCACCACCGTGGCGCAGATGGCAACCCGCCGCACCAGCTGATTTCAGAGCACGCCGCAGCTCGACCGCGGCGTGCAACTTGAGCCCTTGCAGCCGCTAAAATCCCCCATCTGATCCGATATCGATCAAATAAGGGTACACAAGCCGTGCCTGCGGGCAGTCAAATCGGTATAATCGGGCAAATTTTATGAAATGCCTTGGATATACGGTTTCCTATGACTAGACCCTCCTCCTTTGAACGCGAAGAGCTGCTCAAGTGCGGCCATGGCGAGATGTTCGGTCCTGGCAACGCCCAGCTGCCGGTCGGCAACATGCTGATGCTGGATCGCATCATCAATATCAACACCGATGGTGGCCAGTACGGCAAGGGTGAAATCATCGCCGAACTCGATATCCGCCCTGATCTCTGGTTCTTTGACTGCCACTTCCCGGGAGACCCGGTAATGCCTGGCTGTCTCGGCCTTGATGCCATGTGGCAGCTGGTAGGCTTTTTCCTCGGCTGGCGCGGCAATGAAGGACGCGGACGGGCGCTGGGCTCAGGTGAGGTCAAGTTCACCGGCCAGGTGCTGCCCACCGCAAGCAAGGTGACCTATCACATCGAGCTCAAGCGTGTCATCGAGCGCAAGCTGGTCATGGGTATCGCCGATGGTTCACTGTCTGTTGATGGCCGGACCATCTATACTGCTACCGACCTGCGTGTCGGCCTGTTCAAGCAGACGGATAATTTCTGAGCCTGAACTTCGGCCCGCTAACCTTGCCATATAATAAGACTGTATATTTCTGAACGATTGAAGAGAGGCTACACATGCGACGCGTCGTTGTGACCGGTATGGGGATCGTTTCCTGCCTGGGAAATGATCTGGAAACAGTTCTGGACTCACTGAAGCAGGGTCGCTCCGGCATCAAGTTTCAGCCGGAGTACAAGGAGCTCGGCTTCCGCAGTCAGGTAGCGGGCAGCATCGATATTGACCTGGACAGCCTGATCGACCGCAAATTGCGTCGCTTCATGGGTAATGCCGCCGCTTACGCCTATCTGGCCATGAAGCAGGCCATCGAAGATTCCGGCCTGAGCGAAGATCAGATCTCCAACGTCCGTACCGGCCTGATCGCAGGCTCGGGCGGTGCGTCTTCCGCCGATATCGTTGAAACAGCTGATATCCTGCGTGAAAAGGGTGTCCGTCGTGTTGGCCCCTACCGGGTTACCCGCACCATGGGTTCCACCGTTTCCGCCTGTCTTGCCACCCCCTTCAAAATCAAGGGCGTCAACTACTCCATCACGTCTGCCTGCGCCACCAGTGCACACTGCATCGGTAACGCCATGGAGCAGATCCAGCTCGGCAAGCAGGACGTTGTTTTTGCCGGTGGTGGTGAAGAGCTGCACTGGTCGCTGAGTGTCATGTTTGACGCCATGGGCGCGCTGTCCAGCAAGTACAACGATACACCGGAAAAGGCTTCTCGTGCCTATGACGCCAATCGCGACGGTTTCGTGATCGCAGGTGGTGCCGGCATGCTGGTGCTCGAAGAACTGGAACACGCCAAGGCGCGCGGTGCCAAGATTTACGCTGAGCTGACTGGCTACGGCGCTACTTCCGACGGCTACGACATGGTTGCACCGTCCGGTGAAGGTGCCATTCGTTGCATGCAGCAGGCGATGGCCACCGTAGATGGCCCCATCGACTACATCAACTCCCACGGCACCTCCACTCCGGCCGGTGACATTCAGGAGCTGAAGGCGATGAAGCAGACCTTCGGTGATGATATGCCGCCGGTGAGCTCCACCAAGTCACTCACCGGTCACTCACTGGGTGCCACCGGTGCGCAGGAGGCGATCTACTCGATCCTGATGCAGCAGAACAACTTCATCTGCGCGTCAGCCAACATCGAGGAGCTTGACCCGGAAGCGGCCGGCATGCCGGTTGTCACTGAACGCAAGGACAATGTCGAGCTCAAGCGCGTCATGTCCAACAGCTTCGGCTTCGGCGGCACCAACTCCACTTTGGTATTCGAGAAATACGAAGGCTGATACTGCGGCCAGCCCCGTTGGCTGGCCCACAAAAAAGCCGCTCATAATGGAGCGGCTTTTTTATGGCTCGAATTCAGCTTTCTGCGTGGTCCAGACTGCCCTGCTCTCGCATGGTCTGCTCCAGCCAGCCTGCCACTTCAGCATGCACTTCATCCACACTGCGTCCCTCCGTCTGAATCGCGGGACCTACACTGACCTGCACGGTACCGGGATACTTGACGAACGAGTTGCCGGGCCAGTAAAGACCCGCATTATGCGCCACCGGTACAATCGGTACACCGCGACTGACCGCCAGCATCGCTCCGCCCTTATTCAGCTTACCCATCTTCCCCGTCGGGACACGAGTACCCTGGGGAAAAATCAGCAACGGAATGCCGCTGTCCAGTCGCTGCTGTCCCTGTTCCAGCAGCTGTTTCAGGGCACCACGGCGCTTGCTTCGATCCAGCGCGATGGGGCGTAACAGCGCCAGCGCCCAGCCAAACAGAGGAATTCGCAACAGTTCACGTTTGAGTACCACTGACTGGGGCCGCACAAGTGTCTGGAAATACAGCGTTTCCCACTCACTTTGATGGTTTGCCACGACCACATAAGCGCCCTCCTTTGGCAGGTTCTCGCGCCCTTTCAGCTCAACCCCCAGGCCACAACAGATACGCAGCCAGTCGATATAGAAGTAGTTGATCAGGGTCAGAAACTTGAACCGGGCCCGAAACGGCAGCAGTGGGCCAATCAGCAAACAGGGAATCGCAAACAGCATGGTCAACGGGTAAAAGCCTACCGCATAGAGCAGGCCGCGCAGATACAGCAGTATGCCACCAGAGCGTGGAGCGGGCATCAGCACTCCCCCTGGCTGGCATTGTGATGATTGATAACCGGATTGGCGTACATCTGGCGCAGGAACGGTCGTTCCTCTTCACTCACACTTTCAAGGCGTGCTGCAAAGGCCTGCTGCTGCTCGACACTGACCGCCTCGCCGGCGGCGGCAAGATTGCTCGGGTGCAGACGGTAATTGAGATGGATTTGACGATCGATTTCAGCCGCAAGCTGCTCGGGGGTTTCAAACTCGCCGCTCAGCGGGGTACCAAAGGCGATGTGTACCTCCCCCTTTTCGCCGGTAATGCCACGTACAATACTGCTGATATCCTCGTATTCGGATTTCTCGTAGGCACCGTGCAGCGCAACAGCGGCCAGTTCACGGGCCTTGAGCGCATCGCAGGGGTCAAACTCATAGGCAATGGATACCGGTACAATATTGAGCCGCTCCACCATCTCGCCCAGACTCCGCTGCTTGCGGTGTGACATGTAGAACATCTTCATCAGAGCAGGATCGGTGCGATCATTACCATCCTTCGCGCGCCCCTCTCGCTGCGCAATCCAGATCGAATGACCATTACAGATGCTGTGATCGATGTAGGAAGAGAGTTGAGTCAGCGCTGACATCATCTCTCGCCCCCTGGCAGAGCGATTAACGATGAAGCTCTTGTTAAGCCGCATCAGGTCAGACACATATGGCTTGCGCAACAGGTTGTCACCGATCGCGATGCGCACCGTCGACATGCCCGCCTTGTAGCGCACCCAGTTCACAAATGCCGGGTCCATGGCAATATCACGGTGATTGGATACGAACAGGTAGGCTTCGTTGGGATCAAGGCGCTCGATACCCGAACAGCTCACACGCGTTGTGGTGCGACCGATCATTTTCTGCATGTAATCGGCCACCAGCTGCTGGAAGCCGTCTATGCTTTCGATTTCGCCAACACGGGCCGCCACTGCGATTCGCACCAGTGGACGCAACAGCCAGCCCAGTGGGCCGGATGCATTGGGAAACTGGTAGCGTGTCAGTGCCGAGATGCATTCGTCGTCCCGCACCAGACGCTGGAGTACCGCCTCGACTTCATCATCCCGGTAGGGGCGAATGGACTGATAGGGATCCGGTGTCAGTGTCTGAGCATTCATTCGCGTATATCACGCCTCTAGCGTCTGCTGAAAAAGTGCACATTTTACCCTGTTACTGCCCGTTTTACAGTGCAACGGCCGGTAAAACATTTCCCCGTAAGCGAGGGTGAATTTCAAATCCGGGGTGCCACAGGTATAGTGAAGCCGATTCAAATCCACCGCCCGCAATAGTTGAGGAACCCGGCATTGAATACCTACCTGATGCTTAAACACGCACACCTGACCCTGGTCGGGCTGAGTATCATTCTGTTCATGTTGCGCGCAGCACTGATGCTGGTCTGGCCCAAGGCTCTCAATGCCCGCTGGCTCAAGATCTTTCCCCATGTCATCGATACGCTGCTGCTGGTCAGTGCCATCGGCCTGATGCTGGTGCTGTCACAATACCCGCTCACCCATCACTGGCTCACAGCCAAGATACTGGGTCTGGTCGGATATATCGGCTTTGGGACGGTTGCGCTGAAGCGTGGCAAAACAATGAAAACACGCCTGCTGGCTCTGGTCGCGGCACTGCTGTGTCTGGGCTATATTCTGGCAGTGGCCCTGACGCGCTCCGCCAGCCTGGGACTGTTTTAAAACGTGAAGGGATGCGGCGAACTTTCAGAGTTCGCCGTAATGCTCCCGAATGACGCGCTGCAGCTCGCTGCGCCAGGGACGCTGACGAATACCGAAGGTACTGAGCAGCTTACGGCACTTGAGCACCGATGAAGCCGGTCGCTGAGCAGCGGCCGGAAAATCGGCCGAGGCAACGGCACGAAGCTCCTGCACGGCAAGCTCCTCATACTGCCGCGCTGCGGCCAGAATCGCCTCACTGAAGCCATAGCGAGAGGTGATCTCAGCGCCGCAGTAATGGTAGGTTCCCCACACATCTATACCACAGGTCAGCTGCCGCAGGATGGCCAGAATGACCCGCGCCACATCCTCTGCCGAGGTAGGGCAGCCACGACGATCATCGACCGCCTCAATCATGGCTTCATGCCGGGCCTGTTCCAGTGTGCGTAGAAGATAGTTGTCGCCACGGGCACTGAAGACCCAGCTCACACGAAGAATCAGATGCTGGGGATGCAGGTTACGAATGGACTCTTCGCCTTCCCACTTGCTGCGACCGAAAACGCCCAGCGGGGAGGCTGCATCATCTTCCGCGTAGCCACTGGCATAGTGACCATCAAAAACATAATCCGAGGACAGGTGCAGCAGCGGGATACTGAGCAAGGCGCAGGCAGCGGCAAGATTGGCCGCACCAACACTGTTTACGGCCAGAGCCTGATCCGGCTGCCGCTCGGCATCATCAACCCGGTTAAAGCCGGCACAGTTGATCACGTAATCCGGCAGGTGGCGCTCAAGCTGCTGTTGAATCTGGTCCGGATCGGTCACGTCCAGCTTGCGTCGCCCCAGTGAGATGCACTCAAGCCCCTGCTGCTGCAACAAAAGCTCCGCCAGAGCATGGCCGATCTGGCCGTCAGCTCCGCAGATAAGAACCTTTGCTGATGTTGTATAGGCGCTGGCCACCATTGACGGGATGTTCACCTGTTGCTGAAATGAATGTACGGGAGCGGGCCCTGTTCTTTTCGAGCATACCGCAAACTCTGTCCCTGCACACCTGCCCGACATGAAAAAAGTGCCCTGCAACAGACACAAAAGCCCCGCGTTGCGGGGCTTCTGAACAGGTATTGCTGCAGTCGCGTCGATCAACCCGCTAGAACGGGATGTCATCATCAAAGTCATCAAAACCCGGTGCCGGCTGCTGCGGTTGTTGAGCGGGCTGCTGAGCCGGCTGCTGGCGCGGGGCCTGCTGTGACGGCGCCTGGTTATACTGTTGCTGTGGTTGACCATACCCCATGTCACCACCCTGAGCTGCATAGCCGCCGCCCTGAGAAGGCTGCTGGTAGCCACTCCCTTCACCACCGCGTCCATCCAGCATCTGCATCTCGCTGGCTACAATCTCGGTAGTATAGCGGTCCTGACCATCCTGACCCTGCCACTTGCGTGTACGCAGGGAGCCTTCGATATAAACCTTTGAACCCTTGCGCAGGTACTCGCCCGCAATCTCAGCCAGACGGTTGAAGAATACGACCCGGTGCCACTCGGTACGCTCCTGCATCTGGCCACTCTGTTTGTCTTTCCAGCTCTCGCTGGTGGCAAGGTTCACGTTGGTGACCGCATTGCCTGATGGCATGTAACGTACTTCGGGATCAGCTCCCAGATTACCGATCAGAATTACCTTATTGATACCGCGCGCCATCTCACTCTCCCGTTATCCTGTTAGCCTGGGCCACCGCATCCTGCATGTGGCCGTACGCCCATGAGGATACCACAAGCACAGCAGTTTTTGCTGTCCCGCTCTAGGCTCTATAATAGTCCTTTTTGCCAGCCAAGGCGGAGCCGCAATGGACAAGATTCTGGTACGGGGTGCGCGCACCCATAACCTGAAAAATATTGACCTCGATATCCCCCGCGACCAGTTGATCGTTATCACCGGGTTGTCGGGGTCAGGCAAGTCCTCACTCGCCTTTGATACGCTGTACGCCGAGGGACAGCGGCGCTATGTGGAGTCATTGTCCACCTACGCGCGCCAGTTCCTGTCGATGATGGAAAAGCCCGATGTGGATCATATCGAAGGCCTGTCACCGGCCATCTCGATCGAACAGAAATCCACATCGCATAACCCACGCTCGACAGTTGGCACGATTACCGAAATCTACGATTACCTGCGGCTGCTGTTTGCCCGCGCAGGCGAACCGCGCTGCCCTGAGCATGACTTGCCGCTTGCCGCACAAACCGTCAGCCAGATGGTCGATCAGGTGCTCGCGCTGCCCGATGGCACAGGCGTGATGCTGCTCGCACCCGTTGTACAGGGCCGCAAAGGTGAACACCTGCATATCATCAGCCAGTTACGCAGCCAGGGTTTTGTCCGAGCCCGCATCGACGGACTGGTGGTCGATCTTGATGATGCTCCTGCCCTGGACAAGAAGCGCAAGCACGATATTGAAGTGGTCGTTGACCGGATCAAGGTGCGTGATGATCTTCAAACCCGCCTTGCCGAATCCTTCGAAACCGCGCTGGAGCTGAGCGAAGGCATCGCCAGAATTGCCCCCATGGATGAAGGCATGGAGGAGATGGTATTTTCGGCACGTTTCGCTTGCCCTGCCTGCGGCCACAGCATTCAGGAACTGGAGCCACGCCTGTTTTCATTCAATAACCCCCACGGTGCCTGCCCTTCCTGTGACGGTCTTGGGGTTCGGCAGTATTTCGATCCCGCCAAACTGGTACAGGACGCATCACTGACACTTGCACAGGGTGCCATTCGTGGCTGGGACAAGCGCAGCCTCTATTATTACCAACAGCTGCAGGCGGTAGGGCAGCACTACGGCTTTGACCTGGACACCCCTTTCGAGAAACTCAGCGAACAGCATCGCAACATCATTCTGCACGGCAGTGGTGATGACAACGTGGACTTCCACTACCGCAATGACCGTGGCGAGCGGGTGAAAAAGGCACATCCGTTTGAAGGCGTAATCAACAATCTGGAACGGCGCTACCGGGAAACCGAATCCGAAAGTGTGCGCGAAGACCTGGCTCGCTATCTCAACATGCATGCTTGCCCGTCATGCCATGGCAGCCGATTGCGCGCCGATGCACGCCATGTATTTATCGACCAGCGCACTCTGCCTGATCTTGTGCGCCTGCCGATTGGGCAGGCAAAAGATTACTTTGAACAACTGAAACTGGGCGGCAAGCAGGGCGAGATTGCCGACAAGATTCTGAAAGAAATTCGTGAACGCCTGAGCTTTCTGGTCAATGTCGGGCTGGATTATCTCTCGCTTGAGCGCAGCGCCGAAACACTCTCGGGTGGCGAAGCCCAGCGCATCCGACTTGCAAGTCAGATTGGTGCCGGACTGGTCGGTGTCATGTATGTACTGGATGAGCCATCCATCGGGCTGCATCAGCGTGACAATGAAAGACTGCTGAAAACACTCGAGCACCTGCGTGACCTGG
The DNA here is from genome assembly GCF_040547565.1 of Marinobacterium sp. MBR-109. NCBI lineage: Bacteria > Pseudomonadati > Pseudomonadota > Gammaproteobacteria > Oceanospirillales > Oceanospirillaceae > Marinobacterium > Marinobacterium sp. MBR-109. Next base: position 71,032 of record NZ_JBEPPZ010000008.1, read on the forward strand.
GGAACACCGTCATCGTGGTAGAGCACGATGAAGACGCGATTCGCATGGCGGATTATCTGATCGATATCGGCCCCGGTGCCGGCGTACATGGAGGCAGAGTCATCGCTGCAGGCCTGCCCCAGACCATTATGGACAACCCCGAGTCGATCACCGGCCAGTACCTGTCCGGCAAGCGCTCAATTGCGATACCAGCACAGCGCAAGCCGGTGGACAGTGACAGGATACTGCGTCTGATAGGGGCCAGCGGCAACAACCTGCAGCAGGTGACACTCGAAATACCTGTGGGACTGATGACCTGCGTGACCGGCGTGTCGGGTTCCGGCAAATCGACATTGATCAACAACACCTTGTACCCGGTTGCCGCCACGGCACTCAATCATGCGACCACGCTGGACGCGGCACCCTATGAGCGGATTGAAGGATTGGATCTGTTTGATAAGGTCATCGATATAGACCAGAGTCCGATTGGACGCACTCCACGCTCAAACCCTGCGACCTATACCGGCATTTTCACACCGATCCGCGAACTCTTTTCGGGGACACAGGAGGCACGTTCACGCGGTTACAAACCGGGACGTTTCAGCTTCAATGTAAAGGGTGGCCGCTGTGAAGCCTGCCAGGGTGACGGCGTCATCAAGGTGGAGATGCACTTCCTGCCGGACATCTATGTGCCCTGCGATATCTGCAAGGGCAAACGCTATAACCGTGAAACCCTGGAAGTGAAATACAAGGGCAAGAGCATTGATGAGGTTTTAAAACTGACGGTTGAGGATGCGCGCGAATTCTTCGACGCCATACCGGCGCTGGCACGACGACTGCAAACGCTGATCGATGTCGGTCTCAGTTATATCCGCCTCGGACAGGCTGCCACCACGCTGTCTGGCGGCGAAGCACAGCGTGTCAAACTTGCACGCGAATTGAGCAAGCGTGACACCGGCAAGACTCTGTATATTCTTGACGAGCCCACCACCGGGCTGCATTTCTATGACATACAGCAACTGCTCAATGTGCTTGATCGCCTGCGCGACCACGGCAATACCATCGTCGTGATTGAGCACAACCTGGACGTAATCAAGACGGCCGACTGGATTATAGACCTGGGCCCGGAGGGTGGCAGCGGCGGCGGCGAAATCATCGCCACCGGCACACCCGAAACCGTTGCAAACGTGCCACAGTCGCATACCGGGCGATTCCTGAAACCCATGTTGAAGTCGGCCTGAGCACTGCGCGGACTGCAGCCGACACTGTGGTCCGCGCCGAATTACAGACGAAAAAAAACCCGGTAGCCAAATGGCACCGGGTTTTTTCAGCAGTCCAGAAGAGGATTAATCTTCTGCACTCTCGTCTGCAACAGTCTGACCAACAGGACGATCAACCAGTTCAACGTAGGCCATGGGAGCCTTGTCGCCGGCACGGTATCCGCACTTGAGAATGCGGATATAGCCACCGGGACGAGCCGCGTAACGCGGGCCCAGTTCGTTGAACAGTTTACCAACAGCATCGTTGCTGCGGGTACGGGAGAACGCCAGACGACGGTTAGCAACCGAATCGATCTTGGCCAGAGTGATCAGCGGCTCAGCAAAGCGGCGCAGTTCTTTAGCTTTAGGCAGAGTGGTCTTGATCAGTTCGTGTTCGAACAGAGACACTGCCATATTTTTGAACATCGCTTTGCGGTGAGCACTTGTACGATTTAAGTGTCGACCAGATTTACGATGACGCATTTTCTAAATCCTTTGCAACTTAGGGTTAGAAGTCAGACTCAAGAGGCAACCTTGTCATCGCCTTTCAGACTGGCCGGGGGCCAGTTTTCCAGACGCATGCCAAGCGACAGACCTTTAGATGCCAGCACATCTTTGATCTCGGTCAGAGACTTCTTGCCCAAGTTAGGAGTCTTCAGCAGCTCTACTTCGGTGCGCTGGATCAGATCACCAATATAATAGATCTGCTCTGCTTTCAGACAGTTCGCGGAACGTACAGTCAGCTCCAGGTCGTCGACCGGACGCAGAAGAACAGGATCAATCTCCGGCTCATTCGGCTCGGCGCGAGTCTGTTCACCCGCGTCTTCCAGATCAACAAATACAACCAGCTGCTGCTGCAGAATGGTAGCCGCACGACGGATGCACTCTTCCGGATCGATAGTACCGTTGGATTCGATATCGATCACGAGCTTGTCCAGGTCGGTGCGCTGTTCTACACGTGCACTTTCAACTGCATAGGACACGCGCAGAACAGGGCTGTAGCTGGCATCCAGCTGCAGACGTCCGATGGCACGAGTTTCATCCTCGTCGCTGTTGCGTGAATCAGCCGGCACATAGCCACGGCCGCGAGTCACGCGCAGCTGCATGTTCAGTGCAGCACCCGGGTTCAGGTGAGCAATCACATGTTCGGGATTGGCAATTTCAACGTCCTGAGTCAGCTGAATATCGCCAGCCGTGACAGAACCTGCCTCTGACTTGGAGAGTGTCAGAAGCGCCTCATCACCGTTGTGCAGAGCAATGGCAACACCTTTGAGGTTCAGCAGGATCTCGATGACATCCTCCTGTACCCCTTCGATGCTGCTGTACTCGTGCAACACACCCTCAATCTCAACTTCCGAAATTGCACAACCCGGCATGGAAGAGAGCAGGATACGGCGCAGCGCATTGCCCAGGGTATGGCCGAACCCTCGCTCCAGTGGCTCAAGAGTCACCTTGGCGCGGGTTTTGCTAATCTCCTGCACGTCAATGTGACGCGGGTAAAGAAACTCGTTTACTGAACGCTGCATAGTTCCACCAGTCAAGAGTTCAAGAATTACTTCGAGTAGAGCTCGACGATCAGGTGCTCGTTGATGTCGGCTGAAAGATCACTACGTTCCGGCAGGGACTTGAAAGTACCTTCCATCTTCGCAGCATCAACTTCAATCCACTCAACAGGAGCACGCTGAGCAGCCAGATCCAGTGCGTGTTTGATACGCAGCTGGTTTTTGGCTTTCTCGCGAACCGCTACTACGTCGCCAGCCTGTACCTGGTAGGAAGGAATGTTAACTACCTGACCATTGACAGTGATCTGACGGTGAGACACAACCTGACGTGCTTCAGCACGGGTAGAACCATAACCCATGCGGTATACAACGTTGTCCAGACGGCCTTCGAGAAGCTGAAGCAGGTTTTCACCTGTAGCACCCTTGCGGCGTGCTGCTTCTTTGTAATAACCACGGAACTGACGTTCCAGTACGCCGTAAATGCGACGTACTTTCTGCTTTTCACGCAGCTGCAGACCGTATTCAGACAGGCGACCGCGACGGGCACCGTGAACACCGGGTACTGTTTCTGCTTTGCACTTGCTGTCAAGCGCGCGGACACCACTCTTCAGGAAGAGATCGGTGCCTTCACGACGGGACAGCTTGCACTTTGGTCCAAGATAACGAGCCATATTACCGTCTCCAGATTAAACGCGACGCTTCTTCGGCGGACGACAACCGTTGTGCGGAATCGGGGTCACGTCCGTGATGTTTGTGATTTTGTAGCCACAGCCGTTCAGTGCACGGACTGCTGACTCACGACCCGGTCCCGGGCCTTTCACAAACACGTCGAGGTTTTTCAGACCGTATTCCAGAGCTGCCTGACCGGCACGCTCGGCTGCCACCTGAGCGGCAAACGGGGTGCTCTTGCGGGAACCGCGGAAGCCGGAGCCACCTGAAGTTGCCCAGCTCAGAGCATTACCCTGGCGATCGGTAATAGTGATGATAGTGTTGTTAAAAGAGGCGTGGATGTGCGCGAGCCCATCCGCTACCTGCTTTTTAACCTTTTTACGAGTGCGATTACCTGGCTTAGCCATATTCGGAAATTCCTATCGCTTACTTACGGATCGGCTTACGCGGCCCTTTACGGGTACGCGCATTGGTCTTGCTGCGCTGACCACGCACCGGCAGATTACGACGGTGACGCAGGCCACGGTAGCAACCGAGGTCCATAAGGCGCTTGATGTTCATGTTGACTTCACGACGCAAGTCGCCTTCAACGGTCAACTTGGCAATTTCACCACGAACATTATCGAGCTGCTCTTCAGACAGATCACCAATCTTGGTGCTAGGCGCAATGCCAGTAGCGTCACAGATCTGTTGTGCAGTCGTGCGGCCTATCCCGTAAATGTAAGTCAGAGAAATTACCGCATGCTTATTGTCAGGAATATTGACGCCAGCTATACGGGCCATTCAATGTACTCCATATTTATGTCCTGGGAGAAATGCTCACCAGAACCAATCATTCTTTAGTTCGTGGAAGGCGCGCAATGTTACACCCTGATCAAAAATAAATCAAGGCCACGCACCTCCACTCCCGGCCAGCTGTGGATTAACCCTGGCGCTGCTTGTGTCGGGGTTCCACTTTGCAGATCACGCGCACGGAACCGTTGCGTCGTACGATCTTGCAGTTACGGCAAATCTTTTTAACAGATGCGCGTACTTTCATGATCCACCTCATTAGGCTTAGCGCAGCAAACCTGCGCCGCCTTTAAGATTCGATTTTTTCATCAGGGACTCATACTGGTGTGACATCAGATGCGACTGCACCTGAGCCATGAAGTCCATAACCACTACCACCACGATCAGCAACGATGTACCGCCGAAGTAGAAAGGCACGTTCCAGGCTACCACCAGAAACTGGGGCATCAGTGAAACGGCCGTGATATAGAGTGCACCAAACAGTGTCAGGCGACTCAACACGGAGTCGATATACCGTGCGGACTGATCACCAGGACGAATCCCTGGAATAAAGGCACCTGATTTCTTCAGGTTATCTGCCACATCACGCGGATTGAAAACAATCGCGGTGTAGAAGTAGCAGAAGAACACAATTGCCATCGCAAACAGCAGGATGTACAGCGGCTGTCCCGGCCCGAGAGCCAGAGCCACATCCTGCAACCACTCCATCCCTTCGGATTGGCCGAACCACTGGCCAACCGATGCCGGGAAGAGCAGGATGCTGGACGCGAAGATCGGCGGGATAACCCCGGCCATATTGACCTTCAAAGGCAAATGACTTGACTGCGCGGCATAGACACGACGCCCCTGCTGACGCTTTGCATAGTTAATGGTAATGCGGCGCTGGCCACGTTCCATGAACACGACAAAACCGACAGTGGCAATGGCCATGACAGCAATCGCCAGCAGCGCCAGGATATTGAGATCACCCTGACGCGCTGATTCGAAGGACTGACCGATCGCACCCGGCAAACCAGCCACAATACCGGCAAAGATCAGAATCGAGATGCCGTTGCCGATGCCGTGCTCAGTGATCTGCTCACCCAGCCACATCAGGAATACAGCGCCTGCAACCAGCGTTACGACTGCTACAAAGTAGAAGCTCATATCGGCTGCAAAGGCGACGCCCTGACTGGCCAGACCAACTGCCATACCAAGCCCCTGCACAGTCGCGAGAATGACTGTACCGTAGCGGGTGTACTGGCTGATCTTGCGACGACCCGCCTCTCCTTCCTTCTTCAACTGCTCCAGGTGCGGACTGACCACTGTCATCAACTGCATAATAATAGATGCAGAGATGTAGGGCATGATCCCCAGCGCCAGGATTGACATCCTTTCCAGCGCACCACCCGAGAACATGTTGAACAGACTGAGAATGGTTCCCTGATTCTGATCAAACAGCGCAGCAAGACGATCAGGATTGATACCCGGTACCGGAATATGAGCCCCGATACGGTATACGATGATCGCAATCAGAACGAACCTGAGACGAGCCCAAAGCTCTTTCAGTCCACTCTGCATGCCTGCCGGTATTTGTCCTTGCTTAGCCATTTACGCCTCGACTTTGCCGCCAGCAGCCTCGATCGCAGCCTGTGCACCTTTGGTCACTTTCAGACCTTTAACGGTGACTGCCTTTTTGATCTCACCAGACAGAATCACGCGTGCAGACTTGATCTCTTCACGGATGATATCAGCCTGTTTCAGCGCAGCCAGGTCGACAACGTCAACACCGGCAGCAGCCAGTTCGTTCAAACGAACTTCAGCTACATAGCGCGCCTGACGAGAGGTAAAACCAAACTTCGGCAGACGACGCTGGATTGGCATCTGACCGCCTTCGAAGCCCGGGTTCACGCTACCGCCAGAACGGGACTTCTGGCCCTTGTGGCCGCGGCCACCAGTTTTACCCAGTCCGGAACCGATACCGCGACCTACACGCTTGGGAGCGTGCTTGGAACCGGCGCCCGGGCGCAGAGAATTCAAACGCATTGGGTGACTCCTTTTATTCGCCTTCTACACTAACCATGTAGTTGACCTTGTTGATCATCCCGCGCACAGCCGGAGTATCTTCCACTTCTACGGTGTGGCCGATACGGCGCAGACCCAGACCCTTCACACACTGAATGTGCTTGGGCAGCCGACCGATGGTGCTACGAGTCAGAGTTACCTTGATAGTATTCGCCATCGCTTAGCTCTCCAGAATCTCTTCAACGGACTTGCCACGCTTGGCTGCAACATCTTCAGGCGCCTTCATGACTTTCAGGCCGTTGATGGTTGCACGTACTACGTTTACCGGATTGGTAGAGCCGTAGCACTTGGCCAGTACGTTGTGTACGCCTGCCAGTTCCAGAACGGCGCGCATTGCACCACCGGCGATTACACCGGTACCTTCTGAAGCGGGCTGCATGTAAACACGGGAGGCACCATGACGGGCCTTGACCGGGTACTGCAGAGTGTGGCCGTTGAGCTGTACGCTAACCATGTTACGGCGCGCCTGCTCCATCGCCTTCTGGATCGCAACAGGAACTTCACGTGCCTTACCGCGGCCGAAGCCCACACGTCCGTTACCGTCACCAACGACAGTCAGCGCTGTGAAACCGAAGATACGACCGCCTTTTACCACCTTGGCGACGCGGTTTACCTGAACCAGCTTCTCTTGCAGTTCACCGTCTTTCTGTTCGTGATTTGCCATAATAGAAACCTTTAGAATTCCAGGCCGCCTTCGCGAGCAGCATCAGCAAGAGCTGCAACACGACCGTGGTATTTAAAACCGGAGCGGTCAAACGCTACCTTGGAAACGCCGGCTTCTTTAGCACGGCTGGCGATCAGAGCACCCACTTTCTTGGCTGCTTCGATATTTCCGGTAGCACCTTCACGCAGATCTTTTTCTACTGTGGAAGCAGAGGCCAGAACCTGGCTGCCATCAGCAGAGATAACCTGCGCGTAAATGTGACGCGGAGAGCGGTTCACGCAAAGGCGAACAGCGCTCTGCTCGCGCATTTGCATGCGCGACCGACGCGCACGACGGATACGAGCTTGTTTCTTAACGTTCATGACCCTGCCTTACTTCTTCTTAGCCTCTTTACGGCGTACATATTCGTCAACATAACGAACACCCTTACCTTTATAAGGCTCAGGCGGACGGAACGCGCGAACTTCTGCAGCCACCTGACCAACACGCTGCTTATCAGCACCGCTGATAACGATCGTGGTGTTGTTCGGTGTTTCAGCTGTAACACCTTCGGGCAGTTCGTAATCGATCGGATGAGAGAAGCCAAGCGTCAGGTTCAGAACTTTACCTTTAGCCTGCGCACGGTAACCAACACCCAGCAAATTCAGGGTCTTGGAAAAGCCTTCACTTACACCAACCACCATATTGTTGACCAGTGCACGTGTAGTACCAGCCAGTGCCATAGACTGTTTGGCGCCATCACGCGGAGCAAAAACGAGCTGACCTTCAGCCTGCTCTACGGCAACTGAAGCATGTACATCCAGGCTCAGCTGACCGTTTTTACCTTTGGCAGTCAGAGACTGACCTGCCATTTTGATCTCCACGCCTGCCGGTACTACTACGGGTTTCTTCGCAATTCGTGACATTGGAATACCTCTTAGAATACCGTGCAGATAACTTCACCACCGATGCCGGCCTTACGGGCAGCGCGATCGGTCATGACGCCTTTGCTGGTAGAGACAATTGCGATACCAAGACCATCTGCCACTTTCGGCAGCTCAGACGCGCTCTTGTAGATACGCAGACTGGGACGGCTTACACGCTTGATCTCTTCGATAACCGGTTTGCCTTCGAAATATTTCAGTTCGATGGACAGGACCGGCTTTACATCACCTTCAACAGAGAAGTCGGTGATGTAGCCTTCATCCTTCAGAAGGTTTGCTACTGCAACCTTCTGCTTGGAAGACGGCATGGCAACATGGGCTTTTTCAGCCATGTGTCCGTTGCGGATACGGGTAAACATATCCGCGAGGGTGTCTTGCATACTCATGCTATTAACGTCCTCTTAAGTGCAGCGCAGTGCGGTAGCAGGCAAATTGCCTGCCCTGGCCACTGAGCTTACCAATGACAAGCTTACCAGCTTGCCTTCTTCAGACCCGGAACATCACCGCGCATAGCTGCTTCACGCAGCTTGTTACGGCACAGTCCGAACTTGCGATAAACGCCGTGCGGACGACCTGTAACCTGACAGCGACGCTGCTTGCGCACCGGGCTAGCATCACGCGGCAACTTCTGCAGCGCGACCTGTGCATCCCAAACCTCATCTTCAGAGCTGTTTGGGCTTGCAATAATTGCTTTGAGCTCAGCACGCTTGGCGGCGTACTTGTTCACGAGATTCTCGCGCTTGAGCTCACGATTGATCATGGAAACCTTGGCCATTATTCAACCCCTGCCTTATTTCTTGAACGGGAACTGCAGAGCGGTCAGCAGTGCACGACCTTCGTCGTTGTTCTTCGCGGTTGTGGTGATCGTAATATCAAGACCACGCAGCTTGTCGACCTTGTCGTAGTCGATTTCCGGGAAGATAATCTGCTCTTTGACGCCCATGCTGTAGTTACCACGGCCATCGAAGGACTTCGGGTTCAGACCACGGAAGTCGCGGATACGCGGGATGGAAACGTCAACCAGACGATCCAGGAATTCCCACATCTGCTGACCACGCAGCGTGACCTTGCAACCGATCGGCCAGCCTTCACGAACCTTGAAGCCTGCAATTGACTTGCGAGCATTGGTTACGACCGGCTTCTGACCTGCAATTGCAGTCATGTCAGCAACAGCATTTTCGAGCTGTTTCTTGTCACCCAGCGCTTCACCAACACCCATGTTCAGGGTGATTTTGGTAACGCGGGGAACAGCCATGACATTCGGGCAGTTCAGCTCTTCTTTGAGCTTCTGCTTGATTTCGTTTGCGTAAAGCGCTTTCAATCTGGACATTTGCACCAACCTCTCTTACTTAGCACCAACGATGGTTTCGCCGGTAGACTTGTAGAAGCGGACCTTGGTGCCGTCTTCGAGCAGCTTGAAGCCTACACGATCGCCTTTTCCGGTCTGCGCGTTAAAGATAGCCACGTTGGAGGTCGCGATAGCCGCTTCCTTCTCAACGATGCCACCCTGACGACCCAGCATCGGATTGGGCTTCTGGTGCTTCTTGATCATGTTGATGCCAGAAACGATCAGACGATCGTCCTGCAGCACGCGCATAACCTTGCCGCGCTTGCCCTTATCTTTACCTGCGATAACGATGACTTCATCGTCGCGACGAATCTTACGCATTATTTTACCTTGTCTTTTCCTGCTACCCTCTCATGCTCAAAAACGCCAAACCCTTGTCGGGAGTGGCGTTTTCAACAAGACACTGTTCGAAAACAGGGTCTTAGAGCACTTCAGGCGCCAGGGAAATGATCTTCATGAACTTCTCATTACGAAGTTCACGCGTTACTGGCCCGAAGATACGCGTTCCAATCGGAGCGTCGTTGTTGTTCAGCAGAACCGCAGAGTTGGTATCAAAGCGGATCAGTGAACCATCAGGACGACGAACACCTTTACGGGTACGCACTACGACAGCCTTAAGCACCTGGCCTTTCTTCACCTTGCCACGCGGAATTGCTTCCTTGACGGTCACCTTGATGATGTCGCCAACGGATGCGTAGCGGCGGTGAGAACCACCCAGGACCTTAATACACTGCACACGCTTGGCGCCGCTGTTGTCAGCAACATCAAGCATCGTTTCAGTCTGAATCATGGTCTACTCCACAAACTGTATAAACCGTCACCACAACTGCCATTAGCAGCTGAGGTGAGCAGGCATAATGGAGCAAAGGCGCACTAGTTTACACCTTTGCTGCACGCTCTTCAATGCGAATAAGCGACCAGGTTTTGGTCTTTGAAAGCGGACGGGATTCGGCAATAGTTACCAGATCACCCATCTGACACTCATTCTTCTCATCGTGAGCATGCAGTTTGGTGGAGCGCTTTACAAACTTACCGTAGATCGGGTGTTTTTCCTTACGCTCAACCAGAACTGTGATGGTTTTATCCATCTTGTCACTGACGACCTTACCGGTCACAGTCCGAGTACGTTTTTCCGCGCTCATTTGGTCACCTGCATTTCGTTAAGTACTGTCTTAACGCGAGCGATGTCGCGACGAACCTGACCCAGCAGGTGAGTCTGCGCCAGCTGGCCAGTAGCTTTCTGCATACGCAGGTTAAACTGGTCCTTCAGAAGACCCAGCAGAGCCTGCTGAAGCTCTTCAACGGACTTGTCGCGCAGTTCAGTAGCTTTCATTACATCACCGTCCGTTTAACAAAAGTGGTTGATACCGGCAGCTTGGCAGCAGCCAGAGCGAAGGCTTCTGCAGCCAGCTCTTCGGGAACACCGCTCATTTCAAACAGCACCTTGCCGGGCTGAATCTGAGCGACCCAGTATTCCACGCTACCCTTACCCTTACCCATACGTACTTCAAGCGGCTTGGTGGTGATCGGCTTGTCCGGGAAAACCCGGATCCAGATCTTGCCACCACGCTTAACGTGACGGGTCATGGTACGACGGGCCGCTTCGATCTGGCGAGCAGTGATGCGGCCACGACCGGTCGCTTTCAGTGCAAACTCACCAAAGCTGACCTTGCTGCCGCGCTGTGCCAGGCCGCGGTTGCGACCTTTCATTACCTTGCGGTATTTCAGTCGTTTCGGTTGCAGCATTGACGTCTACCTCACTTAGAACCTTTCTTCTTGGGCGCGTTCTTCTCGGCACGTACCTGTTCGATACCGCCGAGGATCTCACCCTTGAAGATCCAGACTTTAACGCCAATCACACCGTAGGTGGTGTGGGCCTCGTAGGTAGCGTAATCGATGTCTGCACGCAGAGTGTGCAGAGGAACACGACCTTCGCGATACCATTCAGTACGTGCGATCTCGGCACCGCCGAGACGACCGCCAACCTGAATTTTGATGCCTTTGGCGCCCTGACGCATGGCGTTCTGAACTGCGCGCTTCATGGCGCGACGGAACATTACGCGACGTTCCAGCTGACTGGCAACGCTCTGTGCAACCAGTTTCGCATCCAGATCCGGCTTGCGTACTTCTTCAATGTTGATGTGAACAGGCACACCCATCATCTGGGAAACAGCGTTACGCAGCTTCTCGACATCTTCGCCCTTCTTGCCGATCACGATACCCGGACGAGCCGTGTAGATGGTGATCTTGGCATTCTGTGCCGGACGCTCGATTTCGATGCGGCTTACAGATGCATTTTTCAGCTGCTGATCCAGGTACTTACGAACCTGGAGATCGTTCAGCAGCCGTGCAGAGTATTCAGACTTGTCCGCGTACCACACAGAGGTGTGATCCTTGACGATACCAAGCCGAATACCGGTCGGATTTACTTTCTGACCCATATTGAACTCTCCTAGCAGTCAGCTCTTAGTCGGCCACCTTGACGGTGATATGTGACGTACGCTTCAGGATGCGATCAGCGCGACCCTTGGCACGCGGCCGGATACGCTTCATGGTCATCCCTTCATCAACGAAGATCGTTGATACACGCAGCTCGTCAACATCAGCACCTTCGTTATGCTCCGCATTTGCGATAGCAGACTCGAGTACCTTCTTGACCAGGTGTGCACCTTTCTTCGTGCTGAACGCCAGGATATTCAGAGCTTCGCCCACAGACTTACCACGGATCTGATCAGCGACCAGTCGGGCCTTCTGGGCGGAGATGTTGGCGCCTACATGCTTGGCGATAACTTCCATCATCAACCCCCTTACTTCTTCTTGGCCTTCTTGTCGGCTGCATGACCGCGGTATGTACGTGTCGCAGCGAACTCGCCCAGTTTATGGCCGACCATGTCCTCGGTAATGAAAACCGGAACATGCTGACGACCGTTATGTACTGCAATAGTGAGACCTACAAACTGCGGAAACACAGTTGAACGACGTGACCAGGTTTTGATCGGACGACGCTCGTTAGCCTCGATTGCAGCCTCTACCTTCTTCAACAGGTGAAGGTCAATGAACGGACCTTTCTTCAGTGAACGTGGCACAGCTGTATCCTCTTATTTAGCCTGACGACGGCGTACGATCAGTTTGTCAGTACGCTTGTTCGAACGGGTTTTGTGACCCTTGGTCGGCACGCCCCACGGAGTAACCGGGTGACGACCACCAGAGGTACGACCCTCACCACCACCGTGCGGGTGATCAACCGGGTTCATCGCCACACCGCGAACGGTAGGACGAACACCACGCCAGCGCTTGGCACCAGCTTTACCCAGCTGACGCAGGCTGTGCTCAGAGTTGCTCACTTCACCCAGGGTCGCGCGGCATTCGGACAGCACCTTGCGAGTTTCACCTGAACGCAGACGCAGTGTCGCGTAGGTTCCCTCACGGGCCACCAGCTGTGCAGAGGTTCCTGCTGAACGTGCGATCTGAGCGCCTTTACCCGGCTTCAGTTCGACACAGTGAACAGTACTACCCAGCGGAATGTTACGCAGCGGCAGAGTGTTACCGACTTTGATATCGGCATCATCACCAGACTGGATCTTGGAACCCGCAGTCAGACCTTTGGCCGCAATGATGTAACGACGCTCACCGTCAGCGTACTTCACCAGAGCGATGTGCGCAGAACGGTTCGGATCGTATTCCACACGCTCGATTACAGCGGGGATGCCATCCTTGTTGCGACGGAAGTCGACGATACGGTAATGCTGCTTGTGACCACCACCGATATGACGGGTGGTGATACGGCCGTTGTTGTTACGACCACCGGACTTGCTCTTCTTCTCGACCAGTGCGGAAAAAGGCTTACCCTTATGCAGATCAGCGCTGACCACCTTTACGAGATGACGACGTCCAGCAGAGGTCGGCTTTGCTTTAATAACTGCCATTGTTCAACCCCTCGTTATTCGCCTGCCAGGAAATCGATTTCGGAGCCTTCGGCCAGACGGACATACGCTTTACGAACATCATTACGCTTGCCAAGACCACGCTGGGTGCGCTTGGTTTTGCCTTTGATGTTCAGAACGCTGACGCCTGCGACCTTAACGTTGAAGAGCTCTTCAACGGCTCGCTTGATTTCCGGCTTGGTTGCATCTTTGGCCACACGGAAAACAACTTGCTCGCTGCCTTCTGCTACGATTGTGGCTTTTTCAGAGATGTGCGGTCCGAGCAGCACTTTATAAATGCGTTCCGGGTTCATGCCAGCACCTCCTCAATTTTCTTCAGAGCAGGGACTGTTACCAGGACCTTCTCGAAACCAACCAGGCTAACCGGGTCGATACCTGCAGCGTCGCGCACATCAACGTGCGGCACGTTGCGCGCAGCCAGATACAGATTCTGCTCGACGTTTTCGGTAATCAGCAGTGCATTGTCCAGTTTCAGCTCACCGAGCTTGGCAATAAACTGCTTGGTTTTCGGTGCTTCCAGCTGGAAGTCTTCTACGACAACCAGACGTTCCTGACGCACCAGCTCAGACAGGATGCAACGCATAGCAGCGCGATACATCTTCTTGTTCACTTTCTGAGCGTAGCTGCGTGGCTGTGCAGCGAACGTGACACCACCTGCACGCCACAACGGCGAACGGCTGGTACCGGCACGAGCACGGCCAGTTCCCTTCTGACGGAAGGGCTTGGCGCCACCGCCGGAAACAGCGGAACGATTTTTCTGCGCTTTGGTACCCTGACGACCGGCTGCCATATAGGCAGTTACGACCTGGTGTACCAGCGCCTCATTGAACTCTTTACCAAAAGCCAGATCGGAAACTTCAACCGATCCGTTGGCTCCAGTCAGATTCAGATTCATGACAATCCTCCTCAGGCGCGTGCTTTAACAGCAGGTTTAACGATGACATCGCCGCCAGTGGCGCCCGGGATTGCTCCCTTGACGATCAGCAGGTTGCGCTCTGCATCGACACGTACGACTTCCAGAGTCTGTACGGTGCAACGCTCAGCACCCATATGACCGGCCATCTTTTTACCTTTGAAGACACGACCCGGGGTCTGGCACTGACCAATGGAACCCGGAGCACGGTGAGAAACGGAGTTACCGTGAGTCATATCCTGAGTACGGAAGTTCCAGCGCTTAACACCACCCTGGAAACCCTTACCTTTTGATTGACCGGTAACATCGATCTTCTGACCTGCTTCGAAGCGCTCAACTGTCAGCGAATCGCCAACGTTGATTTCCTCGTCACCATTCAGACGGAACTCCCACAAACCGCGACCGGCTTCTACACCAGCCTTGGCATAGTGACCCGCTTCCGGCTTGCTCAGGCGATTAGCCTTTTTGCTGCCAGTGGTCACCTGTACCGCTGCATAACCGTCGCTTTCGACAGTCTTGACGCTGGTAACACGGTTCGGTTCCATTTCGATGACGGTGACTGGCACGGACACGCCATCTTCTGTGAAGATACGGGTCATACCCGCTTTACGTCCGATAAGTCCTACAGACATGTTTATACCTCTTGCCAGTTGTGTACGGGGCTGTCACCCGCTATGGCTGCCCTTTTCAGGTGCATTCCACAAATAGCGCTTCATTAATTGAATAATTAGCGCAGTGCTTATTAGCCGAGGCTGATCTGCACTTCAACACCCGCAGCGAGATCCAGCTTCATCAGTGCGTCGACAGTCTTTTCTGTCGGCTCAACGATGTCCAGTACACGCTTGTGAGTACGGATTTCGTACTGGTCACGCGCGTCTTTGTTGACGTGCGGAGAGATCAGTACGGTAAAACGTTCTTTGCGGGTAGGAAGTGGGATCGGACCACGCACCTGAGCACCCGTCCGCTTAGCAGTCTCAACGATCTCCTGAGCAGATGAGTCGATCAGGCGATGATCAAAAGCCTTCAGACGAATTCTGATTTTTTGGTTCTGCATTCTGATCACGCATTTCCTGTAAGTTTTTTAACGGCAATAGCCGACCTCCCCTCGGATAAAGGGGAGGCAAATTTTACCCAGTGAGGTTACCATCGTCAACCGAAAGTTTACTTTTTGATCAACCAGAGCAACAGCTACAAAAAAGCCCTCCGAAGAGGGCTTTTTCAGTTCAACCAGTAATCAGAGATTACTCGATGATTTTGGCAACCACACCGGCGCCAACGGTACGACCACCTTCACGGATGGCGAAGCGCAGGCCTTCTTCCATCGCGATCGGGTTGATCAGGGTAACGGACATCTGGACGTTGTCGCCCGGCATGACCATTTCAACGCCTTCCGGCAGTTCACAAGCACCCGTGATGTCTGTGGTACGGAAGTAGAACTGCGGACGGTAGCCCTTGAAGAACGGAGTGTGACGACCGCCTTCTTCCTTGCTCAGCACGTACACTTCGCCTTCGAAGCGAGTGTGCGGCTTGATTGAACCCGGCTTGCACAGTACCTGACCACGCTCAACGTCGTCACGCTTGGTGCCACGCAGCAGCGCACCAACGTTCTCACCGGCACGGCCCTGATCCAGCAGCTTGCGGAACATCTCAACACCGGTACAGGTGGTCTTGGTGGTGTCGCGGATACCCACGATTTCCACTTCGTCACCCACGTTCAGGATGCCACGCTCGATACGACCGGTTACAACGGTACCACGACCGGAGATGGAGAATACGTCCTCGATCGGCATCAGGAACGGCAGGTCGATGGCACGCTCCGGCTCAGGAATGTACTCGTCCAGGGTCTCAACCAGCTTCTTGACGGCAGTGGTGCCGAAGCCGTTGTCGTCTTCGCCGTTCAGCGCCATCAGCGCAGAACCTACAACGATCGGAGTGTCGTCGCCCGGGAAGTCGTACTGATCCAGAAGTTCGCGAACTTCCATCTCAACCAGTTCCAGCAGCTCTTCGTCGTCTACCATGTCGGCCTTGTTCAGGAACACGACAATGTACGGTACACCGACCTGACGAGACAGCAGGATGTGCTCACGGGTCTGCGGCATGGGGCCGTCAGCAGCGGAACATACCAGGATCGCGCCGTCCATCTGCGCTGCACCGGTGATCATGTTCTTCACGTAGTCAGCGTGGCCCGGGCAGTCAACGTGCGCGTAGTGGCGAGTCGGTGACTCGTACTCTACGTGAGAGGTAGAGATGGTGATACCACGCTCACGCTCTTCCGGTGCATTGTCGATACCGTCAAAGGCAACGGCGGCGCCGCCCCATACTTCTGCGCAGACGCGAGTCAGTGCAGCGGTCAGTGTCGTTTTGCCGTGGTCAACGTGGCCGATAGTACCTACGTTAACGTGCGGCTTGTTACGTTCAAATGATTGCTTAGCCACGGTTATATCCTCTTAATTCAGCAATTGGCTTATCAGTTCTGCTTAATAACGGCTTCGGCAATATTCTGCGGAGCTTCGGCGTAGCCTTTGAACTCCATAGAATAGGTCGCACGACCCTGAGACGCAGAGCGCAGGTCAGTAGCGTAACCGAACATTTCACCCAGCGGTACTTCAGCGTTGATTACCTTGCCGGATGTGCTGTCTTCCATACCCTGTACCAGGCCACGACGACGGTTCAGGTCGCCCATCACATCGCCCATGTACTCTTCAGGGGTTACGACTTCAACTTTCATCATCGGCTCGAGCAGGCACGGGCTAGCTTCCTGTGCATACTTCTTCAGTGCCTGTGATGCGGCGATTTTAAACGCCATCTCGTTGGAGTCAACTTCGTGGAAGGAACCGTCGTACAGACGTGCCTTCAAACCGATGAGCGGATAACCGGCGATAACACCGTTCTTCATCTGCTCTTCGATACCTTTCTGTACCGCCGGGATGTATTCCTTCGGAATCGCACCACCTACGATCTCGTTGAGGAATTCCAGCCCTTCTTCATCACTCGGGCTGAACTCTACAACAACGTGACCATACTGACCGCGACCACCAGACTGACGAGCAAACTTGTGGTTCGCCACAACAGACTTGCGGATCTTCTCGCGGTAGGCAACCTGCGGCTTACCGATATTGGCTTCCACCTTGAACTCGCGACGCATGCGGTCAACGATGATGTCCAGGTGAAGTTCACCCATACCGGAGATAATGGTCTGACCGGTTTCTTCGTCGGTTTCAACGCGGAATGACGGGTCTTCCTGAGCCAGCTTGCTCAGTGCAATACCCATTTTTTCCTGGTCAGCCTTGGACTTCGGCTCTACTGCAACGGAGATAACCGGTTCCGGGAACTCCATGCGCTCCAGAACAATTTTCTTGTCCAGGTCACACAGGGTGTCACCAGTGGTTACATCCTTCAGACCGATCATGGCCGCGATGTCACCAGCGCGTACTTCCTTGATCTCTTCTCGGCTGTTGGCATGCATCTGAACCATACGACCGATGCGCTCTTTCTTCTGCTTGACAGAGTTGTACACGCTGTCGCCAGAGTTCAGTACGCCGGAGTAGACACGCACGAATGTCAGCGTACCTACAAACGGGTCGGTTGCGATCTTGAATGCCAGTGCCGCGAAGGGTGCAGAATCATCCGCTTCACGTGTTTCGACAGTTTCAGCCTTGTCGTCGAGAGTACCCTCGATCGCCTTGACTTCTGTCGGTGACGGCAGGTATTCAATTACGGCGTCCAGCATTGCCTGAACACCCTTGTTCTTGAATGCAGAACCGGCCAGCATCAGGATGATTTCGTTGTTCAGTGTGCGCGCGCGCAGACCAGACTTGATCTCTTCAACGGTGAGCTCTTCACCTTCGAGATACTTGTTCATCAGCTCATCATTGGACTCGGCAGCCGCCTCAACCAGCTGCTCGCGCAGCTCTTCGGCCTTGGCCTGCAGATCAGCAGGAATGTCTTCCAGAGTGAAGGACATACCCTGATCTTCTTCGTTCCACATGATTGACTTCATGATCACGAGGTCAACAACGCCCTTGAACTGATCTTCTGCACCGATCGGAATATTGATCGGAACAGGGGTCGCACCAAGACGCTTTTTCAGCTGATCGACAACCATGTAGAAGTCAGCACCGGCACGGTCCATCTTGTTGACGAACACCATGCGGGGTACTTCATACTTGTTGGCCTGACGCCATACAGTCTCGGTCTGCGGCTGTACGCCTGAAGAGGCACACAGTACAACCACGGCACCATCGAGTACACGCAGTGAACGTTCAACTTCGATGGTGAAGTCCACGTGTCCCGGAGTATCGATGATATTGACTCGATGCTCGTCAAACTGCTGATTCATGCCACTCCAGAAACAGGTGGTAGCAGCAGAGGTGATGGTGATACCACGCTCCTGTTCCTGCTCCATCCAGTCCATGGTAGCTGCACCATCATGTACTTCACCGATCTTGTGAGACAGACCTGTGTAAAAAAGAACACGCTCAGTGGTTGTGGTCTTGCCGGCATCTACGTGCGCACAGATACCGATGTTACGGTAACGCGCGATAGGGGTTTTACGAGCCACGACTCAATTCCTCTGATGTTTAGAAGCGATAGTGGGCAAAGGCCTTGTTGGCTTCTGCCATGCGATGCACGTCTTCACGTTTCTTAACAGCAGCACCACGACCTTCAGCAGCATCAGCAAGCTCACCTGCCAGACGCAACGCCATGGATTTCTCGCCACGCTTACGGGCGGCGTCTACCAGCCAGCGCATGGACAGAGCCATACGACGGGAGGGACGTACTTCCACGGGCACCTGGTAAGTCGCACCACCTACACGGCGGGACTTGACTTCAACCAGCGGCTGAACAGTTTCCAGTGCTTTTTCGAACAGCTCCAGTGGGTCCTGCTTGGTGCGTTCTTCGATTTTGTCCATCGCACCATAAACAATGCGCTCAGCAACAGACTTCTTGCCATGCACCATCAGGTGGTTGATGAATTTTGCCAGTGTAATGTTACCGAATTTGGGATCCGGCAGGATTTCGCGCTTCGCAGCGACGCGTCTTCTTGGCATTGGATAAGCCCTCTGTAATAAATTAAGGTCTTCAGGATATGCGGATTGTATTCACATCCGCCCTTACTCTTATCGTCTTTCGGTCTCGCTTTAACAGCTACGCAACCCTAAGCGGCCACCGGCTGGAACAGCTTCACCGTCGGAGCGACGGGATCAGGACTTGGGACGCTTGGTACCGTACTTCGAACGACCCTGTTTGCGATCGTTAACACCGGAGCAGTCCAGAGAACCGCGAACAGTGTGGTAACGAACACCCGGAAGGTCTTTTACACGACCGCCACGGATCAGAACAACAGAGTGTTCCTGCAGGTTGTGACCTTCACCACCGATGTAGGAAGACACTTCAAAGCCGTTGGTCAGACGCACACGACATACTTTACGCAGAGCCGAGTTCGGCTTCTTCGGAGTAGTAGTGTAAACACGGGTACACACGCCACGACGCTGCGGACATGCTTCGAGCGCGCGAACGTCGCTCTGCTGCACCTTGCGCTTACGTGGCTGGCGTACCAACTGGTTAATCGTTGCCATTAAGCAAACTCCACGTTTGGTTTTTTACCATCTTTATGGGCTGAACTTTGAGTCCAGCACGAAAGGGCCGGAATTTTAATCAATTCCGGCCCCTGACGTCAATTATTGAGCAATATTTACTCAGCGTCCGGCGAAGACATGGATGCGTTGAGTGCTTCGGTCAGTGCCTGCTGCACATCTTCTGCACTCACGGTCATGCCTTCTGTTGCCATCTGACGTTTACGCTTACGTTCGCTGTGATAAGCCAGACCTGTACCCGCCGGGATCAGTCGACCTACCACAACGTTTTCTTTCAGGCCGCGCAGGAAGTCACGTTTGCCGGTTACCGCACCTTCGGTCAGCACACGGGTTGTCTCCTGGAAGGAGGCCGCGGAGATGAACGACTCTGTTGCCAGAGAGGCTTTGGTAATACCCAGCAGTACGCGCTCGTACTTGGCCGGAATCTTGCCTTCCGCGTCAAGGCGCTTGTTCTGATCAATGATCGCGGCATACTCAACCTGGTCGCCCGGGATGAAGTCGGAATCGCCGGTTTCATTAATCTCGGCCTTGCGCAGCATCTGACGCACAATTACTTCAATGTGCTTGTCGTTGATTGCCACACCCTGGAGGCGATATACCTCCTGAATCTCGCTGACGATGTATTTGGCCAGTTCAGCCACACCCAGGATTCGCAGGATGTCGTGTGCGTTGGACGGACCATCGGAGATGACTTCGCCCTTCTCAACGGTTTCACCTTCGAACACGTTCAGGTTACGCCACTTCTGGATCATGATCTCAACCGGATCGGAACCGTCCAGCGGAGTGATCACAATGCGGCGCTTGCCCTTGGTTTCCTTGCCGAAGGTCACGGTACCGGAGACCTCTGCCAGCACGGCAGACTCTTTCGGTTTACGCGCTTCAAACAAGTCGGCAACACGCGGCAGACCACCGGTGATGTCCTTGTTGACCGAGCCTTCCTGCGGGATACGCGCAAGAATGTCACCGATCTGTACATCAGCACCATCGTTCAGGTTAACAATCGCCTTGGCCGGCAGCAGATACTGAGCCGGCATTTCGGTGCCCGGGTGGAACACGTCGTTGCCCTGCTCGTCTACCAGCTTGACCATCGGACGGATGTCCTTGCCAGCCTGCGGACGATCCTTGCCATCCAGAATCTCAATGGTTGAGAGGCCTGTCAGTTCATCGGTCTGGCGCTTGATGGTGATACCATCTTCCATACCCACGTACTGAATGCGGCCCGCCACTTCGGTCACGATCGGGTGGGTGTGCGGGTCCCAGTTGGCCACAACAGCACCGGCATCAACCTTGGAGCCGTCACGTACCTTGATGATGGCACCATACGGCAGCTTGTAACGCTCACGCTCACGACCATGCTCATCGGTCACACCAACTTCACCCGAGCGAGAGGTCGCTACCAGGTTGCCGTCAGTACGCTCAACGTATTTCAAGTTGTGCAGGCGGATTTCACCACCGTTCTTGACCTGAATGTTATCCACAGCAGCGGCTCGCGATGCAGCACCACCGATGTGGAAGGTACGCATGGTCAGCTGTGTACCCGGCTCACCGATGGACTGGGCGGCAATAACGCCGACCGCTTCACCCCGGTTAACCAGATGCCCGCGACCCAGGTCACGGCCGTAACAGTTGGAGCAGATGCCGATCTGTGCTTCACAGGTGATCGCAGAGCGCACCAGAATCTCGTCAATACCGCTGTATTTCTCGTCATTTTCGAGACGATAAACCCAGGTTTCATCGATCAGGGTACCGGCTTCGATCAGGGTTTCCTTGCCGCTCGGGTCAAGTACATCCTCAGCCACGACACGTCCCAGTACACGCTCACCCAGGGTCACGATCACATCGCCACCCTCGATCATCGGCTGTACCAATACACCCTTGTCGGTGCCACAGTCCGGCTCGGTAATCACCACATCCTGTGCCACATCAACCAGACGGCGAGTCAGGTAACCCGAGTTCGCCGTTTTCAGGGCAGTATCCGCAAGACCCTTACGTGCACCGTGCGTGGAGATGAAGTACTGCAGTACGTTCAGACCTTCACGGAAGTTGGCCACGATCGGTGTTTCGATGATGGAACCATCCGGCTTGGCCATCAAGCCACGCATACCGGACAGCTGACGAATCTGAGCGGCACTGCCTCGAGCACCGGAGTCGGCCATCATGTAAACGGAGTTGAAGGACTCCTGCTCGACCTTGTTGCCTTCGGCATCGATGACAACGTCGACTTTCAGGTTATCCATCATCTTCTTGGCCAGCAGCTCGTTGGCGCGCGACCAGATGTCGATAACCTTGTTGTATTTCTCGCCCTGAGTTACGAGACCATCAGCGAACTGACGCTCGATCTCTTTAACTTCCTTATCGGCCTCGGCAATGATCTCGACCTTCTCGGCCGGGATTTCAAAGTCGTTAACGCCGATGGAAGCGCCGGACATGGTCGCCTGACGGAAGCCCATGTACATCAACTGGTCAGCGAAGATAACCGTGTCCTTCAAACCGCAACGGCGATAGGCTTCGTTCAACAGGCGTGAGATCGACTTCTTCTTCATGGCCTGGTCGACCAGTTCGAACGGAAGGCCATCAGGCACGATATCGAACAGCATGGCACGGCCTACAGTCGTATCCTGCAGCTCATGACGCTCTTCCACATTGCCTTCAATGTCACGGATCACTTCCGGAATGCGTACCTTGATACGCGCCTGAAGATGAACCTGACCGGCGCCGTGGGCGCGCTGCACTTCCTTGATGTCGGAGAAGATCATGCCTTCACCCTTGGCGTTGATACGCTCACGGGTCATGTAATACAGGCCCAGTACCACGTCCTGAGACGGTACAATGATCGGCTCGCCGTTGGCCGGTGACAGGATGTTGTTGGTAGACATCATCAGGGCACGGGCTTCAAGCTGGGCTTCGATGGTCAGCGGAACGTGTACCGCCATCTGGTCACCGTCAAAGTCAGCGTTGTAGGCAGCACACACCAGCGGGTGCAGCTGAATCGCCTTGCCTTCGATCAGGACCGGTTCGAACGCCTGGATGCCAAGACGGTGCAGTGTCGGTGCGCGGTTCAGCAGTACCGGGTGCTCGCGAATCACTTCGTCGAGGATATCCCACACCAGCGGCTCTTCACGCTCAACCATCTTCTTGGCCGCCTTGATGGTGGTCGCATGGCCACGCAACTCAAGCTTGGAGAAGATGAACGGCTTGAACAGCTCCAGTGCCATTTTCTTCGGCAGACCGCACTGGTGCAGACGCAGGTACGGACCGACCACGATTACGGAACGACCGGAGTAGTCAACACGCTTGCCGAGCAGGTTCTGACGGAAACGACCCTGCTTGCCCTTGATCATATCGGCCAGGGATTTCAGCGGACGCTTGTTGGAACCGGTGATGGCACGACCGCGACGGCCGTTGTCCAGCAATGCATCGACGGATTCCTGCAGCATGCGCTTCTCGTTGCGCACAATGATATCCGGTGCGTTCAGGTCCAGCAGACGCTTCAGTCGGTTGTTACGGTTGATCACCCGACGGTACAGATCATTCAGGTCGGAGGTCGCGAAACGACCGCCATCCAGCGGTACCAGCGGACGCAGATCCGGCGGCAATACCGGCAGCACTTCCATGATCATCCAGCCGGGATCATTGCCCGACTTCAGGAAGGCTTCCATCAGCTTGAGGCGCTTGGACAGCTTCTTGATCTTGGTTTCGGAGTTGGTCTGCGGCAGCTCTTCACGCAGCTGCTGGCACTCTTCTTCCAGGTCGATCGAAGCCAGCAGTTCCTTGATCGCTTCGGCGCCCATACGCGCGTCGAAGTCATCGCCGAACTCTTCCAGTGCCTCGAAGTACTGCTCGTCATTCAGCATCTGACCGCGCTCAAGCGTGGTCATGCCCGGATCGATCACGACGAAAGATTCGAAGTAGAGTACGCGCTCAATATCACGCAGGGTCATATCCAGCATCAAGCCGATACGGGACGGCAGCGATTTCAGGAACCAGATATGTGCAACGGGCGATGCAAGCTCAATGTGAGCCATGCGCTCACGACGCACCTTGGTCTGGGTCACTTCAACGCCACACTTCTCACAGATGACGCCACGGTGCTTCATGCGCTTGTACTTGCCGCACAGGCACTCGTAGTCCTTGACCGGGCCAAAAATCTTGGCGCAGAACAGGCCATCACGCTCCGGCTTGAAGGTACGGTAGTTGATGGTTTCCGGCTTTTTGACTTCACCGTAAGACCAGGAACGGATCATATCCGGTGATGCCAGGGACACACGAATTGAGTCGAACTCTTCGGACTGTCCCTGGGACTTCAGCAGATTCAGCAAATCTTTCATTGTCTATAGCTCCTCGCGGAGTTCTCTGCGCCGGGACCCGCGGACCCCGGCCTGGTGATCATTCAGGTCTTACTCGCTCTCAAGCTCGATATCGATGCCAAGAGAACGGATTTCCTTGATCAACACGTTGAACGATTCGGGCATACCCGGTTCCATACGGTGATCGCCATCGACGATGTTCTTGTACATCTTGGTACGACCGTTCACATCGTCCGACTTCACGGTCAGCATCTCCTGTAGGGTGTAGGCGGCACCATAGGCTTCCAGCGCCCAGACCTCCATCTCACCGAAGCGCTGACCACCGAACTGCGCCTTACCACCCAGCGGCTGCTGAGTAACGAGGCTGTAGGAGCCGGTGGAACGGGCATGCATCTTATCGTCAACCAAGTGGTTCAACTTCAGCATGTACATGTAGCCAACGGTTACCGGACGGTCAAACAGGTCGCCTGTGCGACCGTCGTACAGACACACCTGACCGCTGTCATCCATATCCGCCAGACGCAGCAGTGCCTTGATTTCGCTTTCTTTGGCGCCATCAAATACCGGCGTTGCCAGCGGTACACCGCCCTTCAGGTTAGCAGCCAGTTCCAGGATTTCAGCATCGCTGAAGCTGTCCAGCTCTTCCTGACGACCCGCAGTCAGACCGCCGTGGTCATCATTGTAGATCTGTCCCAGGAAGGTACGCAGCGCCTTGACCTTCTCGGCCTTGGCCTGCTCCTGTTCCAGAATACCGTTAATCTTGCGACCCAGCCCCTTGGCGGCAGCACCGAAGTGCGTCTCCAGAATCTGACCCACGTTCATACGTGACGGTACGCCCAGCGGGTTGAGCACGATATCGACCGGCTCGCCATTGGCATCGTACGGCATGTCTTCAACCGGCATGATAACCGAGATAACACCCTTGTTACCGTGACGACCCGCCATCTTGTCACCAGGCTGTACGCGGCGCTTGGTGGCAACGTATACCTTGACGATCTTGAGTACGCCCGGAGCCAGATCATCGCCGGTCTGCAGCTTGCGTTTCTTGTCTTCAAAACGCTTGTCCAGGTTCTCGCGACGCTCTTCCAGGTGCTTGCGTGCCAGCTCCAGCTCTTCTGCTACCGACTCATCCGCCACACGGATCTTGAACCATTCGGACTTTTTCAGTCCGGACAGGAACTCTTCGCTGATCGCTTCGCCTTTCTTAAGACCTGCGCCACCTTCAGCGGACAGACCGACCAGCTTGCGCTGCAGACGCTCGAAAGTTGCCTGCTCGACGATGCGGAACTCTTCGTTCAGATCCTTGCGAATGGCATCCAGCTCCGATTTTTCGATCGAAAGTGAACGCTCATCCTTCTGAACGCCGTCACGGGTAAATACCTGGACATCGATGACCTTGCCGATGGTGCCGGTCTTCACGCGCAGGGAGGTATCCTTAACATCGGATGCCTTTTCACCGAAGATCGCACGCAGCAGTTTTTCTTCCGGCGTCAGCTGGGTTTCGCCCTTCGGCGTTACCTTGCCAACCAGGATGTCACCCGGGCCCACTTCGGCACCGATGTGAACTATGCCGGCTTCATCCAGCTTGGACAGTGCAGACTCGCCCACGTTGGGAATATCGGAAGTAATCTCTTCCGGTCCCAGCTTGGTGTCACGCGCCACACAGGTCAGTTCCTGAATGTGGATGGTGGTGAAACGGTCTTCCTGAACCACACGCTCGGAGATGAGGATGGAGTCCTCGAAGTTGTAGCCGTTCCAGGGCATGAACGCGATGCGCATGTTCTGACCCAGCGCCAGTTCACCCAAGTCAACGGACGGACCGTCAGCCATGATGTCACCGCGCTGTACCACTTCGCCCGGACGGACGATGGAGCGCTGGTTGATGCAGGTGTTCTGGTTGGAACGCACATACTTGGTGAGGTTGTAGATATCCACACCGGCATCGCCCGCCTGAACTTCATCGTCATGTACACGTACCACAACGCGAGCAGCATCGACCGACTCGATCACACCACCGCGACGCGCAACCACGCAGACACCGGAGTCCTGCGCTACGTTACGCTCAATACCGGTCCCGACCAGCGGCTTCTCGGCACGGAGAGTCGGCACGGCCTGACGCTGCATGTTGGAGCCCATGAGCGCTCGGTTGGCGTCATCGTGTTCCAGGAACGGAATCAGTGCCGCTGCAACGGATACCACCTGACGCGGAGACACATCCATGTACTGGATACGTTCCGGCGGCATTACGGTAAATTCGTTGAGGTGACGCACTGCCACCAGATCGTCGGTCAGACGACCGTTATCATCCATGGCTGCAGAAGCCTGGGCGATAACGTACTTGTTCTCTTCAATCGCCGACAGATAATCGATTTCGTCGGTTACCTGACCATCCAGCACGCGACGGTACGGAGTTTCAAGGAAACCATAGTCGTTGGTGCGGGCAAAAACGGCCAGCGAGTTGATCAGACCGATGTTCGGACCTTCAGGGGTCTCGATCGGGCATACGCGACCGTAATGGGTCGGATGCACGTCACGGACTTCGAAGCCGGCACGTTCACGGGTCAAGCCACCCGGGCCCAGTGCGGAAACACGACGCTTGTGCGTAATTTCCGACAGCGGGTTGTTCTGGTCCATGAACTGTGACAGCTGACTGGAACCGAAGAATTCCTTGATCGCGGCTGCCACCGGCTTGGCGTTGATCAGGTCTTGCGGCATCAGGTTGTCGGACTCGGCCATGGAGAGACGCTCACGTACGGCGCGCTCGACACGTACCAGACCTACACGGAACTGGTTCTCGGCCATTTCACCGACGGAACGGATACGACGGTTGCCCAGGTGATCGATGTCATCAACGGTGCCACGACCGTTGCGGATCTCGATCAGGGTCTTCATGACGTCCAGAATGTCACTCTTGTCGAGCACACCGGAACCGGTCACTTCTTCACGACCCAGTCGACGGTTGAACTTCATGCGACCAACGCCGGACAGGTCATAGCGCTCTTCGGAGAAGAACAGGTTCTCGAACAGACCTTCAGCCGATTCCTTGGTGGGCGGCTCGCCGGGACGCATCATGCGATAGATTTCAACCAGCGCTTCAAGCTGGTTGCGGGTCGGGTCGATGCGCAGAGTGTCAGACACGAACGGACCGCAATCCAGGTCGTTAGTGTACAGTGTCTCAATGCGATCGATGCCCAACACCTGCATCTTGCCGATTAACTCTTCGGTGATCTCGGCGTTGCAGTTGGCCACCAGCTCACCCGTACTCGGGTCAACCAGATTGCGGGCCAGCGCCTTGCCGATCAGGTACTCGGCCGGCACGTTCAACTGCTGCATGCCTGCCTTGGCCATCTGGCGGATGTGACGCGGCGTGATGCGACGACCCGCTTCAACGATCACGTTGCCTTCAGGGTCCTTGATCTCGAACGACATGGTCTCGCCACGCAGACGCTCGGGGATCAGGTCCATCCAGATGGCATCCTGTTCGAGGGTCCAGCCGGTGGTTTCGAAGAAGGTTTCGAGAATCTCTTCCGCTTCAAGACCCAGCGCACGCAGCAGAATGGTAGCCGGCAATTTGCGGCGACGGTCGATACGTACGAACAGACTGTCCTTCGGATCGAACTCGAAGTCGAGCCATGAGCCACGGTAAGGAATGATGCGGGCAGAATACAGCAGCTTGCCTGAAGAGTGTGTCTTGCCCTTGTCGTGGTCAAAGAACACACCCGGAGAGCGGTGCAGCTGAGATACGATGACGCGCTCGGTACCGTTAACAACGAAGGTACCGTTCTCGGTCATCAGGGGCATTTCGCCCATGTAAACTTCCTGCTCCTTGATATCCTTGACCGCCTTCGTAGAAGAGTCGCGATCATAGATGATCAGGCGCACTTTGACGCGCAGAGGCGCTGCGTAGGTAATACCACGCTGCTGACACTCTTTCACGTCGAATACGGGTTCGCCCAGACGGTAACCGGCGTACTCGAGGGCTGCGTTGCCAGAGTAAGAGACAATTGGAAATACGGAATTGAACGCAGCGTGCAAGCCTTCGTCACGACGTCCATCGCTTGCGTTGCCATCCTGCAGGAAGCGACGATAAGAGTCGAGCTGAATCGCCAGCAGGTATGGCACATCCATAACCTGTCGCAACTTGGCGAAATTCTTGCGAATGCGTTTCTTCTCAGTATATGAATAAGCCATCAGTGTTCCCCAGCATCTGCACCCAGGTTGAGAAGCCAGTCCGTCGCATGCCTGCGATCGGGCTGTGTAGCCATTATTTATTTGCTGTCTATAAATAACGGAAAAAGGCCGGTGGCGTTTCGCCACCAGCCATACGCTTTCAAGCAGTTTTAAGCCGCTTTTTGCGCATCAACGCGATTACTTGAGCTCAACAGTCGCGCCAGCTTCTTCCAGAGCCTTCTTCAGCTCTTCAGCTTCATCTTTGGAAACGCCTTCTTTGATGGTAGACGGAGCGCCGTCAACCAGCTCTTTGGCTTCTTTCAGGCCCAGGCCGGTAGCGCCACGGACAGCCTTGATGACGTTTACTTTCTTGTCGCCGGCAGCAGCCAGAACAACGTTGAACTCAGTCTGCTCTTCAGCAGCAGCGCCGGCATCACCAGCCGGACCAGCCATAACAGCAGCAGCGGCAGTTACGCCGAACTTCTCTTCCATGGCTTCGATCAGAGTAACTACGTCTTTAACAGACATTTCAGAAATTGCGTTGATGATATCTTCGTGAGTCAGAGACATGATTCAAATCCTGATAATTGGGTAGAGCGATAGCTCGTTAAAACTTTCAAAAAACAGCCGAGAACGTATCTCAGGCCGCTTCCTGCTCTTTCTGGTCGCGAATGGCCGCAATAGTACGAACCAGCTTGCCAGCTGAAGCTTCTTTCATGACGCTCATCAGCTTGGCGATCGCTTCGTCGTAAGTCGGCAGGCTTGCCAGCATTGTAATGTCGACCAGTTCACCTTCGAAGGCGGCTGTTTTCAGCTCGAGCTTCTCGTTCTTTTTCGCGAAATCCTTGAGGATACGCGCACCGGCACCTGGGTGCTCGGTGGAGAAGGCGATAATGGTCGGACCAACAAAGCTGTCCTGCAGACATGCGTAGTCAGTGCCGTCTACTGCGCGACGAGCCAGCGTGTTGCGTACGACTTTCAGCCATACGCCGTTTTCACGGGCTTCTTTACGCAGAGCAGTCATGTCTTCTACAGTTACACCGCGTGAATCGGCTACAACTGCAGACAGAGCAGACTTGGCAGCTTCCTGGACTTCAGCGACGATCGCTTTTTTGTCTTCGAGTCCTAATGCCACGATTTACTCCTGGATATAGTCTTACGACTGTTTACCAACCACCCCGCCTGGCGGGGCTTCTGAGTACGGTGGTTTTGATTCACATGAATCTCACCGTCTGCGCAGGCTGGTGTTTCCATTAAGATGCCGCAACCGAAGTGACGACATCACCTGCGGTCTTTGACGGCCTTCGTCTCTGTATTACAGGTCACGAAGACCCTCAAAAAACCTTTACGTCGATCAGAAGCTCAGAGAGGACTGATCGATCGCCAGACCCGGGCCCATGGTAGTGGACAGGGTCACTTTCTTGACATAAACACCCTTGGCAGAAGAAGGCTTCAGCTTCTTCAGTTCAGCCAGCAGTGCTTCAACGTTCTGCTGGATGGCCTGAGCTTCGAAGCCCAGCTTGCCAACGGAGCAATGAATAATACCGTTCTTGTCAGTACGAAAACGTACCTGACCGGCCTTGGCGTTGTTAACAGCAGTCGCCACGTCGGGTGTTACAGTACCAACCTTCGGGTTCGGCATCAGACCGCGCGGACCCAGAATCTGGCCCAGCTGACCCACAACGCGCATGGCGTCCGGAGTCGCGATCACAACGTCAAAATCCAGGTTACCGGCTTTTACCTGCTCAGCCAGATCATCGAAACCAACGATGTCTGCACCAGCCGCTTTTGCCTTTTCGGCATTCTCGCCCTGCGCAAAAACCGCAACACGAACATCCTTACCGGTACCGTTCGGCAGTACGCTGGAACCACGCACAACCTGATCGGATTTACGCGGATCAACGCCCAGGTTCACCGCAACGTCGACAGACTCGGTGAACTTGACAGCAGAAACTTCGCCCAGCAGAGAAACAGCATCAGTTACTGCGTACAGCTTGCCGCTCTCGATTTTTTCACGAATCGCCTTCTGGCGCTTTGTCAGCTTAGCCATTATTCATCACCCTCTACAACAAGGCCCATGGAACGAGCGCTACCGGCGATGGTGCGGACAGCCGCATCCATGTCAGCCGCGGTCAGATCAGGCATCTTGGTGGTTGCAATCTCTTCCAGCTGAGCACGGGTAACAGTACCCACTTTCTCAGTGTTCGGACGTGCAGAACCACTCTTCAGGCCTGCAGCCTTCTTCAGCAGAATGGCAGCCGGCGGAGTCTTGGTGATGAACGTAAAGCTGCGGTCGCTGTATACGGTAATAACAACCGGAGTCGGCAGACCGGGCTCGATACCCTGGGTCTGGGCGTTGAACGCCTTACAGAACTCCATGATGTTAACACCGTGCTGACCCAGAGCCGGACCTACGGGAGGACTCGGGTTAGCCTGACCTGCTTTTACCTGCAGCTTGATATAAGCGTTGATTTTCTTAGCCATTAAGCTACTCCTTTGGGTTCAAACGCCCTGCGGGCTCCCCATTTCCACAACAACGAAAACCGCCTGATGGCGGCTTCGTTACCAGAATCTCAGGCCTTTTCAACCTGAGTGAATTCGAGCTCGACCGGTGTCGAGCGCCCGAAGATGAGAACAGCCACCTGCAAACGGTTCTTCTCGTAGTTAACCTCTTCGACCACGCCGTTGAAGTCAGCAAAGGGACCGTCGATGACACGCACCATCTCACCGGGTTCAAACACAGTCTTAGGCCTCGGCTTGTCTGCACCGCTTTCAACACGCTGCAAAATCTCCTGAGCCTCTTTTTCAGTAATCGGTGCAGGCTTGTCAGCCGTACCACCAATAAAGCCCATTACGCGGGGAGTATTCTTCACCAGATGCCAGGTCTCATCATTCATGACCATCTGCACCAGCACGTAACCGGGGTAGAACTTGCGCTCGGACTTACGCTTTTTGCCGTCACGGATCTCAACCACCTCTTCGGTGGGAACCAGCACATCACCGAACAGATCCTGCATACCATGCAGTTCGATCCGTTCTTTCAGCGCGTTCATGACTCGCTTTTCGTAGCCGGAGTAGGCATGCACGACATACCAGCGCTTCTTGTCCATGTCCATGCTTACACCTCTTATCCGATGGCGCCGGACACCAGCCAACCCAACAGGGAATCAAGCCCCCAGAGCGCCAGCCCGACCAACAGTACAGCAATCACTACAATTGCAGTTGTCTGCAGCGTTTCCTGGCGCGTCGGCCAGACAACCCTGCGAATTTCATTCTTGGCTTCTTTAAACAGCCTGAAGAATGCCTTTCCTTTCGCGGTCTGCAGTGCGATCAGCCCTGCAACCACTGCCAGCGCGAGCAGCGCCAGAACACGGTACAGCAGCGACTCGCCAGCGAACATGGAGTTCCCTACCACACCAGCCGCAACCAATGCTACAACGACAAGCCACTTCAGGCCGTCGAGTTTAGATCCTTCGGAAGTCACTTTAGAGTTCACGCCAGGGCCTCGGAAAAATGAAAGCTTGCGCTTTGTGTGACGCCATTCCCGATTAGGAATGGCAGGCCAGGAGGGACTCGAACCCCCAACCTGCGGTTTTGGAGACCGCTGCTCTGCCAGTTGAGCTACTGGCCTGTTGCGTAACAGGGAGGCACATTATATGCACCTCCCCGCACGGGTGCAACAGGTAATTACCGAATTTTACTCGATAATCTTGGCAACCACACCGGCGCCAACGGTACGACCACCTTCACGGATGGCGAAGCGCAGGCCTTCTTCCATCGCGATCGGGTTGATCAGGGTAACGGACATCTGGACGTTGTCGCCCGGCATGACCATTTCAACGCCTTCCGGCAGTTCACAAGCACCCGTGATGTCTGTGGTACGGAAGTAGAACTGCGGACGGTAGCCCTTGAAGAACGGAGTGTGACGACCGCCTTCTTCCTTGCTCAGCACGTACACTTCGCCTTCGAAGCGAGTGTGCGGCTTGATTGAACCCGGCTTGCACAGTACCTGACCACGCTCAACGTCGTCACGCTTGGTGCCACGCAGCAGCGCACCAACGTTCTCACCGGCACGGCCCTGATCCAGCAGCTTGCGGAACATCTCAACACCGGTACAGGTGGTCTTGGTGGTGTCGCGGATACCCACGATTTCCACTTCGTCACCCACGTTCAGGATGCCACGCTCGATACGACCGGTTACAACGGTACCACGACCGGAGATGGAGAATACGTCCTCGATCGGCATCAGGAACGGCAGGTCGATGGCACGCTCCGGCTCAGGAATGTACTCGTCCAGGGTCTCAACCAGCTTCTTGACGGCAGT
The DNA here is from genome assembly GCF_040547565.1 of Marinobacterium sp. MBR-109. NCBI lineage: Bacteria > Pseudomonadati > Pseudomonadota > Gammaproteobacteria > Oceanospirillales > Oceanospirillaceae > Marinobacterium > Marinobacterium sp. MBR-109. Next base: position 103,487 of record NZ_JBEPPZ010000008.1, read on the forward strand.
GGTGCCGAAGCCGTTGTCGTCTTCGCCGTTCAGCGCCATCAGCGCAGAACCTACAACGATCGGAGTGTCGTCGCCCGGGAAGTCGTACTGATCCAGAAGTTCGCGAACTTCCATCTCAACCAGTTCCAGCAGCTCTTCGTCGTCTACCATGTCGGCCTTGTTCAGGAACACGACAATGTACGGTACACCGACCTGACGAGACAGCAGGATGTGCTCACGGGTCTGCGGCATGGGGCCGTCAGCAGCGGAACATACCAGGATCGCGCCGTCCATCTGCGCTGCACCGGTGATCATGTTCTTCACGTAGTCAGCGTGGCCCGGGCAGTCAACGTGCGCGTAGTGGCGAGTCGGTGACTCGTACTCTACGTGAGAGGTAGAGATGGTGATACCACGCTCACGCTCTTCCGGTGCATTGTCGATACCGTCAAAGGCAACGGCGGCGCCGCCCCATACTTCTGCGCAGACGCGAGTCAGTGCAGCGGTCAGTGTCGTTTTGCCGTGGTCAACGTGGCCGATAGTACCTACGTTAACGTGCGGCTTGTTACGTTCAAATGATTGCTTAGCCATCGCGAGTCAACCTGATCAAGTCGTTTCAAGGACGCAAATACAACAAAGGGTAGACATATCTCTATATCTACCCTTTGCGACAAAACTGGAGCTCATGGGCGGATTTGAACCGCCGACCTCACCCTTACCAAGGGTGTGCTCTACCCCTGAGCTACATGAGCATATTCGGTACATCTTCGTTGGAGCGGGTAGCGGGAATCGAACCCGCCTCTTCAGCTTGGAAGGCTGAGGTAATAGCCACTATACCATACCCGCTTGAACGGAGATGGTGGTGGGAGGTGGATTCGAACCACCGAAGCTCGCGCGTCAGATTTACAGTCTGATCCCTTTGGCCACTCGGGAACCCCACCAGCCTTTCAAACACTTCGCCGAAATGGTGCCGGCACGAGGAGTCGAACCCCGGACCTACTGATTACAAGTCAGTTGCTCTACCAACTGAGCTATACCGGCCTTGACCGTCGAAGTGGTGCGTATCTTACTGATCCGACTGGGGCTGTGCAAGCCCCGAACATAATTTTTTTTCAATTTTTATACCCGGCCAGCCACGCAGCAAAAGCTGCCGGGATGCCTGGCCAATTTCTGTTCCGGCCGGCACTTCAATTTCAAGCAGAACCCCTGTACCCGGCTGCATGATGGGCCGCAACTCACTGTTGAGCCCCAGCCCTTCACTCAGCGCACGCTGCTCAACCACTGCATCGGCACGGGCCCGTTCACCCATGAACGGCCCCAGCAGAAAGCGTCCCTGACGGGTTTGTGGTACCCAGCCCGCAAGCGCCAGCCGGTCGAGCAACTCCCGCTGAGCCCCTGCCTCCGAAGGTATTTCAACTGCCAGCTGATAGCCCGCCACTTCATCAGGCGCGGGGGTCTGTGCAACATCCATGACGACCGGTGCCAGCCGCCCAGCTGCCTGCTCAGCCTCATTCGGCGTTGCAAAGACACCCAACTGATAACACTCGGTCTGTAGCGGGCGCGCACTCTCGCCAGCGGCCAGTTCGTGCAGCAGCCGCAGCCCGGTCACCTGCTCCGGACGGGATGAACTGTCCGCAGAGATCGCCTGCTCACGCTGCGCATACCACAGAAACAGCAGCGCATTGCATAACAGCAGGACAAGCAGCAACCAACGTAACATGCTCTACTCCAGCGCCCAGCGCAGACCGTCCATGACCAGATCAGGCACAAGCTCTCCCATCCCCATAAGTTCGCAGAACAGCGCACCATCACCGCCGGTCACAAACAGAGGCGCGCCGGCCTGTTGCTGCTCCAGCCAGTGTGGCAGCATCTTTGCCAGTGAACTGAACATGAGATTGGTGCCATGCACCACAGCGCTACTGGTGTCACGACCCGGCTCGACACTGAACGCCTCGATATCACGGTCGACCAGAATGCCGGCCGTAGAGCCGGTCAACACCTGACGCATCAATCGCAATCCCGGCAAAATATAGCCGCCTCGATGCTCACCTTCGGCATCAAGCAGGTCGACAGTGATCGCACTACCGCAGTCAACGATACAGCAGGCTTGCTCGCAACGCTGCCAGGCCGCCAGCATCACCAGCCAGCGATCGACCCCCATCCTGGCCGGATCAGCGTAACTGTTGCGCACCCCTGCAGCCATCTCAGCCGTGCGTGCAAACCGCACAGGCACACCCCAGACCGATGCAACAGCGTCAGACAGCGCCTGTTCGAAAGCCGCCCCTGCCACTGAACCCGCCAACACCTGCTGCGGCACCTCAGCACAGTCACGCAGATTTGCTGGCGCAAACTCATGCGTCAGCCAGCGACCGCTTGCCACAGACCTGGCGCCTTCTCGGTAGCGCCATTTGATGAATGTATTACCCGCATCAATTTCAAGGATCATTGCAGCCGCACACTCATTTCGCCACCGTGGAACACCTCCTGCCCTGCACTTGTCTGCAGGCGCAACCCACCCTGATCGGTTACCCCAAGACAGGTGCCCTCATACCGACGGGGCCCAGAACTCAAGGCAACTTCGCGCCCACGAAAGGCGTTGGCTTCCTCCCAGGCCGAGCGCAGCGGTGCGAAACCGCTGGCCTCAAAACGCTCCAGCATGTTGATCAGCTCAGCGACCACAACGGCAAGCAGGCGAGTTCTTGAACCGGAATAGCCCAGCCGAGCCAGGTCTACACAGGGCTGATCCAGCTGTTCCACCACTGCCTCAGGCAGCTGAACATTGAGACCTATGCCAATGGCCACCTGACATTCGCCTGCTGCATCGCCGCTGAGTTCAATCAGAATCCCTCCCAGCTTGGCATCATTCACCAGCAGATCATTGGGCCACTTGAGCCCGATATCCACCAGACCCTCCTGCTCCAGCGCCTGCTGCAATGCCAGTCCCACCGCAAGACTGAGCCCCTCAAGCGCTGCAGCACCACTGTTAAAGCGCCAGGCCAGTGAGAAACAGAGACTGGAACCAAGCGGACTGACCCATTGTCGTCCACGTCGTCCCCGCCCGGCGTGCTGAAACTCGGCAGCAAACAGGCCCGTTGCGACCCCCGCCTGCATCGCATCCAGTGCACGCGTATTGGTCGAGTCCGTTTCTACCGTCAGTGTCAACTGCCCCAACCGTTCACGCACAGCCTGCGGCAGTTGCTGCAGCAGCTCCGATTCATCCAGCAGATCCAGACCACCGGGAATGCGATAGCCCCGACCCTTCACGCTATACACCTCAACACCCAGCTCCTGCAGCCGTTGCATATGCTTCCAGACGGCACTGCGACTGATACCCAGGGTACGGCCAATCTCGCTGCCGGAATGAAAGGCGCCATCAGCCAGAACCTGCAGCAGGTTATCCAGCATCATGCTGCCTTGCCTCCGGCACGATCCAGCACGATAAAGCTGTAATCATAAGGGTTGGGTTCAATGGCATTGAAGTCTTCCCGCGCCACCTCATGCCACTGCGCGGGGTCGAGCGGCGGGAAATGCGCATCACCCTGCACCTCGGCATGGACCTGAGTCAGATAGAGCCGATCAGCCTGCGGCAGAGCAAGCGCATATATCTCGGCACCACCAATGACCAGCGATTCCTCAAAGCCATTGACCAGTGCCAGGCTTTCCGCCAGCTCAATCGCCTGTTGCAGACTGTGGACAACCCGAACCCCTGCTCCATCGTGTGTCCAGTCCGGATTGCGCGTGATGATGATGTTGGTGCGACCCGGCAGCGGTCGACCGATCGACTCGAAGGTTTTGCGCCCCATGATGATCGGCTTGCCCAAAGTCACCCGTTTGAAGTACTTCAGATCCTCCGGCAGATACCAGGGCAGCTTGTTGTTATTACCGATTACTCGGTTCTGAGACTGGGCAGCAATCATTGCCAGACGCATGACTTCTCCTTGGGATCAAACAGCGATGGGGGCACGAATGGCAGGGTCAGGGTCGTAGCCAACCACTTCAAAATCATCGAAACAATAGCTGAATATATCCGCCGGACGGCGCTTGATACGCAGCTGCGGCAGGGTCCTGGGTGTACGTGACAACTGCTCGTCGACAATTGTCGGGTCGTTCAGGTGATTGGCATACAGGTGCAGGTCGCCAAAGGTGTGTACAAATTCACCTACTTCAAGCTCACACTGCTGCGCGATCATGTGTGTCAGCAGCGCATAGGAGGCGATATTGAACGGCACCCCCAGAAAGAAGTCGGCACTGCGCTGGTACAGCTGGCAACTCAGCCTGCCATTGGCAACGTAAAACTGAAACAGCGTGTGACAGGGGGGCAACGCCGCCTTGCCGCGCCGGGCATTTTCCTGCGGACTGAGCGACTCATCCGGCAGGTCAGCCGGGTTCCAGCCGCTGACGATCAGGCGACGCGAATTGGGGTTGTGCCGGATCTGCTCAACAACCGTCGCGATCTGATCGATGCTGGAGCCGTCCGGGCAGGCCCAGGAACGCCACTGCTTGCCGTAGATCGGCCCAAGCTCACCGTTTTCCAGCGCCCATTCGTTCCAGATGCTGACACCTTGCTGCTGCAGCCAGGTATTGTCGGTACTGCCGGAGAGGAACCAGAGCAGCTCGTAGACCACCGATTTCAGATGCACCTTTTTGGTGGTCAGCAATGGAAAGCCTTCGCTCAGATCAAACCGCATCTGGCGCCCGAACAGGGAACGTGTACCCGTGCCGGTGCGGTCACCCTTGTCGGTGCCCTGCTCCTTGATCTCACGCATCAGATCCAGATACTGCTGCATATGCGCCCCGCTCCAAAAACAAATGGACTTTATTCTAGGGCGTTTGGCTTGTGTAGACCAGATTGATCTACGTTTTGCGGCGGTAAGCCAGCCGCATCAGCAACCCACCCAACAGCAGCATCGGCAGCGACAGCAACTGGCCCATGGTCAGCCACTCAAACGCGATGAACCCGAGATGACCATCCGGCTCACGCACAAACTCAACCAGAAAGCGGAAGCAGCCATAGGCCAGCAGGAACAGGCCTGACACTGCCATGCGTGGACGTGGACGCGATGAGTACCACCACAGCAGCGCAAACAGGACGACACCCTCCAACAGCATCTGGTACAGCTGCGACGGATGCCGCGCCAGCATGTCACCGGCACGAGGGAAGATTACGCCCCAGGATTGATCCGTTGGCCGCCCCCAGACCTCCCCGCCGATAAAGTTGCCCAGACGACCGGCACCCAGCCCGATGGGCACCAGCGGCGCAATGAAATCGCCGATTTCAAAGAAGCTCTTGCCCTGACGTCGGGCAAACAGCCACACCACTGTCAGCACGCCCAACAGGCCGCCATGGAACGACATGCCACCTTCCCACACGGCAAACAGCCACAGCGGATCCTGCAGGAAGTAGCCGAAGTTGTAGAACAGCACATAACCGGCTCGCCCGCCAATGATCACACCGACCGCGCCCCAGAACACCAGATCCGATACCTGCTGTTCAGTCCAGCCGGAGCCAGGTTGGCGGGCACGTCGGTTACCCAGCCACCAGGCACCGCCAAATCCGATCAGGTACATCAGTCCATACCAGTGAATCTGCAGCGGGCCCAGTTCCAGCGCCAGCGGGTTGATATCATGAATCCACATAAAGCCTCACCAGAGATTACCGACAATGAAACGCAGTGATACCGCGAGCAAAAACAGAGCAAAAATTCTTTTCAGCTTCGCCTGAGGCAGACTGTGCGCCAGCCGCGCACCGATCGGCGCCGTCAGATAGCTGGCCAGTACAATACCGGCAAAGGCCGGCAGGTAAACATACCCCAGGCTCCACGCTGGCAGCTGCTTTTCTCCCCAACCCAGCCAGATGTTGGTGCCCGCGCCCATCAGCGCGATCGGCAGACCACAGGCGGCCGAGGTCGCCACCGCCTGCTGAATGCCGACCCGACGCCAGTTCAGATAGGGGACTGTCAGGGTGCCGCCACCAATGCCGAAAATCGCAGACGCCCAGCCGATACCAGCCCCTGCAGCACCCAGTTCAGGTTTCGATGGCTGCGTTTCACCTGCAGAGGGCTTGAGATTCAGGGCCATTTGCACAGCCACCAGCAGCACAAAAATGCCGATGGTCAACTGCAGAACAGGGCCGGGCAACTGTACCGCCGTGTTCACGCCAAGCAGAGCTCCGAGCAGAATACCGACCCCCAGCGGCCGAAACAGTTCCCAGCGTACCGCCCCCCGCCGGTGATGCGCCCGGACAGAGCTGATCGAGGTGACTACGATGGTCGCCAGCGAGGTTGCCACCGCCATATGGGTCAGCACAGCGGCCGGTATTCCCTGCAGTTCAAAGGTAACGATCAGCACGGGCACAATCAGCAGGCCGCCACCGATTCCAAACAGACCGGCCACAACACCGGCCAGCGCACCCAACAACAGGTAGAGCGCCAAAGTTGTTAACATGGTTTCAATCCTGGTACGACAAAGTCGATTATATTAGTGACTGTTGCCCACAGATGAAACCGGAGGGAATGTGTGCCTGCTCAGTATTGCCGTTAATGCCGATCCGGAGTGGCCGCTGCTACTGGTTGCCAACCGTGACGAATTCCATGCTCGCCCCACCGCACCTGTCGCCCCGTGGCCAGACCAGCCTATTATGGGGGGCCGGGACCTGCAGGCAGGCGGCAGCTGGATGGCACTGGGAAACAACAACCGCTTTGCGCTGGTTACCAATCACCGCGATGCTCGCCACAGCCCTCCCGAGGGAGCCCCCAGCCGCGGTGCACTGGTAACGGAGTTCATTCACTCTCAGCAATCGGCACAGGATTTCTGCAACAGCCTTACCGCCGCCCGAGCCGGATTCAACCTGCTGCTGGCCGATGGCAACGGACTCTGGCACTTCAGCAACATCAGTGGCCTGTGTCAGCCGGTGATGCCCGGCATCCATGCATTAAGCAATGCGCTGCTGGATACACCCTGGCCAAAAACGCTGCGCGCCAAGGCAGCCCTGACCCGCGCCATGGACAAACATGAGCTGAACGAAACACAGTTGCTGCGATTGCTGCACGATGAGCATCGCCCCAATGATGCGGCGCTGCCGGATACCGGTATCAGACTGGAACGGGAACGGCTGCTGTCGTCCTGTTTCATCCGTTCGCCGGATTACGGCACCCGTGCCAGCACTCTGTTGCTGCAGCACCGCAGCGGCCGCTTGCTGTTCCTGGAGGAAGGATACGACCGGGATGGCCGTGCGGTCAGTCTGCGCCGCTACAGTCTGGATCGTCCTCTGCTGGTTCCTGCTGATTGGGAAGGCGTGGCCGGGTCAGCTGTCCCAACCCAAGATGCTTGAGAGTACGACGCAGATACCGGTGGATCTCTTCGGCATCATCCATGCGCAGTACCTGGCTGAGCAGTGACTGCGCTCTGGCCAGGCTGACGCCACGAATGGCAGACTTGACCCGTGGAAGGTTGTTGGAGTTCATCGACAGCACTTCATAGCCCATCGCCATCAACAACAGTGCCCCGCCAGGATCCGCCGCCATCTCGCCACAAATGGACACCGGCTTGCCCTCCTTGCGCGTTTCACGGGCGATATACTGCAGCGCTCGCAATACAGCGGGATGATAGGGTGCATACAGCCCCGCCACGCGCGGGTTGTTGCGGTCCACCGCCAACAGGTACTGGGTCAGGTCATTGGACCCCACCGAGATGAAATCGACAATTCGAGCAAAGCGGCGCACCTGGTACACCGCGGCCGGCACCTCTACCATTACGCCGACCATGGGGCGCTCAACAGCGTAGCCTTCGTCCTGCAGTTCGGCCAGCGCACGGTCGATCTGGCGCATCGCCTCTTCGACTTCATGCACACTGGTCACCATCGGCAGCATGATGCGCAGATTGTTGAGCCCCTCGGAGGCGCGCAACATGGCACGCACCTGCACCAGAAATATTTCGGGATGATCCAGAGTTACTCGGATGCCGCGCCAACCCAGGAAGGGGTTGTCTTCCTCGATCGGGAAGTAGGGCAGCGCCTTGTCGCCGCCGATATCCAGTGTTCGCATGGTCACGGGGCGCGGTGCAAACGCTTCCATCTGACTGCGATAGCTCTGCAGCTGCTCCTGCTCACTGGGGAAGAAGTCACGGATCATGAAGGGAATTTCAGTACGATACAGACCGATCCCTTCGGCACCGCGCTCCAGTGAGCGGGTCACATCCGCCACCAACCCGGTATTGACCCACAACGGCATGCGATAGCCGTCCGTGGTTTCGGCCGGCAGGTCCCGGAGGCCTTCCAGCCCGGCCGCCACCAGCCGCTCTTCGCGCATCACTTCACGGAAGGCTTCCAGCAACTGCTCCGAAGGGTTCACATAGATGCGGCCGGAGTAACCGTCCACTATCACCTTGCGCCCCTCAAGCCGGGTAAAGGGCAGGTCGACCACCCCCATCACGGTGGGTATGCCGATTGAACGTGCCATGATCGCTGCATGGGAATTGCCCGAGCCGGTAACCGATACCAGCCCGACCAGCTTGTCCTCCGGCACCATGCCCAGCATCGCCGGCGACAGTTCATCCGCGATCAGGATACTGTCATCGGGATAATCCACCTCCATCGGACCCGCACTTTCCTGCAGATAGCTGAGAATACGCCGGCCAAGATCACGCACGTCGGTGGCACGCTCACGCAGGTAGGCGTCTTCCATGGCATTGAACTGCTTCACATGGCCAAGGATAACTTCGCGCAGCGCCCCCTGAACCCAGTTGCCGGCACGAATACGTGCCTCGATTTCGCTCTTGAGTGCCGGGTCATCCAACATGCGCAGGTAGACATCAAACAGCGCCTGCTCTTCGGACTTCAGTCGCTGTGCCAGACTGCGTCCCGCGGTACGGATATCATCCCGCACCGCTTCCATCGCCGTCTCCAGACTGTGCAATTCCTGCTCCACATCACGCGGCGTTTTGTCCGGAACGGTTTCCAGCTCGGCATCGATGGTCGCCACGACCACGGTCCCGATCGCAACCCCCGAGGCAGCCGCCACGCCGTCAAACCGTCGATCACGTACCGCCTTCGATTCGGCCTGAGGGTGCTGTTCTGGATTGATTGAGCCGGTCGCCTCCGCATGCGCGATGACTCCCGCCAGCTGGGCCGACACCGTGACCAGAAACGCCTCTTCACTTTCATCAAAGCGACGCAGATCGTGCTGCTGCACCACCAGTACACCCAACACACTGCGATGATGAATGATCGGCACTCCCAAAAAGGCATGGTAGCGCTCTTCACCGGTCGACTGCAGGTAATGAAAGGCAGGATGGCGGAACGCATCCTCCAGGTTGATCGGCTCGGCTCGCTGACCGACATGACCGACAATGCCTTCGGTCATCGACAGGCTGACCTTGCCGACCGCCTCCTGATTCAACCCCTGAGTCGCGCGCAGCACGTAACGCTGCTGCACAGGATCAAGCAGAAAGATGGAGCAAACCTCCGTGCGCATGGCACGCTGAATGCGGCGCACGATCAGATCCAGCACGGACTCCAGATCCGGGGCGGTGCTGACTTCCTGTACGATTTTGCGCAGTACACTCAACATGCTCATGGAGCGCTCCTATCTCTGCGTCAGACGCCGACTGGCAAACGTGCCAACCGCGGTGACAATTCCTTCATCGCTTTCCGATACACCTCGCGCTTGAAGGACACCACCTGTCCCAGAGGGTACCAATAACTGACCCATTCCCAGCCATCAAACTCGGGCGAGTCGGTATGGTCGATCCGTACGGCACTGTCTTCACTGAGCATCCGCAACAGGAACCATTTCTGTTTCTGGCCTACACACACGGGGTGTGAGTGGCGCCTGATCATGCGCTTGGGCAAACGGTAACGGAGCCAGCCTCGCGTAACCGCCATGATTTCAACATCACGGGGTGACAGACCGATCTCTTCGCGCAGCTCGCGGTACATCGCCTGCTCCGGCGTTTCGTTCGACTGTATGCCCCCCTGAGGGAACTGCCAGGCGTTCTGCCCGATGCGTCTTGCCCAAAGAACCTGACCCTGCGAATTAACCAGAATGATTCCGACATTGGGCCTGAATCCATCTGCATCAATCACAATTCTGATCCCGATCAATATACGTTTTGGTTTTATTGTTCCACAGATCCATGATTTGGCAAATAGCCGCTGCTTCTCGGCAATTGCACGCACCTCCAAGCCCGTCTATGCTTGCGCTTTATTTTCCGCCGGCTCAGCCGGCAGCCGACATTGAGGGAGTTGACCGTGAGCCTGGCGATTTTTGATCTGGACCACACCCTGATCGGTGGCGACAGTGACCACGCCTGGGGCGAGTTTCTGTGCCGCAAGGGCGTGGTGGACGAAACGGAATACCGCGCCGCCAACGACCGCTTCTATGAAGAGTACCTGCGCGGCGAGATGGATATCCACCAGTTTCTGAACTTCGCGCTGAATCCACTGGCACAGCACTCCCCGGAACAACTGGACAGCTGGCATGCGGAATTCATGCAGGAGTGCATCGAACCGATCATCTTGCCCAAGGCGGAAGCCCTGCTGCAACAGCACAGGGAACGGGGCGACTTCCTGCTGATCATTACCGCGACCAACCGTTTTGTCACGGCGCCCATCGCCAAGCGACTGGGGGTTGATGATCTACTCGCCACCGATCCGGAAATGATCAATGGCCGCTTCACCGGCAAGGTCGCCGGCACCCCCTGCTTCCAGGGCGGCAAGGTAACGCGCCTGCAGCAGTGGCTGGAACAGACCGGTCACAATCTGAAAGACAGCTGGTTCTACAGCGATTCCAACAATGATCTGCCGCTGCTGGAAGTGGTGGATAACCCGGTAGCTACCAACCCGGATGAGCGCCTGCGTACAACCGCAGAGGCAAGAGGCTGGCAGATTCTGCAGTTGGTAGAGTGATACCCGTTGCACCGGAGTGAATGCACTCCGGTGCAACGCTTTTCCTCAGAGGCGAGTACGGCAACCTTTCATGCTGGCATTAAGCGCACGCATGATGGAGCGACGGCTGATCACACCCGCCAGCCGGCCGTCCTTGTTCACCACCGGCCAAGTCTTGGGCTTGTCACCGCCCATTTTCTGCACCTGATCAATAATGTTCTCGCCGGGGCTGGCACACAGCGGCTCCTTGTACATGATATCGCGCACCTGAATCCGGCTGTCACAATGGTAGCTGTCGCTGATCAGGTAACCGACACAATCATGTTCGGATACAAAACCACACACCCGATGCTCATTGTCTACCACCGGCAAACCGCTCAGACCGGACTGCAGAATCAGATCCACGGCTTCCGCCAAAGACATATCCACATGCAGCGGATGGGGCACGGGCTGCATCAAATCCTCTACTCTTTGCTGATGTATCACGTCGACTCTCCTTGAGTAACAATAACCTGTGAATCGGTTGTCTCAGACACCTGCCCGTTCAGGTCAACTGTCCGCCTCTGTCTTGATTATAGTCAGGGGCAGGGATTGGGGTAACGCTGATGGATCGTTTCAATTTCGACCAGCAGATCCGCATCGAGCGTCAGCTGCAGCGATGCCAGGTTTGAGCGCAGCTGCTCCATGCTCGTGGCGCCGATGATGTTGCTGCCCAGAAACGGGCGACTGTTCACATAGGCCAGCGCCATCTGCGCCGGATCCAGCCCCTGCTCGACCGCCAGCGCCAGGTAGGCATCGGTGGCCGCCTGCCCCTGCTCGGTAATATAGCGCTTGTATTCGGGAAACAGCGCCAGACGCGACCCCTCAGGACGAGCACCACCGGCGTATTTGCCACTGAGCACACCAAAACCCAGCGGGGAGTAGGCCAACAGACCCACCTGCTCACGCAGCAGTACTTCGGCCAGCCCCACCTCGGTCGTGCGGTTGAGCAGGCTGTAGGGATTCTGTACCGAGATGATCCGTGGCAGACCCAGCTGTTCGGCCAACTGCAGACACTTCATGGTACCCCAGGGCGTTTCATTGGACAGACCGATGTAGCGGACCTTACCCTCCCTGACCAGATCCCCCAACACGCGCAGTGTTTCCGCCAATGGCGTGCCGTCGGCAGAAGGGTCGTGCTGATAGCCCAGCTGGCCAAAGAAGTTGGTTCTGCGATCAGGCCAGTGCAGCTGATACAGGTCGATATAATCCGTCTGCAAACGGGTCAGGCTGCCTTCGATTGCCGCACGCAGATTGGCCTCGTCATGATGAAGATCAGGGCGCAAATAGCTGACCATATCACCGGGACCGGCCGCCTTGGTCGCCAGAATGACCTGTTCCCGGCAACCGCGCTGACGCATCCAGTTGCCGATGTACTGCTCCGTCCGGCCCTGAAACTCGGCGGCAGTGGGTACCGGATACATCTCGGCGGCATCAATCAGGTTAATGCCCTGAGCCAGTGCATAATCAAGCTGTTCGAACGCTTCTGCCTCGGTGTTCTGGCGCCCGAAGGTCATGGTCCCCAGCGCCATGCGACTGACATTAAGGTCGGACTGTCCAAGCGTCTGATACTGCATTTTGGTCTCCCTGGGCTGTCGACGTGCCTAGCCTGCCGGCAGCACGCGCATGAAGTAGGCTTTCAGGTATTCGGTCTCGGGTATGGCCGGGTGAATCGGATGGTCTGACCCCTGGCTGCCCTGCGCGAAGATCTGGCCGTTACGGTCCAATTCTCGGCTGTTGGCGCGCAGAATATCCACCAGGCGGCTCTTTTCCAGATGCATGGAGCAGGAGGCGGAGATCAGGGTGCCGTCCTTTTCCAGCAGCCGCATGGCCAGATTGTTGATACGGGCATAGGCTCGCTCACCGTTACGGATATCCTTGCGCCGGGCAATGAAAGCAGGCGGGTCTACAATCACCACATCAAAGCGCTCCTTGTCTGCGACCAGCGCCTTGCACAGCTCAAAGGCGTCGCCCTGCAGACCACGGAAGCGGGTCTCGCCTTCATTGATACGGGCATTTTCGGCTGCCACTTCCAGCGCCGTCACCGAGGCATCGACACACACCACCTCGGAAGCGCCGGCGGCCAGTGCCTGCGCGCCCCAGCCACCAACGTAACTGAACAGATCCAGTACCCGCTTGCCCTTGACCAGCGTCTGCATGCGCGCCCGGTTCTCGCGGTGATCGTAAAACCAGCCGGTCTTTTGTCCGGTCAGGATCGGCGCCAGCAGATTCACTCCATTCTCCATCAGCGGGGCCAGCTCCGGCACTTCACCCTGCACCACCTCAACATAGGTCTCCAGGCCTTCGGTTGCACGCATCTTGCCGTCATTGCGGAATACGATCGCCTGCGGCTGGAACACCTTGTTCAGCGCATCCACGATCTCCTGCTGCAGCCGCTCCATGCCGGCACTCGATATCTGGACCACAAAGATGTCATAGAAACGGTCCACCACCAGCCCGGGCAACAGGTCGGCATCACCAAAGATCAACCGGTAGCAGGGCTGATCAAAGCACATTTCGCGCAGTGACTGCGCCACCTTGAAGCGATGTACCAGCAGCGAGCGATCCAGCGGGTAGCGCAGATCCCGGCTCAACATGCGACCACAGATCAGTGTATTGGGATTTACCGAAGCGATTCCCAACGCCTTGCCACGGGCATCCTGCACCACCACCTGTTCACCGGGCTCGAAAGCCTTCAGTGGTGTGGCCTGGTTGTCCACTTCGTTACTGTAGATCCAGAGATGGCCAGCCCGGAGGCGGCGGTCGGCATTGTTCTGAAGCTGGAGGGGTCTGAGATTCATCGTATTCACATGCTCTGAAATGACTGTCCCGGCCTGAGCCGGGACAGTGGAATTATGCAGGCCCAACGGCCGGGTTCAGCTTTCGGACTCGCAGTGCGCCGCGTATCCATCGGCATCCAGCAGATCGTCAAGTTCTGCCAGGTCAGTCAGCTTGAGCTTGAAGAACCAGCCATCACCATAGGGATCAGAGTTGACCAGTTCAGGTGAATCTTCAAGTGCTTCATTGATTTCCACGACCTCGCCACTGAGCGGAGCATAGACATCGGAAGCGGCCTTGACGGATTCAACCACACCGGCATCATCCCCGGCTGAAACTTCATCACCCACATCCGGCAATTCGACAAACACCACATCACCCAGCAGGTCCTGAGCGTGCTCGGTAATACCGATGGTCACGACACCTTCACCCTCTTCGCGGATCCACTCGTGGCTGGCGACATACTTCAGTTCATTGGGGATGTTGCTCATCTGGGCTTCCTATCGGTCTTGTTCAGGATTCAGGAAAAAACTTTTTCACCATGGCGCACGAACGGCGGCTTGACCACCTGCACTCGCACTCGCTTGCCACGCATCTCGACTTCGGCCTCACTGCCGATACCCGCCGGCACCCGCGCCAGCGCAATAGAGTAACCCAGTGTCGGCGAGAAACTGCCGCTGGTGATTTCACCCTCGCCCAGCCCATCGACTACCACTTTCTGATGTGAGCGAAGCACGCCACGCTCGGTCAACACCAGGCCAACCTGACGCTCGGCAACCCCGGCAGCCTTCTGCGCTTCCAGTGCCGTACGACCGACAAAGTCGCGCTCTGCCGGTTCCCAGGCGATGGTCCAGCCCATTCCGGCGGCCAGTGGAGATACGCCTTCATCCATGTCGGAGCCGTACAGGTTCATGCCGGCCTCCAGTCGCAGGGTATCACGGGCACCCAAGCCACAGGGGGCCACACCCGCGTCCAGCAGACGCTGCCAGAAATCCGCTGCATCCTCTTCGGGCAGCATGATTTCAAGACCGTCCTCGCCAGTATAGCCTGTACGCGCGATAAACCAGCCTTCAGATTCCTGGCCCACAAAGGGTTTCAACTCAGAGATCAGGCGGGCACGGGACTCGCTCACCACCTGTTCCACACGCTGACGCGCTTTCGGGCCCTGTACGGCGATCATCGCAAGGTCGGGCTGCTCGGTCAGCGTGACATCAAAACGCACGGCCTGATCGGCCATCCAGAGCAGATCCTTGTCACGGGTACCGCAGTTGACCACTACCCGATACCATTCACCGGATGAATCCGGCTCGGTCATCAGATAGACGATCAGGTCATCGATCACGCCACCCTTTTCGTTCAACATGCCGCTGTAGAGCGCCTTGCCCTTCTGGCGCAGCACAGCTACATCGTTGGCCAGCAGGTGTCGCAGATAGCTGCGCGCCTGAGCCCCGGAGACATCGACTACGGTCATGTGCGATACATCGAACATGCCGGCACTCTGGCGCACCTTGTGATGCTCTTCAACCTGAGAACCATAGTGCAGCGGCATTTCCCAGCCACTGAAATCAACCAGCTTGGCGCCCAGCGCATGATGTTGTTCGTAGAGTGCGGTCTTATGTCCCATCGGCAAACTCATCTGCAGCAGTGTTCGGAATTTGCAGCTTCAACAGCCACGTCGCAACCGGTTAACACAAAAAAAGGGAAGACAATGTATCGGCATTTGCGCCGCAGTTCAATCTTTAACCGCCCGTCAAATGGTCGGACGTCGCGCCAGTGCCGGCCGCTCGCCTGAAAGCCCCATCGCCTGCAACACCAGGTGCTGTTTGACCGGCTCCAGCCGGTCGGTCAGGTTCATGCCACAGCTGCGCAACAGACGCACAACCGGCGGCTGAGGTGCAAACAGGCGACGGAACCCCTCCATGGTGGCGGCCATGGTCAGGTTGGCACTGCGGCGCTGACGCTGGAAGCGGCGCAACACCGCTTCATCGGTCCAGTTTTCACCCCGCACCATCGCTGCCAGCAGCACTTCAGCCAACGCGGCGGCGTCCATAAAACCGAGATTCACACCCTGCCCGGCCAGCGGGTGGATGGTATGGGCGGCATCACCAATCAGCGCAAGGCCCGCCTCGACATAGCGATGGGCATGGCGCTGGCGCAGCGCAATCGAGCGACGTCGATCACAGCCTTCGATACGTCCCAGGCGGTACTCAAAGGCACGCCCTAGGGCCGCGCAGAAATCAGACCCATCCAGCGCCATCAGGCTGGCCGCGTGCTCGGGTGATGTCGACCAGACAATCGACAGGGTTCGATCATCCTCTGCCGCCAGCGGCAACAGCGCCAGCGGGCCATCTTCGGTAAAACGCTGCCAGCAGGTATCCGCGTGTGGCTGTTCGGTACGAACGGTGGTGACAATAGCGTGATGACCATAGTCCCACTCAGTGGCGCCGATACCTGCCAACCGCCGGGTCAGAGATTCAGCGCCATCAGCCCCCACCAGCAACCCGGCCTCAATGCGACGGCCATCACTCAGCAGCAACTCGCGATGACCATCGGCATCCGGAGCCGACAGCTGGCGCAGCGAAACACCGCTGATCAGTTCCACATTGTCATACCGACTCAGCTGCTCATGCAGCGCCGCCAGTATCACACTGTTCTCGACAATATAACCCAGGCAGTTTTCATGCAGAGCATCGGCACTGAAATGGATACGACCACTGCCCTCGCCATCCCACACTTCCATGTCGGTGTAGGCCGCTGCACGCCTTGACTGCACACCGGCCCATGCGGAAAGCGATGTCAGCAGCTGGACAGATGCCAGGTTAAGGGCGCTGACACGTGCATCGTGCCGATTCGGTGTCAGCACTGTGTCAACCTCGTCCAGCCACTGCTGCAGTGAACCTGCGCGCTGTTCAAGCAGTTGAATCTTCACACCCGAAGGTGCCAGCGCACAGGCCAGCGCGGTACCCACCATGCCGGCGCCACTGATCACAACATCGCTCATACAGGATTGCTTCATGTTCGGCTCCGACAGGAAAAAGGGTCAGCGCAACCGCGCGGCCGGCTGATCCAGCCCCATGGCCGCACGGGCAAACAGGGTTTTGGCCGGCGGGCAGCTGTCCAGCAGCTGCAGACCACTGCCACGCAGGGTCCGCAACAGCGGGTTGTGACTGGTAAACAGCCTCATGGTGCGATCGCTGAACTGGATGGTACGGAACTGGTCCTGACGCCGCTGCTCAACAAACACCTGCAGCGCGGTCAGGTCACCCAGCGCAAGGCCGGCACGCTTGCGCTCGATAATCAGATCCGCGAGCGCCACGGCACCTCGCAACGCCAGATTGTATCCCTGACCGGCAATCGGATGCAGCGCATGCGCCGCGTTACCCAGCACCACCAGCCCGGCCCGCACCTGCTCTTCCGCCAGCGCCAGCTTCAGCGGGTAGTGATAACGCTCACCCACGGCGACAAAGCGCCCCGCCCGATAGCCAAAACGCTCCTGCAGCCGCGCAAGAAAAGCCGCATCATCCAGCGCCAGAACGCTGTCCAGTTCGGCGTCATTCAGCGTCCACACCAGGCCACAGCGGCTGCAGCCATCTATTGGTTCTCCCGGCAGCAGTGCCAGGGGGCCATCCTGAGTAAAGCGCTCGTAGGCAATGTTGCGATGCGGTCGATCCAGCGAAACGTTGGCCACCAGCGCGTGCTGGTCGTAGGACTGTACGCTGTAGCCAATGCCCAGCTGTTCACGCAACGATGAACGGCCACCGTCGGCCATCACCACCAGACTGGCGTCAAGCGTGTGCTCCTGTCCATCAATACGCAGCTGCAGCCTATTACCATTGGCCCGATGCTCCAGTCCGGTGACTTCAGCTGGAGCAATCAGCTGCAGCTGTTCACCGGCACTGCGCTGCAGCTGGCTGTTGAGCACCTGGCCCAGCCAGTGGTTCTCCACCACATACCCCAGCGCCGGTACCGCTTCATCCTCGGCCTGCAAACGGGTCGTGCCGAAGCGTCCGCGCTCGGACACATGAATGGTTTTAATCGGCGTAAGGTGAGCCTGCAGCGCCTGCCAAAGCCCCATGCGTTCATACAGGGTACACACACCCTGAGCCAGCGCCGTGGAGCGATTGTCGTAACTGGGGGTAAAAATCGGTTCACCCGCCGCCGGCAGTGACTGAGCCTCCACCAGAGCCATTCTCAGATTGAGCGCCCTGGCCGTGGGCAGCAGAGCACAGGCCAGGCTGGCCCCCACCATGCCGCCGCCAATAATGACCAGATCATACTGCTGCATGCATGTTCCTCGACTCTGTCAGCGACTGGCCATCAACTGCTCAATCGCAGCCACTGTTTTGGGCACCGCTGCGGTCAACACTTCACAGCCGTTTTCGGTTACCAGCACATCGTCTTCGATGCGAATGCCGATACCGCGCCAGCGGGGTTCCACACTGTCATCGTCAGGGGCAATGTACAGCCCCGGTTCCACTGTCATCACCATCCCCGGCTGCAGTGGTCGCCATTCGCCATTAAATTTGTACTGGCCCACATCATGTACATCCATCCCCAGCCAGTGGCCGATACGGTGCATGTAGAAGCGGCGGTAGGCGCCCTCTTCCATCAGCACATCCCGATCACCCTGCAGCAGACCCAGCCTGATTAACCCTTCGGTCAGGTATTCAACCGACAGATCATGGATACGGTTCCAGGCCACCCCCGGCTTCATGGCCGCAATACAGGCTTCCTGAGTGTCCAGCACCAGTTGATACAGTGCCTTCTGCTCATTGCTGAAACGGCCACTGACCGGGAAGGTGCGGGTAATATCGCTGGCGTAGTTGTCCAGCTCACAGCCGGCATCGATCAGTACCAGATCACCGTCCTGCATTGGCGCACTGTTCTCGATGTAGTGCAGTATGCAGGCGTTGGCGCCCGAGCCTACGATCGGCGAGTATGCCTGAAAGCGAGCACCCTGCTGCATACAGTAGCCGGTAATTTCCGCTTCCAGCTGATATTCGCACATGCCCGGCTGGGCGGTACGCATGGCGCGGCAATGCGCCTCGGCGGAGATGTCGGCGGCACGGCGCATCACATCCAGCTCGGCATCCGACTTGAATAGACGCAGCTCGTGCAGCAGATTGTCCAGCAGCACCAGCTCTTCCGGCGCCTGCGCTCCCTGACGGGCACGGTTACGAATCTCGTTGAGCCAGCCGCGTACCCGGCCATCCAGGGCCTCATCGCTGCCCAGTGCATAGTAGAGTCGTCTGGCACCATCCAGAAGGCTCGGCACTGTCTGCTCAAGCTCTGTCAGCGGGAACGCCTGATCCGCCCCAAAGTCACGCACACACCCCTCGGGGCCGGCACGGTAGCCGGTCCAGATCTCCATCTGCGGGTCGCGCGGCGGACAGAACAGTACATATTCGCCCTCGGGTCGTCCGGGAATCAGCAGCATCAATGCATCCGGCTCATTGAAGCCGGTCAGGTAGTAAAAGTCGCTATCCTGACGAAAACTGTATTCGGCATCGCGGTTGCGCGTTTTCAGATGGGCCGCACAGACCAGCGCCACACTGCCCGCTGGCAATTTTTCCAGCAATCGCTGACGGCGCCGGGCAAATTCAGATTGAGCGATTTTCATACTGCCTCTCCTCGAATCAGTGCAAAACGGGCGCCGTTTCGGCTGCGGCATCGCTCGGCTGACCATCCGGCTCATTGCATTCACTGAATACCAGCAATGCCGCCATGCGTACGTATTCCTGCACTTCCATCAGGTCATTTTCGTCTTCTTCCGCTTCGGCATCGGCGGCCGTCGTGATCTGAACGATCTGGGCCAGATCGCGCAGGGTTTCCTGGCCTTCGATCGACAACCCCTGGCTGCCCTTACGCTCCTGCAAGCCGAAACCGCTGAGAAAACCGCTGCACCACAAACCCAACGCATCCGCACGTCCCGCCAGTGGCTGGTCATCATCCGGCAGGACCAGCTCAAAGCTGAAATCCGGCGCCTGCAGCTGCTGCAGTGTGGCCAGATACAGCTGCATGATGCCGGTACGCGTCAGCTCCCGGCTGAACGGCTCCAGATCCAGCAATTCGCCGATACGGGCAAGCAGGGTGGCTGGATCAAAACGGGCACCGGCCGCTACCTGACCGCACAGCAGCCCGTGCAGTTCAGCGGGGGACAGGGTTAGCAACCCCTCTTCCACCAGCAGGTCAGCCAGGGTGTCAAAATCCGGCAGCTCGATTACGGGGGCCTGTTCATCTGTCATATTGATCTATCCGGGTTGGGTCATGTTTTTACAGAGAGTATCCGGAGAGGGCCGGCACTGCATTGATCTCTATGCTAGCATTTAGCCCTATACAGGGCCATGCGTGTCAGATTGACCCTGTCGCAACGGCTGTTTATAGTCAGCGCATACTGCATGGGGCCTGGCATGACCGAACATTATTTCAACGCACTCGAACACAAGATTGACCTTCTGCTTGCGCGGGTAGAACAGCTTGAGCTTGAAAACAGCACGCTGCGCGAACAGGACACCCGTCTGCGCGAAGAACGTGCTCAATTGATCCAGTTGAATGACCAGACCCGCAGCAAGGTTGAAGGCATGATACAGCGACTCAAGGCACTGGAGCAGAACTCATGAGCACAGACGCACGCACAGTCACCGTCAAGTTGCTCGACAAGGAATATACCATCAGCTGTCCGGACGGCGCTGAAGCCGAACTGCTGGCCTCTGCCGACTACCTGAACCAGAAAATGCTCGATATACGCCATTCAGGCAAGATCATCGGCCTTGAGCGGATCGCTGTAATGGCCGCGCTGAACATGTCGCATGAGCTGATCAAAAGCCGAGAGGAACAGCGTCAGGCAGTGGAGGTCAATCTGCGCCGGCTGGGCCAGAAAATTGACCAGAGTCTGGCACGCAATAGCGCCTCCAGGGTGGATGAAAACTCTTCATCATCCTGAAAACGCTTTATTTTCATAATGTTAATCGCCGCATAGCAGAAGCACAAAGAATTACAAGGGCTGACATTCAGGCAACCGCGCGTATAATGGAATCAGGTTCCTGGAGTGTTCGACAGTCGGTCAAGTCCCTCGAGCCGATAAGCAATACCCCGGCAGCGCTCAACTGGTATTGTGAGCATGTCCGCCTGACGGAAAGCCTGATATATCAGTAAGCGCTTCCACTCTGAACCTTAGGGTTCAGGGCCACGACCGACACCGGCACTCCGGGAAGCCTCTTACATCATGCAGGATCGCAAAACACTCCGCCGCGAAATGCGGGCCCGAAGACGGGCACTAACCCCCCAGCAACAGCGCACGGCGGGTCGCTGCCTTGCTCGAAAACTCGCTCGGCAGCTTTGGTTCGTCAAGGCACGCCATGTAGCGCTCTATCTGCCCAACGATGGCGAGATCGATACCCGACCGCTGATTACCCTTTGCCGCACACTTGGCAAAACGCTTTATCTGCCGGTGCTGCACCCGATACGGCACAATCGCCTCTGGTTTACCCCCTACACCCGTGCTACCCGGATGCAACTCAACCGCTACCGTATTCTGGAGCCCGTACTTCAGGGCAAGCCTGTACGCCCTGCCATGGCACTGGATCTGGTACTGCTGCCGCTGGTGGCGTTTTCAGCCGATGGTGGCCGGATGGGCATGGGAGGAGGCTACTATGACAGGACGTTTGCCTTCCGCCTGAATGGCAATGGCATGCGCGGACCGAAGCTGGTGGGGCTTGCACACGAGTTGCAGCGAGTGAATCAGCTGCCGATAGAAAGGTGGGATGTTCCGCTGGACGCGATCGCGACAGACTCGCGGGTTTACGCCATCAACTGTTGAAAACCTGCTGCACCATGGTGGCCAGTTGGAGATCGCTCTGTGAGATGCCAGTCATTACAGCACCTACTATGAACACAATCACGAGTACCAATACCAGATCCGGGCTTTTATTCATGATCGTCAGCAGTTATCCGATGGTTGCAGTTAAAGTTATGCTTTAAGTGTCAGCATAATCATGTGACAAACTCTAGTCTTTCACACGCAGCTTTTTTTTCAACCCCTTTGGCGGCATTTTTCCGGATTTTAACCTCTATTTTTTATATCTTCAGGGATATGTCGCCAAACGGACCGCAAAATGGATGCGATAAAGTATGATTTTAGCGACATTTTCAAAGCAAAACCAAAATCACAGGCAGCGTCAGCATTGATATCAGCGTCTGGGCCGTAATGATGCCCGCCATCAATTCAGCATCACCTCCCATCTGCCGGGCCAGAATATAGGCCGAAGTGGCCGTCGGCACAGCCGCAAATATCACCACTACACTGGTCGCCAGCGGGTCCAGCTGCCACACCCCGGCCAAAGCAAACGCCAGCAGGGGCAGGAACAGAAGCTTGATCAGACTGGCGGCGGCCAGTGCCCTGCCGCCGCCGCGCAAGGCACGCAGGTTCAACCCTGCCCCCACCGCCAGCAGCCCCAGTGGCAACGCCATACGCCCCAGCAGCTCCAGCACCGAGCTCAGCCCAAGAGGCAGTGCAATGCCCGACAGGCTCAACGCAATACCCAGCAGGCAGGCCAGAATCAACGGGTTTCCGGCCAGCGTCATCAACAACTGGCGCGGTGAAAATGTCTGTTCTGAGGTAAGTGCAAATGCCAGTACGCTGAACAGGTTGAGCAGAGGGATCATCACCGCCGTTATCACCGCCGCCAGCACGATACCCTCCGAGCCATGCAGTGCCGCGGTGACGGCAAGCGCAACATAGGTATTGAAACGTACACTGCCCTGGAAAAAGGAGGTGAAGGCCGGAGCCGTCAGGCGCAGCAGCGGCTTGCAGACACAACACAGCACAGCGGCCACAACCAGTACCACAACAACCAGCGCCGCCAGCCGAATGGAATCGTCACCTGCCAGCTGGGCACTGGCCAGACGCTCCACCAGCAACGCCGGAAACAGCACATAATAGGTCGCCTTTTCCGCCGGCTGCCAGAAATCCTCACCGGGAAATCCACTGCGACGAGCCAGAAAACCGAGCAGCAGGAGCGCAAAAACAGGCCAGAGAGCGATGATTATCGGCTGCATCTGATATACATTCCCCCTACAAGAGACGGCAACATGGGTTGCCCAACCATTACCAACAAAGGCTGCATATCATGCTGACATCATTGGTTCTTACGGTCATCGGACCGGACAAGCCGGGGCTGGTCGGGCTGCTGTCCCGCACCATCGCCGAGCATCAGGGTAACTGGCTGGAGTCGGGCATGTCACGCCTGGGCGGCAAGTTCGCCGGCATTCTGATCACTCAGGTACCCAGCGACCAGGCCGAGGCGCTGATCAGCGCACTGGAAGCCCTGCAGACACAGGGGCTCAGGGTCACGGCCGAACGCAGCGAGGACGCTCCGCCCGTCAGCGAGATGCAACCGATGACGCTGGAGCTGGTGGGCCATGACAAGCCGGGCATTGTACGCGAGATCTCGCAGGCATTGGCCGCACGGCATATCAACGTGGAACGATTGAGCACCGAGCTGACCTCTGGCTCCATGTCGGCAGAAGAACTGTTCAAGGCAGAAGCGGAACTGTTGGCTCCGGCGGACCTGGACCCGGATGAGCTGCAGCAGGCATTGGAGGCGATCGCCGGTGATCTGATGGTGGATATCACCCTGCGCTGAGCCACACAGACACAAAAGCCGCCCGCAGGCGGCTTTTGTAGATCAGGGCGGATATTACTAGCCGCCCTTTTCGGTAACAGGATCAGTCGGCACGCGCCGCCAGCAGGTCACGACCTCGAATCACCGCTGCCCGCACCTGATCCGGCGCTGTACCACCAATGTGGTTACGCGCTGCCACCGAGCCTTCCAGCGTCAGCACTTCAAACACATCATCGGCGATCACATCGGAGAACTGCTGAAGTTCTTCCAGTGTCATGTCGGACAGGTCCTTGCCGGTCTTGATGCCGTAGGCAACGGACAGCCCGACAATTTCGTGGGCATCACGGAAAGCCACGCCCTTGCGTACCAGATAATCGGCCAGATCGGTGGCGGTGGAGAAACCACGCCGTGCCGCTTCACGCATTTCGGCCTTGCGCGATTCAATTGCCGGCACCATGTCACCAAAGGCACGCAGGCAGCCCTTCACCGTGTCCACAGCGTCAAACAGCGGCTCCTTGTCCTCCTGATTGTCCTTGTTGTAGGCCAGCGGCTGAGACTTCATCAGCGTCAGCAGCGCAATCAGATGACCATAGACACGGCCGCTCTTGCCACGCACCAGCTCGGGCACGTCCGGGTTTTTCTTCTGTGGCATGATGGAAGAGCCGGTGCAGAAGCGGTCAGGCAGGTTAATGAAGTTGAACTGGGCCGAGGTCCAAAGCACCAGCTCTTCCGACATGCGGGTCATGTGCATCAGCAACAGACTGGCAGCAGCACAGAACTCAATGCCGAAATCGCGGTCGGACACCGCATCCAGCGAATTGCCGGCCGGGGCATCAAACTGCAACAGCTCAGCAGTGTAGTGACGGTCGATCGGGTAGGTGGTACCGGCCAGCGCAGCCGCACCCAGCGGCATGATGTTGACGCGCTTGCGGCAGTCGGCAAAGCGCTCATAGTCACGGCTCAGCATCTCGAACCAGGCCAGCAGATGATGGCCGAAGGTGACCGGCTGGGCGGTTTGCAGGTGCGTGAAGCCGGGCATGATGGTATCGGCTTCCTGCTCGGCCAGATCCAGCAGCCCCTGCTGCAGGCGGCTGACCTCGGCCAGAATCAGGTCGATCTCATCACGCATGTAAAGGCGGATATCGGTGGCGACCTGGTCATTGCGCGAACGACCGGTATGCAGTTTCTTGCCGGTGATGCCGATCTTCTTCGTCAGTGCCGCCTCGATGTTCATGTGCACATCTTCCAGCTCCACCGACCAGTCAAACTCGCCACGCTCAATCTCGACCCGGATCTCGCCCAGGCCACGGATGATGGCATCACGCTCCTCCTCGGTCAGTACCCCCACCTTCGCCAGCATACGTGCATGTGCCACTGAGCCCTGGATATCGTGCCGGTACAGACGCTTGTCGAAATCCACCGAAGCGGTGAAACGGGCGACGAATGCATCGGTTGGCTCACTGAAGCGGCCGCCCCACTGCTGATTGGTCTTCTGCTGGCTCATGTCCGCACTCTCCTGCTGCTGATCCGGCCCAACTGGCCGAGCTCTGAATGAATATGGCCCGATTATAGCAACCCGCGCCCATGCCAGTCTTGCCTGAACGCGCACTTGGCCCCGTACTCAAGCGATCTGTTACAATCAGCGTTATTTTCAGCGCGCCGCGCTGTCGCCAGAATAAGGAGAGTTTCATGTCCCGCACGATCCGCATCGCCACCCGCCGCAGCCTGCTGGCACTCTGGCAGGCTGAATACGTCAAGGCGGAGCTGGAGCTCCACCACCCCGGCATCCATATCGAACTGCTCAAGATTGAATCCCGCGGTGACAAGATTCTCGACACCCCTCTGGCCAAGATCGGCGGCAAGGGATTGTTCGTCAAGGAGCTGGAAAACGCCCTGCTGGAGAACCGCGCCGACATCGCCGTGCACTCCATGAAGGATGTGCCGATGGAGTTTCCGCAAGGACTGGGACTGCCGGTAATCTGTGTGCGTGAGCAACCCACAGACGCCTTTGTCAGTAACCAGTATGACAACCTGGATGCCTTGCCGAAAGGCGCCATCGTGGGCACCTCTTCCCTGCGCCGCGAAGTCCAGATTCGTGAGCGCCGCCCGGACCTTGAAGTGCATTTCCTGCGGGGCAATGTTCAGACGCGTTTGTCCAAGCTGGATGCAGGCGAGTATGACGCCATCATTCTGGCCACCGCCGGCCTGCTGAGGCTGAAGCTGCAGGATCGCATCCGCCACGAAATGTCACCGGAAGAGAGTCTGCCCGCAGGGGGCCAGGGGGCCGTCGGCATTGAGTGCCGCAACGATGATGCCGAGCTGATCAAGCTGCTGCAGCCGCTGCATCACACCGACACTGCTGATCGCGTACTGGCTGAGCGCGCCCTTAACCGTCGACTTGAGGGCGGTTGTCAGGTGCCGATCGGCTGCTATGCCACGCTGGAGCATGATAACGAAGAGATCTACCTGCGCGGGCTGGTGGGTCGCCCGGATGGCAGCAAGGTACTGCGCGATGAAATCCGCGGCCCGCGCGAGCAGGCCGAGGCGATGGGTATCACACTGGCCGACCGCCTGCTGGCCGCCGGTGCCGACAAGATTCTGGCCGAGGTGTACAAGGAGCGTGGCTGAACAGATGCAGCCTCTGCGTGGGCAGCGCGTGCTGGTGACCCGCCCTGCTCATCAGGCCGCAGGGCAGGCCGAGTGTCTGCGCAGACTCGGAGCCGAGCCCGTCAGCCTGCCGCTGCTGGAAATCGTGCCCACCGGGCAAGAGGACGGTGCCGACTATCAGCAATGCAAACGCTGTATTCTGGATCTTGATCTGTATGCCGGCGTCATTTTCGTCAGCCCCAATGCCGCACGCTTCGGGGCCGACTGGATCGACCAGTACTGGCCGCAGCTGCCGCTTGGCGTGCGCTGGATCGGTATCGGCCAACAGACCTGCGACACCCTGGAGCAGCTCGGCATTGATGCCTGGCATGCCGAGGGGGGCTTCGACTCCGAAACGCTGCTGGCCGACCCCTCCATGCAGTCCGTGGCCGAGCAGCGCTTTCTGATCATGCGTGCCGAAGGGGGGCGAGATCTGCTGGCCGACACCCTGCGCCAGCGGGGCGCCCGGGTCGACTATGCCCATATCTATCGACGCGCCTGTCCAGCCCATTCACCCGGCATTATCCAAAGTACTATTTATGCACAGCCGTTATCGGCTATCCTCATTACCAGTGGTCAAGCCTTGCGGAACCTGCTCACATTGAGCGGAAGCACCCATGCAAGTCTGACCGAAATCCGGATCATCGTTCCCAGTGCCCGCCTTGCCGAGCTGGCCCGTTCGCTGGGATTCACCCGAATCCGGGTAGCACAGGGACCAGACGACCGCAGTATGGTCGATGCACTGCTACCCGCCTGACAATCGGAACCACCGGCATGAAAGAAACCCGCGACAATTCATCTGAACCAACCCATACACCCGCTGACACACACGATGAGTCCAGCAGCAAGCCACAGGACTCCTCTGCTGCGGACACCGGCAAATCGGCCGCTGACACCGGCACCGACACAGCAAAACCGGAAGGCAGTCAGAGCACGAACGCTGCTTCCAGTGCTTCTGCCGACAAACCTGCCAAACAGCCCCCCCGCAAGCCTAAGGCTGGAGGTGAAAAACGCTGTGGCGCAACCTGGCCCGGCAAGCTGGCACTGGTGCTGTCGATTATAACCCTCGGCGGCGGAGGCTATCTGGTTTGGGAAGGCTGGCAGCTGAAACAACAGAACAGCCAGCTGCAGGAGCGCCTCAGCCAACAGGTTGAAACTGCACTGGCCAATGGTCGGGCCGAAGTGGCTCAGACGGTCAGCAGTGTCAATCAGCAGCTGGGACAACTGCAGGCCCGCTCGGAAGCCGAAACACAGAATATCGCCGAGCTGCAGGATCGACTGACCCGCAGTATCCAGCAGGTCACGGCGAGCCGTGAACTCAGCCGCAAAGACTGGCTGCTGGCCGAGGTGGAATACCTGTTGCGACTGGCCAATCAGCGCGTATTGATGGAGCAGACGCCGAATGGCGCGTTGACCCTGCTGAAATCGGCCGACACCATTCTCAGCGAAACCGATGACGTCACCATCTACGATGTACGCAAGGCGCTGGCCGCTGACATTGCAGCACTGGAGGCGGTACCCAGACTGGATACCGAGGGGGTATTCCTGCGGCTGGGCGCACTCAACCGTCAGGTGGACAACCTGCGCGTAGTGCCCGTGAGCGAGCGACGTGAACTGCCACAGATGCTGGAAGAGATTACCCCCGAAAGCGTGAAGCAGTCCTGGGGCGACGGTTTCAAGGCCAGCTGGAACAAGGCGGCGAACAAGTTTGAGCAGCTGATCGTGATTCAACACCATGATCAGCCGATCAAGCCGCTGATGTCACCGGAGCAAACCTTCTTCCTGCAGCAGAACCTGCATCTGATGCTGGAACAGGCCCAGATGGCTTTGCTGCAGCGCAAGCAACAGGCTTTCGACAGCAGCCTGAGCAAGGCGCAGGACTGGATCGCCACCCACTTCGACCCGAAGGATGCCACCACCGTTGCCCTGCTGACAGGGCTGGCTGAACTGTCCGAAGTAAACGTGGCACCTCAGCTGCCGGACATCTCCGGTTCTCTGACCAGCCTCAAGGACTATCTTGGCCGCATGCAGCAATTGCGTGAGGGAGGGCAGGACAGATGAAAAAGCTGTTTATTATTCTGCTGATCCTGCTGGTGGCCGGTGCCTGGGTCGGCCAGCTGATGGTGCAGGATCCCGGTTATGTACTGCTGTCATACCAGCAGACTACGGTCGAGACCAGCCTTTGGGTATTGCTGCTGATACTGGTGATCGGCTTTGCGCTGCTGCACTGGCTGTTCAACCTGGTCCATAACATTCGCCTGCCGGGCGACCGCCTGCGCAGCTGGCGCAGTGACCGCAACCACCGCCTGGCGCGCAGCAAAACCCTGAAAGGGCTTGTGGCGCTGTCCGAGGGCAGCTGGTGGAAGGCACAGCGCTACCTGACCCAGGCGGCACAGCGCTCCGACTTGCCAGTCATCAACTATCTTGCGGCGGCCCGTGCAGCCCACGAACAGGGCGACAGCAAATCATCCGATGACCTGCTCAATCGCGCCCGCCAGTCAACACCCGAGGCCGAGGTCGCGATCGGTATCACTCAGGCGGAAATGCAGCTGGAGCGTGGTCAACTGGAGCCCTGCCTGGCCACGCTGCTCCACCTGCGACGTCAGGCTCCCAAACATACCCATGTCATCCGACTGCTCAAGGAAACCTATCTGAAGCTGGAGGACTGGAAAGGCCTTACCGAGCTGCTGCCGGAGCTCAGGCGACTGCAGGCGATGAAAGACGACGAGCTGGAACAGCTTGAGCTGCAATGCCACCTGCACCAGCTCGAATACAGCATCTCCAGCCTGCCGGACAGCGCCGATGCACAGGAGCGCCTGCGCAGCCTCAGCCGCAGCTGGCAGTCCATTCCACAGCCACTGCTGCGCAATCCGGTACTGGTCAGCCGATATACCGATCTGATGATCGAGATCGGGGCCGAAGTGGAAGCCGAAAAAGTGCTGCGTGACTTGATCAAGCGCAAGTGGGACGAATACCTGGTCAGGCTGTACGGACGCATTCAGGGTGAAAATGCCGAAAAGCAACTGAATGTTGCCAGAGGCTGGCTCAAGCAACACGCCGACAGCGCCGATCTGGAGCTGACCCTCGGGCGTCTGTGCATGCGTAACGCACACTGGGGCAAGGCGATCAGCCACTTTGAGCGCAGTCTCGAGCTGCGCCCCGATGCGGAAACCTTCAAGGAGCTGTACCGCCTGCTGCATCACCTGGGTGAAGACAGGCGCGCACTCGACATGATGACACGCGAGCTGCAACAGCTCGACAGCTCTCTGCCGGTACTGCCTTTGCCGGCACCGAACAGCGAGAGCCATTGAGCCTTTCCCCAAACGGAAACGCCCGGCTTTTGCCGGGCGTTTTCATATGACTGGCAACGGAAAGGCCTAGGCCGGTCGCGGCGCCCAGGCAAACACGTCAGAGTGAATCCGATCCTCGGCCAGCCCTTTTTCCGTCAGTCGATCCAGCAAGGCATATACCATACCGGGAGAACCACAGGCGTATACCGCCAGATCCTCGATACTGTCCAGATCCTCGGCGATGGCATCCGGCATAAGCCCGGTACGCCCGGTCCAGCCCGGGCTGGTTTCGGGTTCGCTCACCACCGGCACAAAATGCACATTGGCATGTTCATGCGCCCATTGCTGTGGCAGCTTTTCCAGATAGAGATCGGCTTCCACGCGCGCACCCCAGTAAATATCGATCCGGTTGCCCACCTGATTGGCCAGCAGATGTTCGACCATACTCTTGATCTGGGCAAAACCGGTGCTGGCAGCGGCAAACACAAACCGTGTTTCAGGCCTGACTTCAGCCATGCTCAGGTTCACATCACCCTTGGGCAGCTCGATCTCAACGGATGGGCTGGCCTGCAGGTAGCTGAGAATCATGGCATTGAATTCACTGCCCGGTACCTGACGTATATGCAATTCAAGATCACGCCCCTGATCCGGCGCCGAAGCGATGGAAAAGGATGCCTTCTTGCCTTCCGGCAGCAGGATATCCAGATACTGGCCGGCACGATAATGCATTGACTCCGGGTCCACCGAGGTCAGCCGCAGCCTGACCCGAAACACATCCTGATTCAGAGCTTCAAACCCTGTTACATCACACACTCTTGTTTCCAAAACATAACTCCTTGCTGCAGACAGCTTTGGCCGTCTGCCGGTATCAGTTGTCGAGAATACCCAGCTGATCCCAGATCTCGTCCACCCGCTGTTTCACGGCCGGGTCCATCCTGATCGGCTCGCCCCACTCGCGGCTGGTTTCTCCCTCCCACTTGTTGGTCGCATCAAGTCCCATCTTTGACCCCAGCCCCGACACAGGCGAGGCGAAATCGAGATAGTCGATCGGGGTGTTGTCGATCATCACGGTATCCCGCTGCGGATCCATGCGGGTGGTGATCGCCCAGATCACATCGTTCCAGTCGCGGGCATTGATGTCGTCATCACAGACGATGACAAACTTTGTGTACATGAACTGGCGCAGGAACGACCAGACCCCAAGCATGATCCGCTTGGCGTGACCCGGGTACTGTTTCTTGATGGTGACGACGGCCATGCGATAGGAGCAGCCTTCCGGCGGCAGATAGAAGTCCACAATTTCGGGAAACTGCTTCTGCAGGATCGGCACGAATACTTCATTCAGCGCGACACCCAGAATCGCCGGCTCATCCGGCGGGCGTCCGGTGTAGGTACTGTGATAGATGGCATCCTTGCGCCGCGTAATACGCTCCACGGTAAACACCGGGAAACGATCCACCTCATTGTAATAGCCGGTATGGTCACCGAATGGACCTTCGTCCGCCAGCTCCTCTGGATCGATATAGCCTTCCAGAATGATTTCGGCACTGGCCGGCACCTGAAGATCACTGCCGATACACTGAATGACTTCGGTTTTGCCGCCACGCAGAAGACCGGCAAAGGCATACTCCGACAGGGTGTCCGGTACCGGGGTCACGGCTCCGAGGATGGTCGCGGGGTCAGCCCCCAGCGCCACCGCTACCGGGAATTTTTCCCCCGGGTGCGCCAGTTTCCATTCACGGAAATCCAGTGCGCCCCCGCGGTGGGCCAGCCAGCGCATGATCAGCTTGTTGCGGCCAATCAGCTGTTGGCGGTAGATGCCCAGATTCTGGCGCGGCTTGTCCGGTCCGCGTGTAATCACCAACGGCCAGGTCACCAGGGGACCTGCATCACCGGGCCAGCAGGTCTGGATCGGCAGGCGATACAGATCGACCTCGTCACCTTCAAGCACCAGCTCCTGACAGGGGGCATTGCGCACCTTTTTCGGCCCCATATTGAGCACCTGCCGATACAACGGCAGCTTGTCCCAGGCGTCTTTCATGCCACGGGGCGGCTCCGGCTCCTTCAACTGGGCCAGCGTCTTGCCGACCTCTCGCAGGGCCGCCACGGATTCTTCACCCATGCCGAGCGCCACCCGTTCGGGAGTGCCGAACAGGTTGCCCAACACCGGCATGTCGTAGCCCTTGGGGTTTTCAAACAGCAGCGCGGGGCCACCAGCCTTGAGGGTACGGTCGCAGATTTCGGTCATCTCCAGCACCGGGTCCACCGGCATCCGGATACGCTTGAGTTCGCCACGTGCTTCCAGCATCTTGATGAAGTCACGCAGGTCCTTGTATTTGGGTGTCGACATGGGATCGCCCGTCCAAAGTATACGACTGGTACATGGCCGCTCCTGTGCGTCCCTGCACCCGCGGCATACCGTACGTCCTGTACATAAAAAAAGGGTAAGTGGTTAGCTTACCCTGATTCGGTCGTTTTGGTTCACACCAGCAGGCGGGACCGACTTACTTGCGCTTCATCGACAGGAAGAACTCGTCGTTGGTCTTGAAGTCCTTCAGCTTGTCGATCACGAACTCGGTGGCGGCAGAGTCATCCATCGGGTCCAGCAGTTTGCGCAGAATCCACATCCGCTGCAGCTCTTCTTCGGTGGTCAGCAGATCTTCGCGACGAGTACCTGAACGGCGAATATTGATCGCCGGGAAGACTCGCTTCTCGGCGATCTTGCGATCAAGGTGTACTTCCGAGTTACCGGTACCCTTGAACTCCTCGAAGATCACTTCGTCCATCTTGGAGCCGGTGTCGACCAGCGCGGTGGCGATGATGGTCAGGCTGCCGCCCTCTTCGATGTTACGTGCCGCACCGAAGAAGCGCTTGGGGCGCTCAAGGGCATGGGCATCAACACCACCGGTCAGCACCTTGCCGGAAGACGGAATCACGGTGTTGTAGGCACGCGCCAGACGGGTGATGGAGTCGAGCAGGATCACCACGTCCTTCTTGTGCTCGGTCAGGCGCTTGGCCTTTTCCAGCACCATTTCGGCAACCTGTACGTGGCGTGACGGCGGTTCGTCGAAGGTGGAAGCAACCACTTCGCCGCGCACGGTGCGCTGCATGTCGGTGACTTCCTCTGGACGCTCGTCGATCAGCAGCACGATCATGTAACATTCGGGGTTGTTGCGGGTGATGCTGTTGGCAATGTTCTGCAGCATCAGCGTCTTACCGGCCTTGGGCGGTGACACGATCAAGGCACGCTGACCCTTGCCCATGGGGCACACCAGATCGATTACACGCGCCGTCAGATCTTCGGTGCTGCCGTTGCCGATCTCCATGCGCATGCGTTGCTGTGCAAACAGTGGCGTCAGGTTCTCGAACAGGATCTTGTTTTTCGCGTTTTCCGGGCGGTCATAGTTGATCTCGTTGACCTTCAGCAGCGCGAAGTAGCGCTCTCCATCCTTGGGCGGGCGGATCTTGCCCGAGATGGTATCACCGGTACGCAGGTTGAAACGGCGGATCTGACTGGGAGAAACATAGATGTCGTCAGGGCCGGCAAGGTAGGAAGAATCAGCTGAGCGCAGGAAGCCGAAGCCGTCCTGCAGGATCTCCAGCACACCGTCACCGTAGATGTCCTCTCCGCTTTTGGCATGTTTCTTCAGAATAGCGAAGATCACGTCCTGTTTGCGGGAGCGGGCCATGTTGTCGAGGCCCATTTCGATGGCGATATCCAGAAGTTCCGGAACGCTTTTTAGTTTGAGTTCGGTAAGATTCATAGTATTCAGAGAAGCAGCCCAGAGTCGGCTGGTTACGGATGGAAACCGGATGGTTAGTCGGAAGAAATAAGGTTAAGGTCTTACTTGTGACACCCAGGCAATGGATCGCCGGGCCGGTATGTGGAACCACTATAAAAGGTAAAGCAGGACCTGTCCAGCAGAAGCTGGTGGAAAAACGCGACCGCTCAGCAGCCGGCGTGTTTCCACCCTGTCAGGCTCAGAGGTTGGCGTCAATAAAAGCCGCCAGCTGAGACTTGGACAGCGCACCGACCTTTGTGGCTTCCACATTACCGCCCTTGAACAGCATCAGGGTCGGAATGCCACGAATACCGAACTTGGGCGGCGTTTCGTTGTTTTCGTCGATGTTCAACTTGCAAACCTTCAGCTTGCCGGCATATTCCTTGGCAATCTCTTCCAGCACCGGGGCGATCATCTTGCAGGGTCCGCACCACTCGGCCCAGTAATCTACCAGTACAGCGCCTTCAGCCTTGAGAACATCTTCTTCGAAGGAGGCGTCAGTCACATTGACGATATTTTCACTCATGGATCGATTCTCCAGTGCACCAGGTGCGTTTAAGACATTGGCAGGATGATAACACCTGCTACCCGCTCCTGCCACATTCTGTCCGGTGCGGCCTGCAGTACGTCTGTCATCATAAAAGGGTAGCATCCGCCCCCCGTTAACCGGTATTTTTGCACTCTTGACCGCTGTAAATTGGGGATAATCGCTGATGTACGCACAGGACACGGCCGCCGTGACGACCGCCGACACCTCTCTGCTGGCCGCCATCGATCTCGGTTCCAACAGTTTTCACATCATCGTTGCCCGCGTCTTTGCCGGTGAGCTGAGCACGCTGGACGTACTGTCGGAGAAGGTGCAGCTGGCCGCCGGACTCGACGCCGAAGGCTGCCTGACCGAAGCCGCAATGGCACGGGGGCTCGAGTGTCTGAGCCGCTTCGCTCAGCGGGTGGCGGATCTGCCCCGGCAGTCGATCCGGGTGGTTGGCACCAACGCCCTGCGCGAAGCCCGCAACAGTGATGATTTTATAGCTCGAGCCGAAGCCCTGTTGGGCATACCGGTTGAAGTCATCGCCGGTCGTGAGGAGGCCCGTCTGATTTATCTGGGGGTTTCACACACACTGGCGGATGATGCCGGCCGCCGGCTGGTGGTGGACATTGGCGGCGGCAGTACCGAGTTCATTATCGGCTCCCGCTTTGAGCCACGTCTGTGTGAAAGTCTGCAGATGGGATGCGTCAGCTATACCGACCTTTTCTTCGCCAACGGCGACATCTCGGCCGCCTCCATGCAGGAAGCACGCACCGCAGCGCTGCAGGAGCTGCTGTCGATCCGGCGAGACTATCGCCGCCTCGGCTGGAGCAGCAGCGTCGGCGCATCCGGCACTGTCAAGGCCGCCCGTCAGGCCTGCATCTCACTCGGCCTGAGCAGCGAACAGATCGGTGCCGCCGGCCTGAAACAGCTCAGTGATCACCTGATCGGCGCTGGTCATGTTGACCGCATCCAGATCGATGGCATCAAGCCCGAGCGCTGTGCCGTTCTGCCTGCCGGCATTGCCATCCTCAGTGCCATCTTCGAGTCACTGGGCGTTGAGAGCATGAGTTTTTCGGAAGGTGCCCTGCGCGAAGGCCTTCTGTATGACATGGCAGGCCGACTGCGCCATGAGGATGTGCGTGAGCGGACCATCAACGCCCTTGCCCGGCGCTATCATGTGGACAGACGCCAGGCGGCTCGGGTTGAAGCGACGGCTCTCGCCGCCCTTGAACAGGCAAGAGACGCCTGGAAGCTGCAGGATATCGAGTACCGGGAGCTGCTGAGCTGGGCGGCCAGAACCCACGAAATCGGATTGGCCGTGGCCCACAGTCAGTTTCACAAGCACAGCGCCTACCTGCTGCAGCACTCTGATCTGCCCGGCTTCACGCGCCCCGAACAGCAACAGCTTGCATTTCTGGTGCGTGGCCACCGGCGCAAGTTCCCCAAGGAAGAATTTCGCAACCTGCCACCGGCGCTGAAGGCACCCTGCCGCCACCTCTGCCTGCTGCTGCGGCTGGCGGTATTGCTGCACCGCAGCCGCAGCAAGGCACGCCTGCCCGCTTTCAGCCTTAACGTGGACGGACACAGGATCGAGCTGACGCTGCCAACCGGCTGGCTGGACCAGCATCCGCTGACCCGTGCCGATCTGGAACAGGAGGCCGGCTACCTGCGCAATATTGACTTCAAGCTCAAGATCAGCTGATGTACCGGACCCTGCTGCGCTCGGTCAGGGAGATTCTGACTGACAGCTACAAGGTGATTCTGACCCTGTTCAGAGTGATGATTCCGGCCATTCTAATCGTTAAGCTGCTGACCGAGCTGGGGGCTGCCGAGCTGCTGGGTCAGCTGTTTGCCCCCCTGATGGGCTGGATGGGACTGCCGCCTGAGGCGGGTCTGATCTGGGCCAGCGCCATGCTGACCAACATCTACACCGGCGTTATCATCTTCTTTTCCACCACTGGCACTGAGCACTGGAGCATCGCTCAAGCTACCATTCTTGGTACCCTGCTGCTCAGCGCTCACAACCTTCCGGTTGAGATTCGCGTGGCACAGAAAGCGGGCTGCCGTGTCATTCCACAACTGCTGCTGCGTATCGGTGGCGGCATTGTTCTGGCCGTGCTGCTGCACCAGTTCTATCAGCACAGTGAAGCCCTGCAGGCCGTCAATCGCGTCCCCTGGGTACCTCAACCGGAAGACCCAGGCCTGCTCGGGTGGACATTGGGCCAATTGAAAACACTGGCATGGACTGCGGGGGTAATCGTACTGCTGCTGACCGCACTGCGCCTGTTGCGTCTGCTCGGCATCGAGCGTCTGCTGGAATGGTTGCTGCGACCGTTACTGAAACTGATCGGCATCGCGCCCGGCGCTCTGTCGATCACTCTGATTGGCATGACTCTGGGTCTGGCCTACGGCGGGGGACTGCTGATTCGTGAAGCCGAGCGAGGCGACATCGCACCGGCGGATATTTTTGCCGCCATCAGTCTGCTCGGCCTGTGTCACAGCCTGATCGAAGACACCCTGCTGGTCATGCTGATCGGGGCCGATCTGTCCGGCATTTTCTGGGCTCGGCTGGGGTTTGCCCTGCTGGCCATCGCCCTGCTGAGCCGCACCCTGAAACACCCGCATTGGCAGAAACTACTGGTACGTTCTGTCGTGCCGACCACTGAACGCTAGCCCCGGATACAAGAACGCCCCGACAGGCGGGGCGTTCCGTGCTCGATCAGGTCCGGCTTCAGGCCTTGGGGCCAGCCGCCAGAATCTCGGCGGATACGCCATCAAACTTGGTGAAGTTATTGACGAACTGCTTGGCCAGATCGGCGGCCGCCGCGTCATAGGCAGCCGGGTCGGCCCAGGTATCACGCGGGTTAAGCA
Source organism: Marinobacterium sp. MBR-109 (assembly GCF_040547565.1). Taxonomy (NCBI): domain Bacteria; kingdom Pseudomonadati; phylum Pseudomonadota; class Gammaproteobacteria; order Oceanospirillales; family Oceanospirillaceae; genus Marinobacterium; species Marinobacterium sp. MBR-109. Next base: position 139,906 of record NZ_JBEPPZ010000008.1, read on the forward strand.
GCTTGCCGTCAACACCCGGAACCGCTGTCGGTACCGCCAGATTGATGCCGTCCAGCTGCACGGTTTCGCAATCCTTCAGCGCACCGCTCTGGATCGCACTAATGATGGCACGGGTGGTCGGAATACTGAAACGCTCACCGGTACCGTAGGAGCCGCCGGTCCAGCCGGTATTCACAAGATAGACGCGAGAGCCGTACTCTTCGATACGCTTCATCAACAGTTCGGCGTACACATGCGCAGCACGCGGGAAGAAAGGCGCGCCGAAGCAGGTCGAGAAGGTGGACTTGATGCCACCACCCGAACCCATTTCGGTTGAGCCTACCAGGGCGGTGTAACCGGACAGGAAGTGATATGCAGCCGCTTCCTTGCTCAGCACGGATACGGGCGGCAGTACACCGGTCAGGTCACAGGTCAGGAACACGATGGAGTCCGGCTCGTCACCCATATTGGTGGCGGAACGCTTGTCGACGTGATCCAGCGGGTAGGCACAACGACCGTTTTCGGTCAGGGAAACATCGTTGTAGTCAGCCTTGCGACTGCCGTCCAGTACCACGTTCTCGACGATGGCACCGAAGCGAATGGCATCCCAGATGATCGGCTCGTTCTTCTTGCTCAGGTTGATGGTCTTGGCGTAGCAGCCACCCTCCAGATTGAACACCACACCCTTGCCCCAGCCATGTTCGTCATCACCGATCAGGTAGCGCTCAGGGTCGGCGGACAGGGTGGTCTTGCCGGTACCGGACAGACCAAAGAACAGGGTGGTGGAGCCATCTTCACCAATGTTGGCAGAGCAGTGCATCGGCAACACGTCTTTTTCCGGCAGCAGGAAGTTCTGCACGGAGAACATCGCCTTCTTCATTTCACCGGCGTAGCGCATGCCGGCAATCAGCACCTTGCGCTTGGCGAAGTTGAGGATCACGCAGCCGTCGGAGTTGGTGCCATCGCGCTCAGGTTCACACTGGAAGCCCGCAACGTTCAGGATCTGCCATTCTTCCTTGCTCTTCGGGTTGTATTCATGCGGACGGATGAACAGGTTGAGACCAAAAAGATTTTGCCATGCAGTTTCAGTGGTCATTTTGACCGGCAGGTAATGACTGTGATCAGCCCCTACGTGCACATGAGAGACAAAATGTTCCTTGTCAGTCAGATACTCTTCAACCCGGGTCCAGAGAGCGTCGAACTTGTCGGCATTGAAAGGACGGTTGATATTGCCCCACTCGATCACGTCAGACGTGCTCGGCTCTTCGACGATGAAGCGATCCATCGGTGAGCGACCTGTGCGCTGACCGGTGGTGACAACCAGTGCGCCGGTGTCCGCGAGGACGCCTTCGTTACGCTGAATCGCACGCTCGACCAGCTCAGCCGGGGTCAGATTCACGTGTACGCTAGTGACGGTTTCTTTGGTCATTACTGGATTCCCTTGGCTGTTCGCCAAACAATTACCTGAAAGCAAATAAGGGCAACTGCGTTCCGGTTAACGCAGCTCGGGTTGTTATTTTTGGGGCCGTATTATTGCACAAAATCCGCCGGGATGGGACTGCCGGAATCATTCTCATTTGAAATACTTCCAGCCCTCATCGCCTCCTTCCCAACCCACTGATTATTCAGTGCATTCTGCCATCCTTGTCGAGGTAGCCCGGCTCGCTGAACAACGCTCGGATGTCAGTTTCATCGAAATTATAGGTCTGGTTGCAGAACTGACAGCCCACATCAATGATGCCATTCTGCTCCTTGAGAATCTCCAGCAATTCCTGTTCGGTCATGAATTTCAGCGCCTCGGCGCTGCGCTCGCGTGAGCAGTCGCAGCGAAATCGAAGCGGCTGAGGCTCATACAGCCGACACACCTCTTCATGGAACAGGCGGAACAGCAACGCTTCGTTGTCCAGCTGAAGCAGCTCTTCATCCTTAAGCGTAGACGCCAGCATGCTGACCCGGTTCCAGTCCTCATCTCCACGCCCCTCGGCCGGCATCACCTGCAGCATCAGACCGGCGGCGCGCTGCCCGTCAGCGGCCAACTGAATCGAGGTGCCCAACTGTTCTGACTGCTCGAAATAGGCCTGCAGACACTGGGCCAGTGTCTCACCCTCAAGCGGAACGACTCCCTGATAGCGCTGGCCTTTATCCGGCTCGATCGTCAAGGCGATACGACCGTTCTGCAGCAATTGATCAAAACTCAGATCATCGGCCATCTCTCCATCATAGCGGGCGATGGCGCGCAGATCCTGATGCTGGTTGCACTCGGCCATCAGCACCTTGACCTGCCCCTCCCCTTCAGCCTGCAACAGCAGACGACCTTCAAACTTCAGCGTTGCGCTGAGCATGCTGACTGCCGCCAGCATCTCGCCCAGTGTCCGCTGCAGCACCGGCGGGTAGTCGTGCCGCGCCAGCACTTCCCGGTAGCTGGCTTCAAGTCCGGCGACCACGCCGCGGACATCGATCTGTTCGAACAGAATGCGCTGGATCTGATCTGGGTTGCTCATGCAGGATTCCCGGAGATTTCTGCTCGTACCGCGTGAGTCGGTCGAGCGGTGTTGCTAGAATAGTGGTTTCGTAATTCTAGCTGAATGGACCGCTGATGATCACCCCGGAACCTGTCTTTTCCACTCGTTGGCGACCGCTGGCGTTCATTTCGATGCAGCTGGCAGCCGTCCTGCTACTGCTGAGCTTTGCCAGCGAGACCGGTCATGAAATCTGGCGCAGCCTGGATCAGACGGTATTTTTTACCCTCAACGGCTCCCTGTTCCACAGCGAATCCTGGGCCAGTTTCTGGGCCTGGATGAACACCCGCGAGGTTGATGCCCTGTCGGCGGTTGTGATGCTGCTGTTTCTGGTGTTTCCGGGGCTGGGTGGGCTTAAGCGTAATCAACTACAAGCGGCGTTTACCGGCTTTCTGCTGTTGATGCTGTTGATGTTACCCATGCGCGAGCTGCTTTCAGATTATGCTAAACAGAGCGGCCTCAGTGGCGACAGCCCTTCACTGCAACTGGAGCCAAGCTACAGGTTCAGTGACCACCTGCCCGACATTCCGGCCAAGGACCGCGCGAACACAAGCTTCCCGGGTGACCACGCCAGCGTGCTGCTGGTCTGGATAGGATTTCTGCTGTTTGCCCGCCCAACACTGGCGTCAGTGGCCGTTGTTTTGGTCGGTCTTTTCCTGATGTTGCCGCGTCTGTTCGGCGGCGCACACTGGTTTACCGATGCGGCTGTTGGGGGCATGTGCCTGGCGCTGACCACCCTTGCATGGGCCTGGGCCACACCGGTTGCCGGCTGGCTCAACCGGTGGCTGTTGATGGGGCTGTCGCCCCTGTATCGTCTGGCCGGTCGCATTCCACTGCTGGGAAGACTGCCCTTCTTTAACCCGGGCGACTGATCAATCCCAGCTGCCCTTGATCCGCAGCAGCTCACGCCGGCTTTTCTTGTTTGGCCGCTGCTCCGGCGCACTGCCCTGAGTCTTGCGCTCCAGCGTCCGCTGTTCGCGGGCGCGGATGCTGTCCTCGGTTTCTCGATACAGCTTTTGTGCCTCGGCGGCACCGCGGCGCTGATCCGACAGCGCCAGCACTTCGACCGTTTTTTCGTCATTTCCCTGCCGCAGGCGAATCAGGGCGCCGATCTCGACATGCTTGCTGCACTTGCTGCGCTGCCCATCGTAATGCACCTTGCCACCCTCGATCATGTCCTTGGCCAGCGCTCGGGTCTTGTAAAAGCGGGCGGCCCAGAGCCACTTGTCCAGCCGCACGCCTTTGTGCGCCTGCTCGGCCTTTTCGCGTTGCAGCTCCTCCTTGTAATGATGGCTCATAGCGCTGCTATTACCTCGCTGAAGTCATTGGTTGCATCGAAATCAGTAATTTGCCGCGCCGGCTGCTGCAGATCCGGTTGGGTGATCGACAGCAGATGGGCGATGCCATAGCGCCGCGCGGATGCCAGCACCGCCAGGCTGTCATCAACCAGCAGCGTTCGCGACGGATTGAACGGCTCCACCTCCTGCAGCGCTTGCCAGAACGCCTGCTCTTCCTTGGGATAGCCAAAATCGTGTGAGCAGATCACCAGATCAACCTGCTGATCGATACCGGTCACCTCGATTTTGAGGGCCAGGCTGTCACGATGCGCATTGGTTGCAATCACGGTACGCCGCCCACTCCGGCGCAACGCCTGCAGAAACGCTTCGGCGCCGGGGCGAAAGCCGATTCGGTCCATGATGTCGCGTTTCAGCTGAGCAATCGGCAGGTCCAGCTGCTCGGTCCAGTAGTCCAGACAGTACCAGCTGAGCGAGCCCTGCTCCTGTTGAATACGCTCATGCAGCCATTGACGGGCACTCTCAAGCGCCAGCCCCTGTTTTTGTGCATAGCGTTCAGGCACCAGGTCGAGCCAGAAGTGGGAATCGAAGTGCAGGTCGAGCAGGGTGCCGTCCATATCCAGCAGCACGGTATCTATGGCTTGCCAATCAAGCATAATCAGGGAACACTCTGACAGGTAATAACAGTTTTCGGATATCAGTATGACCGCCAAGCCCGAGATTTTGAAGTTAACCAAAGTGGCCAGCAGCCGGCTGTTTCATATTGAAAGCATGCAGCTTCGTTTCAGCAACGGTGTCGAGCGGCACTATGAACGGCTCAGAACCGGGGGTCACGGGGCAGTGATGATTGTCGCCATCAATGAGCACGATGAAGTGCTGCTGATTCGCGAGTATGCCGCGGGGCTTGAAGATTATGTGCTGACGCTGCCCAAGGGGCTGATCGACCCCGGTGAAGATGCACTGACTGCCGCCAATCGCGAACTGCAGGAAGAAGCCGGCTTCGGCGCGCGCGAGCTGAGCCATGTACGCCAGCTTACGGCAGCACCCAACTATATGGGGCATCGGCTTGAGGTAATTCTGGCACGCGATCTGTACTCCAACAAACTGGAGGGTGACGAGCCCGAGCCGCTGGAGCTGGTGCCCTGGCCCATGTCGCAACTGCCGGAACTGTTCGAGCACACGGAGTTCTCCGAAGGCCGTGCGATCGCTGCCCTCTGTCTGGTACAACAGCGCCTGTCCCGCATCAAATAGACCTTGTATTTTCCCCTCGCGCCTCAACATACCCATTGAGGAGCAGTCGGCGCTGCCCGCCTGCTCCTCATAATACTGCTACAAACTGTGCCATGATAAGACGCCTTTTCGGTGCTATCATCAGGACACCAAAGAGGTTCGGCCCCTGTATGGCCCAACCTCACCAACAACAATCGGTTTTATGCTGAACCTGTCTCAATAAACAAGGTGATTACTATGAGCTTCGAACTGCCTGCACTGCCGTACGCAAAAGATGCACTGGAACCGCACATCTCTGCCGAGACTCTGGAATACCACCACGGCAAGCATCACAACACCTACGTTGTGAAGCTGAACGGCCTGGTACCGGGAACCGAGTTTGAAGGCAAGTCTCTGGAAGAGATCATCAAGACTGCTCCGGCTGGCGGCATCTTCAACAACGCGGCTCAGGTGTGGAACCACACCTTCTACTGGCACTGCCTGTCTCCAAACGGTGGTGGTGCACCGACCGGTGATATCGCCGATGCCATCGCTGTGAAATGGGGCACTTTCGAGAAGTTCCAGGAAGCGTTCAATGACAAGGCGGTGAACAACTTCGGTTCCAGCTGGACCTGGCTGGTGAAAAATGCAGACGGCACGCTGGACATCGTCAACACCAGCAACGCCGGCACCCCCATGACCGATGGCCAGACGGCCCTGCTGACAGTTGACCTGTGGGAGCACGCCTACTACATCGACTACCGCAACCTGCGTCCTGAATACCTGAAAGGTTTCTGGGCACTGGTCAACTGGGATTTCGTCAACGAAAACTACAACGGCTGATCATCAATGCTGTTTCGAAAGGGCGCCTGCGGGCGCCTTTTCTGTTTATACTGTCAGCGTTTTTCGTTCGGGAAAGGACCCCTGACTGATGCTCGGATCCCACAAGCTTACAGCCCTGTTGCTCTGGATACTGCTGACGCTGATGCTGCTCGGCCTGTTGGTTCAGCTCGACCTGAGCGGTCTGAGCAGACACCAAGGCGCCCTGCTCACAAGCCTCGAGCAGCGCCTGAACCAGCGCCTGAACAAAACAGAGCAACTGCTGCACCACATGGCCACCCTGACAGCCCGAGGCAGCCACAATCTGAGCAGCCTGTCACAGGCTTTGGAAGAGGTCCTGCCACTCTCCCCAGCCATCCACCGTGTCCATCTGCAACAACGGGTCACGGAAGATGAAATCTCGGCCCTTGAACGCCAGATGCGATTGCAGCACCCCGACTTTCTGCTGCACGGCCTCAGTGCCATTACTCCCGCCAATACTGAAACCTCAGGGGTAGCCATCTATCAGCCCGTTATCCTTGCGCTGCCGGCAGGACAGGAAGACCTGCCACCCCTGGGCACAGACCTGAGCCTTATCCCCGCCCTCAAGGCCGCCATCACCACCGCTCACAACCGACAACAGGTCGCCTATTCGGATGTATTCAATCAGGGCCGGGGCGAACCGCTGATTGCTGCCTTTCTGGCTCTGCCGCAAGACCCGTCCCTTCTGTTGTCGGCAGCTCTGCGCGGACGTGACCTGCTCGACACAGAGATACTGCCGCAGGGAAGCCGTGTTAGCCTGACACTGCCGCAGAGCGGCACCCAGACCCTGTGGCAGAATACCGCCTCTGAATCGGTACTGTTTTACCTGCCGCGACAACAGGCCGTGGGCAACAGCCGGCTGCAGCTCGATCTGCTGCTTGAATATCCAGTGCGACTGTCCGACTTCAGCTGGGGGCTGGTACTGATTACCCTGGTTCTCAACACCAGTGGCAGCCTGCTGTTCTACGCCTGGCTGCGCCAGCGCCAGGCCGCCGCCACCAGCCACCTTGAAAAACTTGAAATTCAGCGCCTCAAACAACACCTGCAGACCCATTCGGAAGAGCTACAGCAGCAGCTGCAGGAGAACCAGCGCCTTACCCACCGCATTCTGGATATTCAGGAACGGGAACGGCGCCACCTTGCCCAGGAACTGCACGATGAACTGGGTCAGTGTCTGACCGCGATCCGCACCGATGCACGCATGCTGCTGCAGGATCACCCCGACAGTGGGGACAGCGTTAACCACCACGCCGAAAGCATAGACGCCATCGCACGTCATATTTACGATGTTACCTATGACCTGATGCGCGCACTGCGCCCGACCCTGCTGGATGACCTGGGACTGGTAGACGCTGTACGCGAGTTGGTTCGCAGCCAGCACCTGGAGCGACAGGGGGTTCAGCTGGAGTTGACGCTCAAAGGCGCTCTCAACGATATGGAAGAGCGGCTTAACATCAATCTCTACCGCATGATTCAGGAGGCACTGACCAACATCCAGCGTCATGCCGGCTGTACCGAGGCTCAGATCCGGCTGCAGCGCACTGATGCCGACGAGCCAAGCGACCGGCTGGAGCTGGACGTCAGCGACAACGGCTGTGGTTTCGACACGGCCATCATCAGCCGCAAGGGGCGTTTCGGCGTACTCGGCATGCAGGCTCGCGCCAAGGCACTGGGAGGAGAACTAATCATCGACAGTCAGCCGGGCGGCGGCACCCGGCTACGGCTCAGGATTCCTCTGGCTGCAGCAGTGGCGCCAACCGCTTCCACACCGTCTGCAGCAGGATAGGCTGTGCATCCCTGTTGGGGTGCAGGCCATCACGCTGCATCAGTCGTGGGTCCTGTGCCACACTTTCCAGCAGGAAGGGCACCAGAGGCAGGCCATACTCTTCAGCCAACTGCTGATAGATTTGATAGAACCTTTCTGTATATTGAGGTCCATAGTTAGGGGGCAGGCGTATGCCGATAAGGAGCACCCGTGCATCCGCCGCCTGGCTGAGCTCTATCATCTGGCGCAGATTCTGTTCCAGTATGCGCAATGGCGTACCACGCAGGCCATCATTGGCACCCAGCTCCAGCAGTACCAGATCCGGACGGTAATCCTGCAGCAGCCGGGGCAGCCGACTCAGCCCGCCGCTGCTGGTTTCGCCACTGATACTGGCATTGATCACCCGCCGGTGACTGTCACGCTGTTTCAGTTCCTGCTCCAGCAGGCTGACCCAGCCTTCGCTCTGAGGCATGCCGTAGGCTGCCGACAGGCTGTCCCCAACCACCAGCAGGGTTTTCGCCTGCAGTGGAGTGACCCAAACAAACAGCAACAGCAGACAAGAGACAAAATAACGCATGCAGCACCTCGACAGTGGTAAACCGATTATTGAGGCTCACGATGTCGCAAAAAGTTTCAATACACAAGCAGGAAAGGTCGAGCTGTTTACCGGCCTCAGCCTGAGTGTGGAGGCCGGTGAAAGCCTGGCTATCATCGGTCGTTCGGGGGCGGGAAAGTCGACCCTGTTGAGCCTGCTGGCCGGCCTCGATACCCCGACTTCCGGCCACGTACTGTTCGCCGGTCAGCCGCTGGACCAGCTGGACGACCCCGCACGAGCTGATATCAGACTGCGTCATCTGAGCTTTATATTCCAGTCCTTTCATCTGCTGCCGGAACTGGACGCCCTCGACAATGTGCGTCTGCCACTGGAGATTCAGGGTGCTGCAGATGCCGAACAGCAGGCCCGCCACTGGCTGCAAGAGGTAGGGCTCGGCGCTCGCATGGATCATTATCCGTCGCAACTGTCCGGCGGTGAGCAACAGCGCGTGGCGATCGCGCGTGCATTTGCGACCCGTCCCAGCGTGCTGTTTGCGGATGAGCCCACCGGCAATCTGGATGACGAGACAGGGCACCAGATCATCGAACAGCTGTTCACTCTCAACGCCAGCCAGGGGACCACGTTGATCCTGATCACGCATGACCTTGAGCTGGCACGGCGCTGCCGCCGTCGCCTGCACCTGCACGCCGGTCGACTGGAAGAGGTGACCGAATGAGCCTGCTGCCCCGGCTGGCCCAGCGCCAGCTACGTACCCAGCTGCGCACCACCGAATGGCGTGCCCTACTGTTGGCCACCTGGGTTGCCATTGCACTGACAACGCTGCTCGCGGTACTGGGTGACCGGCTTGAGCGTGGCCTGTTGCGCGAAAGCGCTGCCCTGCTGGGAGCCGATCTTGTGCTGAGCAGCAGCCGTCCGATTACCCCCGAACGGCTGGAGCAGATTGACCTGTCTGACACTCGCCACACACAGGTGATCCAGTTTCCCAGCATGGTGGGGCAGGGCGACGAGTTGATGCTGGTTTCAGTACGCGTACTGAAGTCACCCTACCCCCTGCGTGGCGAACTGGTCACTGAGCCTGCCGGGCAGGACGCCATTCCCGGACCTGGCGAGGCCTGGGCCGAGCCCCGTGTCATGACCCAACTGGGACTTGAGCCGGGCGACCCACTTGAATTCGGCTATGCAAAACTGACGCTCACACACCGGCTGTTGGCCTCACCGGATCGGGGCTCGGGCTTTCGCAGCTTCAGCCCTCATATTCTGGTCAACCACGCCGACCTCGAGGCAAGCGGCGTACTGGCAGAGGGCAGCCGTGCCGACTACCGCCTGCTGATCGCCGGCAACAGCGAACGGATACGCCAGCTTGAGCAACAGCTGCGACCGACCCTTGCCGACCACGAGCGCCTGCATGCACTGCAGGCCGACCAGCCCCTGACCGGCAATGCACTGGGCACTGCACTGCGTTACCTCAAACTCACGGCCCTGATCGCCCTGTTGCTTTCCGCCATGACCATTGTGCTGGCGCTGCGACGCTTCGCGCTCGGTCAGCATACTCGCAGCGCCCTGCTGCTGAATCTGGGGCTGAAACCGGGTCAGCTGGTTCGGCTCTACCTTTATCAGCTGCTGATGGCCTGGGCCGTAACTGCCATTCTCGGTTTTGTTACCGGCTACCTGTTACAGGCCGCCGTATATCAGTGGCTGACCGACCTGCTGCCGCAATCACTGCCCGCAGCCGGATGGCTGCGCTGGCTGACCGGCCCGGTACTGGGGCTGGCACTGCTGGTACTGCTCGGCCTGCCCCCCATTCTGCAACTGGCGCGCATTCCGGTTGCTCACCTTTTGCGGGGTGACCCGCCCCCACGGGATCGAACCGCCATACTGCTGCAGGGATGTTCTGCCCTGCTGCTGATCATCACCCTGTTGACGTTCCTGCAGGCACCGGCAGCGGCACTCAGCCTGCTGCTGTTTCTGCTGATTGGGGGTGCACTGTTCGGCTGGCTGGCACAATGGGCACTGATCGCCAGCGCCAAACCGCTCGCTCGACGCCTGCTTTTGGGACGTCTGTTGTTGATGCGTCTGCGCCAGCAGCGTCAGTGGCACCGGCTGCAGGCCGCCGTGGTCGTTATGCTGCTCACTCTGCTCAGCGTCATCTGGATCAGCCGCTCCGATCTGCTGCAGCAGTGGCAGGCGCAGTTCCCCAGCGACACGCCCAACTATTTCGTGATCAATATTCAGCCCTGGGAAAAGGAGGCGCTGGACCAATTCTTGGCTGAACAGTCGCTGGAAACCGAGCTTTACCCGATGATTCGCGGCCGCTTCACTGAATTGAACGGCGCGCCGGTTCAACCCCAGCTCAACGAGGAACAGCAGTCGCACAACACCCTGCGACGCGAATTGAATCTGAGCTGGAGCACTGAACGCCCTGAACACAATCCACTGCAGGCGGGTGAGTGGTGGACGGCTGACAACACCGAGCCCCTGATCTCCATCGAGCGGGAGATGGCACAGGAGCTGGGGCTTGAGATCGGTGACCGCCTCGGTTTCGATGTTGGCGGGGTGCCGGTAGAGGGGCGCATCAGTAATATTCGCGAGGTGGTCTGGACCTCCTTCCGTCCCAATTTCTACATCATTTTCAGTCCGGGTGCGCTTGAGGGCGCGCCTTCAACATGGATCACCAGCTTCCATCTGCCGTCTGAGCGGCAGCAGGTCTCGCGGCAGCTGTTGCAGCAGTTTCCCTCGCTGACGCTGATCGATATTGACCAACTGTTGTCACAGCTGTCGCAATGGCTGAAGCGGCTGGCCGACAGCTCAGCCCTTATACTGGCGCTGAGCCTGGGCTGTGGCCTTCTGCTGCTGGGCGTCACGCTGCTGCAGGCACTGGAGCAACGCCGCTTTGAATCTGCCCTGCTGCAAACACTGGGTGTTACGGCAGAGCAGGCACGTCGACTTGATCTGCTGGAGTTCCTGCTGATCGGGCTGGTGTGTGGCGTGCTGGCCAGCATCAGTGCCGAAGCCGTGCTGGCCAGCCTGCACCTGTATCTGCTGCAGATCGACCCGCGCCTGCATCCGCTGCTCTGGCTCAGCCTGCCACCACTGGCAGCACTGCTGTTCGTACTGATCGGGCTGCTGATTCGACGACCATTGCGGCTGGACCAATGCTACCGATTGCTGCGCTCCGGTTAGCCGAGCGCAGCAATACCCATACAAAATGAGTGCTTATTACCTTTGGCTATAAAAAAACCAATCCTTGAGCTATAATCGCCAACCCCATACTGATCATTAATTAAACAGTTCTATTGGATAAGGGTGAAACATGGCTCATCATGACGAAAATTTTCGTGACGGCGCCGGCTATGGCTGGATTCTGATCAACCTGGTTGCATTGGCCTGGGTCACCATGCCGGTAAGCATCGTGTTGACCAAGGTGGTTCAGTGGTAAGCACCGGATTGGCCGCATGAGCTCGCTCAAGATCGGTGAGCTGGCGCGCCGTTCAGGCCTCAGCGTCGAGACCCTCAGGTACTACGAGCGCCGGGGCCTGATCCCGCATCCCGAACGCCTGCCTTCGGGCTATCGCGTTTATCCCCCTGCCATCCTGCAACGACTCGCCTTCATCCGCCGTTGCAAGGCACTGGGTTTTACCCTTGAAGAAACGCTGGACCTGTTGCAACTACAGCAACACCCCGAGCTGGAATCGGCTGCCGTGAAACAGCGGGTCGAACAGCGCATTGTCGATATCCGCAGCAAGGTGCGTGATCTGCAGCAGATACTGGCGGCGCTGGAAGGCCTTTCCGCCCTGTGTGACGGAAAGGGATCAGCCGCAGACTGCCCTATTCTGGCCTTTCTGGAGCAGGAGAGCGACGCCCCCCGGCCCTGCCCACAGGATGCAGACAAGACCAGACGCTGATATCACCGCTTGAGGGTCTGGACCCCGTCCGGCGTCCCCATCAGAACCAGGTCGGCTCCGCGACAGGCAAACAGGCCGTTGGTCACTACACCGACAATATTGTTCAGTTGCACTTCCAGCGCTTTCGGGTCCAGAATTTCCAGATCGTGCAGATCAAGAATCACATTACCGTTGTCGGTCACACAGCCTTCACGGTACACGGGCTGACCGCCCAATGCCGCCAGCTGGCGCCCCACATACGAACGCGCCATGGGAATCACCTCCACCGGCAGCGGGAAGGCCCCGAGCAGGTCAACCTGCTTGGACTGATCCACGATACAGACAAACTCCTTTGCTACCGCCGCAACAATTTTCTCCCGTGTCAGCGCGCCACCACCGCCCTTGATCAGATTCATGTAGGGATCGAATTCGTCAGCACCGTCAACGTAGAACTCCATCTGGCTGACCGAGTTAAGATCCAGCACTTCAATGCCGTGCCCGCGCAGGCGCTCGGCGGTAGCCTCAGAGCTGGCGACGGCTGCCGCAAAGCGGTCTTTCACCTGCGCCAGTGCGTCGATGAAACAGTTGGCCGTAGAACCGGTGCCGACGCCAACGATGCTGTCATCCCGCAGGCGGGGTTTAATGTAGTCAACGGCTGCCTGCGCCACCGCCAGTTTCATCTTTTCCTGTGTCATCTTTGTGCCCGTCGCTGATTCAAACTGAATTCAGATTATAGCAACCCGGAGTTGCCCTTGTAGACGCTGGACGGTCAAGTCGATACCATTCTCTGATTCTGCGCCCTTGCGGGCCACCCGAACCGATGCTGATACCTGTCCCTATGCCACACCGATATATCAAGAAAATTCTCGAAGCGCGCGTCTATGATGCCGCCGTCGAAACCCCTCTGGATGACGCGCGCGGCCTGTCCGAACGTCTTGGCAACCGAGTGTTGCTCAAGCGTGAAGACGAGCAACCAGTCTACTCCTTCAAACTGCGCGGCGCCTACAACAAGATGGTGCAGCTCACCGACGAGGAGAAAGCGCGCGGCGTGATTACCGCCTCTGCCGGCAACCACGCACAGGGGGTTGCCATGGCGGCCCGTTTGCTCGGGGTCAAGGCAACCATCGTGATGCCGCGCACCACACCGGATGTAAAGGTGAACAACGTGCGCCGCCTTGGTGGCAAAGCGGTTCTGATCGGGGATGCCTTTGACGATGCTCGCCGCCACTCGGAAAAACTGATGGCTGAAAAGGGGCTGGTCTATGTTCACCCCTATGACGACCCTGAGGTGATTGCGGGCCAGGGCACCATTGCCATGGAGATTCTGCGTCAGGAAAGTGGTCATATCGATGCGATCTTCGTACCGGTAGGCGGTGGTGGACTGATCGCCGGCGTTGCCGCCTACGTCAAGTACCTGCGCCCGGAAACACGCGTAATCGGAGTTGAATCGGTCGAATCCGCCTGCCTTGCACTGGCAAAGGAGAAAGGCGAACGTGCGATCCTCGATCAAGTTGGCATTTTTGCCGATGGCGTGGCCGTTGCCCAGATCGGCGAGCACACCTGGGAAATCTGCAAGGACCATGTGGACGAAGTGATCACCGTCTCGATCGACGAGATCTGTGCCGCCATCAAGGATATTTTCGATGACACCCGCTCGGTCTGTGAGCCGGCAGGCGCGCTGGGCGTGGCCGGGCTGAAGAAATATGTTGCCCGTGAGGGCGTCAGTGGCCAGACCCTGATCGCCATCGATTCTGGCGCCAATGTAAATTTTGACCGCCTGCGTCATATCGCCGAGCGCTCGGAGCTGGGCGAAAAGCGTGAAGCGATCATTGCCGCCAAAATCCCGGAGCGTCCCGGCAGCTTCAAGAAGTTCTGTACGGTGCTGGGCAAGCGCAACATCACGGAATTCAACTACCGCTACAGCGATGATGATCAGGCGATCGTCTTTGCCGGCGTTCAGATACGGCCCAACAATGACGGTCGCGAAGAACTGCTGGCAGAGCTGCGCGAGCATCTGGATGAGGTGGTCGATCTCACCGACGACGAGACCGCCAAGCTGCATGTGCGCTACATGGTGGGCGGCCACGCGCCGGCCAGTGTGGACAACGAAGCGGTGTTTCGGTTTGAGTTTCCCGAACGGCCCGGCGCCCTGATGAAATTTCTCAGCAAGCTGGGCGGACGCTGGAACATCTCCATGTTCCATTACCGCAACCATGGCGCCGCCTATGGGCGGGTACTGGTTGGCATGCAGGTTCCTCTGGCCGAGCGCACCCAGGTGACCCGTTTTCTCGAAGAGATCGGTTACACCTGGTATGACGAGTCCGACAACCCCGCCTATCAGCTATTTCTGGGCTGAGCCCGTTCGCACCACCGGACTCGGTCCCACCGGCCGATCCGGTGTCTCCGGCGAGACATCATATACCTCACGCGTCAATGCCTGCAGGGTAAACAGCGCCAGCGATACCAGTCCCCAGCTCAGCCCCAACACCACACCCGCATCCACAATCCCGCGCCAGGGCTGTTCCAGCAGTCGCACCAGCAGTATCAACAGCACAATGCCACCGCTGAGGCAGATGGTGATAATCTGCCGACGCCGCAGGGCATGAAAAAATCCCATGCAGAACAGCGGTGCCAGCAGCAGTCGCAGCGGCGTAACATGGCCTTTCAGGTAGCGGATTCGCGCGGCCGTGCGGGGTGAAAAGTTCTGCTGAAAGCCACGGTAGCCCTCTGCAAATCCCATGAAGCCCAGGCACAGTACCAGCGCCACCCAGTGATACCAGTCAAAGCTGTCCAGCGGCACATCCAGCGCCATGCTGCCAAGGCGCCAGACGGCACTGCCCAGCAGAAGGCAGATGCCGGCAAAGCCCCAGAGTGCTGCGATTACTCCGAGCATTTTGTCTCTCTGTCGGATTCAAAAGGAGGGGCATTATAGCCTGAACCACCCGGTGACAGAAAACAGCAACGAACGGGCGGTTTTCCACCCATTTCACCGATGACAACGGGTGGCTCTCCGCCCATCTGACGGTTTACCAGATCACCTGCCCCTCTCCCACCCCCCCGGAAAAGGTTGTTTGCCGCAAGTTGGCACGGAGCCTGCTTTACAGCTGTTACACGGCGCGGGCTGGCATCAGCCACCGCCGGATACAACAACAAGTAAAGGTACATCCATGGCGACCTACAACACATTGCTGTTCGCGACCGACTTCTCGGAAGGGGCGGAAAAGGCCGTAGAACATGCCCGCACCCTCGCCACACTGACCGGAGCACGACTCCACCTGCTGCATGTGATCACGGAGCTGTCCGACCAGCGCCGCAAGCGCATTCCTGCTGACGTGATCGACACCTTTATCCACGAGGTCACCCAGGTGGCCAACACGGATATGGAAGCCTTCTGCCAGCGGCACTTTGCCAATGCCGAATCTCAGGGCATTCAGCTGACCCATGCGGTGGTGTTCGGCAGTGGTTACACCGACATCATCGAGGCCGCCAAACAGCTGGGTGCCGACATGATCATTCTGGGTACCCACGGCAAGACCGGTATCGAAAAAATACTGGTCGGCTCTACAGCCGAGCGCGTGGTACGCCACTCCCCCATTCCCGTTTTGACCGTCAGGTCCTGAGCCTGATCAGGTCACCGGAGTACACCCGCAAGACAACAAGCAATACAACAGGAGAAATACAATAATGAATATTCTGTCCAAGAAATCACTGATTGCCGGCTGCATTGGTGCTGTCATGGCGACCACCGCAGCATTCGCCGAAGATCGCAGCGATTGGCCCAGCAGTATTACGGTGGGCACCGCCAGCCAGGGTGGCACTTACTACATCTATGGCGCCGGCTGGGCCAACATGGTCGGTGAAGCCCTGGGTATCTCGGCCGGTGCAGAAGTGACCGGCGGCCCGGTTCAGAACGCGACCCTGGTACAGATGGGCGAGCACGCCTTCGGTATGGTGACCACCGGGCCGCTGGTCGCTGCCCTGCAGGGCAAGAGCGCTCTGGCACCGGGCATGTCCCACGAAGATGTCCGCGCCGTATTCCCGATGTATCAGACCACTCTCCAGATCATCGCCCTCAAGAGCTCCGGCATCGACTCAGTGGATGATCTGGATGGCAAGACCGTCGGCGTCGGCCCTGCTGGTGGTACTGCCGACATGTACCACCCGGAGCTGTTCAAGAAGCTGGGCCTGAGCGTCAAAACCCGCAACGGGGGTGCTGCCGATCAGGCAGGCCAGCTGCAGGATGGTCTGATTGACGCCTTTGCCTTCGCGGCCGGCGTGCCGATCTCGGCCTTCAACCAGCTGGAAGCCCAGGCCGATGTAAACATCTTCTCCTACTCGCCGAAGAACATCGAAAAGATCGCAGCCGATTACCCTGAGCTGAGTGCCGGTACCATTCCTGCCTCTGTTTACTCTTCACTGGATGAAGATGTATCCGCGCTGTCACTGTGGAACTTTGCCATCACCCATAAGGACATGCCGGAGTCGCTGGTATACGGCGTAACCAAGACCGTGATGGAAAACAACGACCGCATGCTGCAGATCCATGGTGCGGCCAAGGAAACCCTGCCGGAGAACTACAAGTACAACACCATCGTGCCCTGGCACACCGGTGCAGTCCGCTGGTTCGAAGAGAACGGCTATGAAATCCCGGCAAACATGAAGGACTGATCCGCTCAATAGGGACGTTTGCCCGCGCTGCCGGACCACTGGCCGGCAGCGCTCAACATGGCTTAATGCAGGTCCATATAACATGACAGACAAAACTCCGGCATCCGCCGATGCCGCAGCAGACAAAATCGGCGCAGAAGGCGTAGCCGATGTTCCGCTTGGTCATAACGAGCGGGATCTGAGTGGCGCAGTTGGCAAGATCATTTTCTTCACCTGTGTGTGCTACACACTGCTGCACCTCTACGCATTGAACGTATCCCCCATCGAAACCTGGGCATTCCGCATCATCCATGTCGCTGGCGGCCTGGTGGTGGGGTTTGCACTGATCGCAGCCTTTACCCTCGACCGGCAGACACAGCCGGCCCCCTTGTCACCCCTGCACTGGGCCGCACGCGTGCCAACCAGTCTGGCCATCGTTCTGGCCGCCGCAGGCATCGCCTATGCGTGGTTCAGTCGTATGGTGCTGGGTGAATTGCCGCCCAACTGGCTGCTGCCGCAGGTGGCATGGGCGCTGGCACTCGGCACAGGTGCCGCCGTCATCAGCAGCTGGATCTGGCGCACCGGCCATAACCGGCAGATTTTCTGGGCTGACCGGGTACTGATGCTGTCTGCCATTGTTGTTGCGGCCTATCTGTTGTTTGTACTGGGACGCTGGCGTATGGCCGCAGGCACACCGATGGCGGGCCAGACCGAGTTCCTGGTGGCTCTTGCCGGTGTCGTCCTGATCATGGAGCTGACGCGGCGTGTCGCCGGTCTGGCACTGATCATCATCACGGCGGTATTTCTGGCCTACGCCTTTGCCGGCCCCTGGCTGCCGGGTATTCTGGAGCACCGCGGCTACTCCATGCAGCGATTCTTCACCTACATCTACACCGATAACGGCATTCTCGGCCCAACCACTGCGGTATCATCCACCTACATCATTCTGTTCATCACCTTCGCCGCCTTTTTGCAGGCATCACGCGTGGGTGACTACTTCGTCAATTTCGCCTTTGCCGCGGCCGGTCGCGCTCGTGGCGGTCCAGCCAAGGTTGCCGTATTTGCATCCGGCCTGATGGGCATGATCAACGGTACCTCTGCGGGCAACGTGGTGGCCACCGGCAGTTTGACCATCCCGCTGATGAAAAAGGTCGGTTACCACCCGCGCAGTGCCGGCGGTATCGAAGCCGCCGCCTCCACCGGTGGCCAGATCGTCCCCCCCATCATGGGTGCCGGTGCCTTCATCATGGCTGAGGTGACCGGTATTGCCTATACCGATATCGCCATTGCCGCCCTGATTCCGGCCGCACTGTATTTCCTGTCGATCTATTTCATGGTTGATCTGGAAGCCCGTCGGGAGGGGATGTCCGGCCTGTCGAAAGACCAGCTGCCGGTGTTCAAAGAGATGATCAAACAGGTGTACCTGTTCCTGCCGATCATTATTCTGGTGTCTACGCTGTTCATGGGTTACTCGGTTATCCGGGCCGGTACACTGGCGATGGTCAGTGCAGCCGTTGTCTCCTGGCTGACCCCCTACCGCATGGGCATCAGGGCACTGCTGGAAGCCCTGTCGCTGGGTGCGCGCATGGCCATTCCATTGATCGCGGTCTGTGCCTGCGCCGGTATCATTGTCGGCGTTATCAGCCTGACCGGAGTGGGTGCCCGCTTCGCCTCCATGCTGCTGGGCATTGCGGATGCGAGCCATATGCTGGCGCTGTTCTTCGCCATGTGCATCAGCATTCTGCTGGGCATGGGCATGCCGACAACCGCTGCCTATGCCGTTGCCGCTTCGGTGGTGGCACCGGGCCTGCAGCAGATCGGTATTCCACCACTGGTGGCACACTTCTTTGTGTTCTATTACGCGGTGCTGTCAGCCATTACCCCTCCCGTGGCACTGGCAGGCTACGCAGCGGCCGCGATTTCGGGTACCGATCCGCTGAAAACAGCCGTCACTTCATTCAAGTTCGGTCTGGCAGCCTTCATCGTTCCGTTCATGTTCTTCTACAGCCCGGCACTGCTGATGCAGGGCAGCTGGGGCGAAGTCCTGCGGGTATTCATTACCGCTTCGGTGGGCATCTATCTGCTGGCCGCCGCGATTCAGGGCTGGTTCCTGAATGGCAGTGTCAACAGTATCCAGCGAGGCATGCTGCTGACAGCAGCCCTGGCGATGATCGCCGGTGGCCTGCTCACCGACGCGATCGGCGTTGGCCTGAGTGTACTGGTGCTGTTCTGGCAGCTGGCGATACGTCGTACCGCTTTGGCGAGCTAGACCTCTGTTATGATACTCAAGGGCGTCCTGTTCAGGGCGCCTTTTTTCGTTTCAGGGCTCAACGCTCATAAGCAGTTGTGTTAACAGGCCTGAAGTTGATCCGGATCTGTAGCAGATCAGCGTTTTTTCGCTTAGGATCTGGTAATGTGAATACACAATTAGTGTCTGCCCCCTGTCACATAACAACCTCCAACCTAAGATCGGGACGGGATACAGTGAAAAAAGGTTTGTCGATACAAAACAAGGTTAATCTCTCGCTGATTGCTGTATTTCTGATTATTCTCATCAGTTCCCTGACCACCATATATCGCAGTGAAACGTCACTGGTTGACAACGTTGTTACCCGTTCGACCCTTGACTCGGCCGATTCCTATTTCGACAGCATCAACATGCTGATGCTCAGTGGCGCCATGGCCAACCGTGGCACGCTACAGCAAAAAATTCTGTCCAACCCAGCCATCACTGAAGCCCGCATTATTCGTGGTCAGCAGATCACAGACGTTTACGGCCCCGGTACTCCAGATTCGATGCCGGTTGATGAGTATGATCAACGAGCCATGCGCGGCGAGCAGGTGATTGAAGAACTTAACGATCAGCAGGGGCACCGCCTTACCGTCGTCACGCCAATGCGCGCCCTGTCCGATTACAAGGGCACCAACTGCCTGCTTTGTCATCAGGTGGAAGAAGGTGAAGTGGTCGGTGCCGTTCGAGTTACCTATTCCTATGAAGCGTTGGACAAGCAGATCAACAGCAACCTGATCAGTGTTGCCCTGATCGAGCTGGCACTGTTTGTCGCCGGCATTATTCTGATCAGCCTGTTGCTGCGCCGCATGGTGGTAACGCCGGTGAATCGACTGGCCGATACCATCCACGCCATCGAGCGCGACAACGACCTGAACCAGCGTACACCGGTCAGTTCCAGCGACGAGATCGGCCAGATGTCGGCTGCATTCAACTCAATGCTGGAAAACATTCACGACAGCATGCAGCAGGTTCGCCAAACCGTCGCTCGACTGGCCGATTCAGGCAGCCGTATCAGCAAAGTCGCCACCGAATCAGCCTCGGCCGTGCATCATCAGCAGATGCAAACCAGCTCCGTCGCCTCGGCCATGGAACAGATGGAAGCTGCCACGCGCAGTGTCGCGGCCAGTGCCGAGAACACGGTATCCGCATCCGATATGGCACTACAGGAAAGCAGTGACGGCACTCGCGTGACCCAGCAGGCCATTACCGCCATCACTCGATTGCAGCAGGATATCGACCGCGCCACTCAGGTGATCCAGAAGCTGGACAGCCAGAGCCAGAATGTGGGCACGGTGCTCGAGGTGATTCAGAAAATCGCCGAACAGACCAACCTGCTGGCTCTGAATGCAGCGATCGAAGCGGCACGGGCCGGCGAGCAGGGCCGTGGCTTTGCGGTGGTAGCGGATGAGGTGAGGACCCTGGCCAGCCGGACCCACAACTCCACCGAAGAGATCAATCACATCATTGCCGAACTGCAGAACGATGCCCAGGAAGCGGTGACCGTGATGCAGCAGGCACTGGCAGCGGCCGGTGACGGGGTCGAGCAGGTGCAGAAGACCAACTCGGCGCTGACCAACATCACTGAAGAGGTCCGCGTGATCAATGACCTTAACCATCAGGTCGCCAGTGCCGTACGCGAGCAGAGTGAAATGGCCAGCAGTGTGGAACGCAGCATCAGCGAGATCAGCAACAGTGCCGAAGATACCGCCGAGCGCTCCGAACACCTGAACCGTGTTTCGGATGAGCTGGAGCAGCTGTCAAAGCAGCTGGAACAGATGCTCAGCCGCTTCAAGCTCTAGACCCCGGTCTGGTTGCCGGCCGAATCCATTAAGGCTTGGCTGGCAGCCGACTCCGGCATCGAGTGATTACTGCTTGTAGTCACTCTTGTCGAGGCCGTACTTTTTCATCTTGTCGTACAGTGTCTTGCGCGGCAGCCCCAGGCTTTCCTGAGTGTCCTTGATCGACCCACCATGCCGTCCCAGCTCGGTATGGATCAACATTTTTTCAAAGCGTTCCACCTGTTGCGGCAGGCTCATTTCCCCGACCGAATCAGGGTCACTGATCGGACGATTATCGAAATCGAAGGTGCAGCCTTCTCCCAGCAGAACATAACGTTCGGCCAGGTTGCGCAGCTCCCGCACATTGCCGGGCCAATCATGCAGCATCAGGCTGTGCATGCGCTCGGCTGACAGCGAGGGCATTTCGCGCCCGTACTGGGAAGACGCCACCAGAGCGAAGTGCTGGAAAAGCAGCGGAATATCTTCGCGCCGCTCGCGCAAGGGCGGAATATCCAGCTTGACCACGTTGAGACGGTAGTACAGATCCTCACGGAAGCGGCCGGCCGCCACTTCCTGCCTGAGCTCCAACTTGGTGGCGGCAATCACGCGCAGGTCCAGCGGAATCAATGTGTTGGACCCCAGCCGTTCGATGGCACGCTCTTCCAGCACACGCAGCAGCTTGATCTGCAGCGCCATTGGCATGCTTTCAATCTCATCCAGAAACAGGGTACCGCCACTGGCATGTTCAAACTTGCCGATACGGCGCGTCTTGGCATCGGTAAACGCCCCTGCTTCATGGCCGAACAGCTCGCTTTCAATCAGGTTTTCCGGCACGGCTCCACAGTTGATGGCGACGAAGTTGTGCTCACGCCGCGGCCCATGTTCATGCAGGTAGCGCGCCAGCAGGTCCTTGCCGCAGCCGGTTTCGGCATGGATCAGAATGTCTGCCGGCATCGCCGCCACAGACCGACTGGTGCGTCGCAGCGCACGCAGGATGGGGGTATTGCCGATAATGCGTGGGCCAGGCACATTCTGCGCTTCAAGCTCATCCCGCAACTGGCGAATCTCCAGCGTCAGGTTGCGCTTGTCCAGTGCACGGCGCACCACATCCAGCAGCAGTTCGGCGGCAAAGGGCTTTTCAATAAAGTCGTAGGCTCCTTCGCGCATCGCGCTGACCGCCATGGAGATATCACCATGCCCGGTAATCAAAATGACCGGCAGGTCTGCGTCGACCTGGTGTATACGGCGCATCAGCTCCAGCCCATCGATTCCCGACAGATTAATGTCGGTGACCACCACCCCTGGCCAGTCCTCACTGATGCGCTCCAGAGCCGGTTCGGCTCGCTCCAGCGTTGTCACTTCATACCCGGCCAGCTCAAGTGTCTGTCCGGCGGCCACGCGAATATGATGCTCATCATCGATCAAAAGAACCGGTAACAGATCAGGCTTGCTCATTGTAACTCTCCATCCGTACCAGCCTCGGCGGGCTGGGCCAGCAGCAGTTCAAGGGTGAACACGGCACCACCTTCTGGATGATTGGCCGCACTCAGGTGCCCGCCCAGATTTTCAATAATCCTGTGGGAGATCGACAGCCCCAACCCCAGTCCCTGACCACTCTGTTTGGTGGTATAGAAAGGCTCAAATACCTGTTGTGGATCATCCGCCCCGATGCCGGGACCGGTATCGTGCAGTGACAGCCTTACCCGCTCACCCTGCTGTTCCAGGCCAACCTCGATCCGCTTGTGTGCGCACGACTCCATGGCCTGCATGGCGTTGGCAAGCAGATTGACCAGCACCTGCTCCAGCCTGAGCATATCACCCAGCACATGGACCCGAGACAGACCTGCGGGCCAGACAATTTCAACGCCCTGCTGACTCAGTCGCCCATACAGGATCGACATGGCGCCATCCTTGACCGCCTGCAACGACACCGGCACCGGGCGGCCGCTGCTCTTGCGAGAGAACTCCTTCAGCGGGTGAATGATCCGTGCCATGCGATCGGTCAGCCCGGCTATCTCTTTCAGGTTGTCTCCCACCCGATCAAACCGTTCCAGTCGCAGGAACGCCTGAGCATTGTCGGCATAGTTGCGGATCGCCGTCAGCGGCTGGTTCAGCTCATGATTGATCCCGGCCGCAAGCTGTCCCAGCACCGCCAGCTTGGCTGTCTGTACCAGCTCGTTCTGGGTACTTTGATGCTGCTCCATCTCTTCGAGCAGCCGAGCATTGGTCCGGGTCAAATCGGCTGTTCGCTCTTCAACGCGGGTTTCCAGCGCATCCCGTGCAGCCTGCAGGGCCTGCAGTTCACGCACCTCAAATTCACGTCGCTGCCGCACAATGCGCCAGCGAGCCTGAATAAACAGCACCAGCAACAACAACGCAATACAGACGAAACCGGCCAACACAACCGCCTGCAGCACGGCCCGATCCACGGGGGTGGTGCGTGCAAAAACCGCCACATTCAATCCCGTATCCGGCACCGGCTTGCTCAGCAGCAGGAAATCCTCACTGCGCTGAGCAACCGGGTGGGATGCCTGATCACCTGTCCGTCGCAGGGTCACCCGTTCAGCCCGGCTCCCCTCCAGCGCCTGGTGGCGAATCAGCTCCAGCGGCTCCAGTGGCTGTCCCAAATAGCGCTGGCTCTGTTGAATACGCTGTAGATCCTGTGACGACAGACCACCCAGTGCATGGAACTTCCACTCCGGCCGAGTCGTGATGACAATAACGCCATCTTCATCCGTCACGGCAATATCGATGACCGGATCGTTCCAGTCCTGCTCCACCTCGTTCAGGTCAATCTTGACCACAATTACTCCCGCGATCCGCTCGCCGATCCTGACCGGCCAGGAGAAATAATAGCCACGCTGGCGAGAGGTCGTCCCCAGCGCAAAATAGCGCCCGGCCTTGCCTGCCATGGCGTCACGAAAGTAGGGTCGAAAGCCGAAGTTCAGCCCGACAAAACTGTTCTCCCGGTTCCAGTTGCTGGCGGCCTGGGTGACACCTTGTGCATCCATCAGGTAGCTGTCCGAAGCACCCAGAATGCGCGTTACCTGCTCCAGATAGAGGTTCGTGTGCTGAATGACAATCGGATTTTCCGGTTGGGCCAGGGCTTCCATGAAGTTGGAATGGGTTGCCAGCAGCCGTGGCAGATCCTTGTACCGATCCAGCTTCTGCTGCACACTCAGGGCATAGCGGTTCAGATCCGACTCGGCCCGGCCCTGCAGCGCTTCCAGCGCCTGTCGCTGACTCAACTGGGCGGTTTGCAGCAACACCAGTACCAGCACCAGCAGCCCCAGCAACAGCGACAGGGGCCGACGGCTGCGGCTACCGGCTGTACTCACAGAGCCCACCCAAAGGGGCGGGCCGGCCCCGGCTGATTGCCCGGCAGTGCTTGAAAAAACAGATGCAGAATCATACTTTAGTCGCAGCTCCCGTCCCATCCTCGACCATGAGATCCAAACAGATGCTTAAGCGTACCAAAATTGTTGCCACTCTGGGCCCTGCTACTGACAAAGCCGGCGTGATTGATGAACTGATCCGTGCCGGCGTAAACACGGTACGTCTTAACTTCTCGCATGGCAGCGCAGCCGATCACCGCCGCAGGGTGGATGCCGTGCGTGCGGCCAGCCGCCGCACCGGTGAGTCCGTGGCGCTGCTGGGCGATCTGCAGGGCCCGAAGATTCGTATCTCCCGCTTCAAGGAAGGGCCTATCCAGCTGGCGATCGGCGACCGCTTTACGCTGGATGCCGGTATGGATGAAACCGCCGGTGATCAGAATGCCGTCAGCGTGGACTACAAGGCACTGCCGCAGGACTGCAGCGCGGGTGATGTCCTGTTGCTGGACGACGGTCGCGTACAGTTAAAGGTTTTGGAGATCAATGGCAGTCGCATTGAAACCGAAGTGACGGTCGGCGGCCCCCTGTCCAACAACAAGGGTATCAACCGGCAGGGCGGTGGCCTGAGTGCCGCTGCGCTGACCGACAAGGACCGGCACGACATCAAGGTAGCCGCCGAGCTGGAGATGGATTATGTCGCCGTTTCCTTCCCGCGTACCGCCGAGGATCTTAACGTCGCGCGTGAGCTGCTGGAAGCCGCCGGCAGCCGCGCCGAAATTATCGCCAAGGTAGAGCGCGCCGAAACCGTCGCCACACCAGAGGCACTGGACGAGATCATCAACGCCTGCGATGGCGTCATGGTGGCGCGGGGCGACCTGGGCGTCGAGATCGGTGATGCCGAACTGATCGGTGTGCAGAAACATATCATCAAGCGTGCACGCCAGCTCAATCGCGTGGTGATCACCGCCACTCAGATGATGGAAACCATGATTCTCAACCCGATGCCGACCCGTGCCGAGGTGTTCGATGTGGCCAACGCCATTCTCGACGGTACCGATGCGGTCATGCTCTCGGCGGAAACCGCCGCCGGCAATTATCCGGTGGAGGTGGTGCAGGCGATGACCCGTATCTGCCAGGGTGCCGAGAAGCATCAGCTGTCGCGTCCAGCCCCTGTGGCACCGGATCACCTGTGTACCCGCACCGACGAAGCGATCGCCCGTGCTGCCATGTACACCGCCAACGGCGTGGAGAACATCAAGGCAATCATCTGCCTGACCGAGTCCGGCTCGACCCCGCTGTGGATGTCGCGCATTCGCTCCGGCATCCCGATTTTTGCCCTTACCCGCAATGACCGCACGCTGCGCCGCATGGCGCTTTACCGTGGCGTGATGCCAATGTTTTTCGATGCCACCGCCGTCAGCGAAGAGCGCCTCAACGACGAAATTCTGGCCGGCCTTCAGGCTCGAGAACTGCTTGGCAGCGGCGACCGCATCATCTTGACCCGCGGCGCTCGTCTCGGCGAGCATGGCGGCACCAACTCGCTGCAGATTCTGCAGCTCCCCTGAGCCTGAACACGAGCGCCCATGACAATCGAACAACAACTGGCTACCGAGCTGAGCATCCGCCCAGCTCAGGTAGCGGCTACGCTGGCCCTGCTGAATGAAGGCGCCACCATTCCCTTCATCGCCCGTTACCGCAAGGAGCAGACCGGAGCACTGGATGATACCCAGTTGCGCCAGCTGCACGAACGTCTGGGCCAGTTGCGTGAGCTGGAAAGCCGACGCGAAGCGATTCTTGGCCGCCTGCGTGAACAGCAGCAGCTGACGCCGGAACTGGAGCAGGCCCTGCTGACAGCCGACAGCCGCGCCCGCCTTGAGGATCTCTACCTGCCCTACCGCCCCAAACGGCGCAACAAGGCTCAGGAAGCACGTGAGGCCGGACTGGAGCCGCTGGCGCTGGAAGCCCTGCAGCAGGGGCGATTGCCCACCGCCAGGCTGACGCAGTTTCTCAACCCTGAAGCCGGATTCACCGATACCGATGCCGTGGCCGAGGGTGTACGCCAGATTCTGCTGGAGACCCTGAGCGAAGATGCCGAGCTGATCGGCGAACTGCGCCAGCGATTGTGGCAGCAGGGCGAGTTTCAGGTACGTGCCGCCCGTGGCAAGGCGGACCCGGACAGCAAGTTCCGAGATTACTTCGACTACGCCGAGCCGATCGCACGGGTTCCCTCGCACCGTGCACTGGCTGCGTTGCGCGGGGTAGCCGAAGGCGTACTCAAGGCCAGCCTGCAACTGCCGGAAGCGCTCGATGGCTGGCCGGAAGAGCAGATGGCCAAACGCCAGCGCCTGCGCCCCGCCCAGCTCGACAGCTGGATGCAACAAACACTGCAGCAGGCGTGGCAGAAAAAACTGCGTCCCTCGCTGGAGACCGAACTGATCAGGCGCCTGCGCGAACAGGCTGATCTGGCCGCCATTGAGGTCTTTGCCCGCAACCTGCAGGATCTGCTGCTGGCCGCTCCGGCCGGGGCACGTGCCACTCTTGGGCTGGACCCGGGCCTGCGTACCGGCGTCAAGGTGGCCGTTATCGACGCCACCGGCAAGCTGGTCGACTACGCAACCATCTACCCGCATGTACCGCAACAGCAGTGGGACAAAGCCCTCCACACCCTGACCACTCTGGCGAAAAGGCACCGGATCGAACTGATCGCCGTGGGTAACGGCACCGCCTCGCGTGAGACCGAACAGCTGGCACAGGCGGTGTGCAAGGCTCTGCCACAACAGAATATACAGGCCGTACTGGTCAACGAGGCCGGCGCCTCCATCTACTCGGCATCCGAACAGGGGGCGGCTGAATTCCCCGATCTGGATGTCACCATCCGCGGTGCCGTATCCATCGCGCGCAGGCTGCAGGACCCACTGGCAGAGCTGGTCAAGATCGATCCCAAATCGATCGGCGTGGGCCAGTACCAGCATGATGTCGATCAGAACCGCCTTGGTGACGCGCTGACCGGCGTGATTGAACATTGCGTCAACCACGTCGGTGTGGACGTGAACACCGCCTCGGCAGCCCTGTTGAGCCATGTAGCCGGCCTCAACCGCACCACGGCCGAGAACATCATCGCCTGGCGCGATGCCAATGGTGCCTTGCGCAACCGGCGCCAGCTGCTGAAGGTGCCGCGTCTGGGGCCAAAGGCGTTCGAGCAGTGTGCCGGCTTTCTGCGCATTCGTGATGGCGAAGAGCCGCTGGACAACTCGGCGGTCCACCCGGAGAGCTACCCCCTTGCCGAAGCGATTGCCAGCAGCTGCAAGTTACCGCTGAAGGCTCTGCTGCAGCAGCCGGAGGCGCTGCAGCAGGTCGACAGAGCCCGGCTGGAAGCGCAGGGCTATGGCACCTATACCCTTCGCGATGTAATCGCCGAACTGGAAAAGCCCGGCCGTGACCCACGCCCGGAGTTTCGCTCGGTACAGTATGCCGCCGGCGTCGAAACCCTGAAAGATCTGCAGCCTGACATGGAGCTGGAAGGGGTCGTCACCAACGTGACCCATTTCGGTGCCTTTGTCGATATCGGGGTGCATCAGGACGGACTGGTCCACATCTCCCAGCTGGCCGACCGCTTTATCAGTGATCCGCATACGGTGGTCAGCAGCGGCCAGATCGTACAGGTCCGAGTGCTGGAAGTAGACGAAAAACGCAAGCGGATTGCGCTGAGCATGAAGTCGGGCTCCGGCAGGCAGCCAACCGGCGCGACCGGGCAGCCCGCCCCGTTATCACGTCCGGCGTCGGCACCCACCGCAAGCGGAACACTGGCAGACAAGCTGCGAGCAGCCGGTCTCAAACCGGACCGTTGACAGCAAGCGGATGCATTTAAACCGGGGCAGGACGTATAATGCGCCCCTTCAACGCAAGTGACAGGAATGATGACGGTGCTGGCAACTCTGGAACACCAACTTGATCTTCTGGCCCGCCGGGGCTGTGCCAACCTCCTTACTCGGACCCTGCAGGGCATCGAGAAAGAGGGCCTGAGAGTGCGCCCGGACGGCCAGATCGCGCAGACGCCCCACCCTCAAGGGCTGGGCTCGGCTCTGACTCACAAGTACATCACGACCGACTACTCTGAAGCGCTGCTGGAGTTCATCACCCCGGTACACGAAAGTCCGGAGGCGGCGCTGGCATTTCTTTCCGATCTGCACGCCTTCAGCTGGCAGCAGCTCGGTGATGAACAGCTCTGGTGTGCCAGTATGCCATGTGAAATTGCCGGAGAGGATGCAATCCCCATCGCCGACTATGGCAGCTCCAACGTGGGCCAGCTCAAGCATGTATACCGTCAGGGGCTGAAATACCGCTACGGCAAGATGATGCAGACCATCGCAGGCATTCACTACAACTTCTCCCTGCCGGAAGCTTTCTGGCCACAGTGGCAGGCGATGTGCGAAAACCATGACAGCCTGCAGGAATTCCGATCCGCCAGCTACTTCCGCCTGATCCGCAACTTCCGTCGCTACAGCTGGCTGTTGCTGTATCTGTTCGGGGCTTCCCCGGCGCTGTCTGCCTCTTTCATGGCTGGGCGATCTCACCAGCTGGAAACATTGAATGCGAATACGCTCTACCTGCCCTGGGCCACCTCCCTGCGCATGAGCGATCTGGGCTATTCCAACAAGGCTCAGGCATCGCTGCAGATCTGCTTCAACCATCTGGACAGCTATGCCGACTCGCTGCAGCAGGCGATTCATACCTCGCACCCGGCCTATGAAAGCATTGGCGTCAAAGTCGATGGCGAATACCGTCAGCTCAACACCAACGTGCTACAGATCGAAAATGAATACTACAGCGACATCCGCCCCAAACGGGTGACGCAGTCAGGGGAAAAGCCCGTGCACGCCCTGATCAAGCGCGGGGTTGAGTATGTCGAGGTACGCAACACCGATATCAACCCGCTGCTGCCCTTGGGCATGGATCTGGACCAGGCCCGTTTTCTCAATGTCTTCCTGATCAGCTGCCTGCTGGGACAGGCCGATGACCTGGACGAAGCCGAGTGCCGGATGGTGGCTGAAAACCACAGCCGCATCGTCAACCGTGGCCGCGAGCCAGGTCTTACGCTGCTGACACCGGCCGGTGAAGTCAGCCGCGAGGCACTGGGCTACCAGGTACTGGATAAGGTAGCCAAAACCGCTGCGTTGCTGGACGATGCACAGGGCACCGATCACTACCGCCGATCTGTCTCGCTGCAGCGAGCCAAGCTGGAAGACTCTGCGCTGACACCTTCGGCCCAGGTGCTGAAGGCGCTGCGTGAAAGCGGCATGGGCTACAGTGAGTGGGTACTGGCAATCAGCTCAGAGCATCGAACCAATATTGAGCCCCTTATCGATCCTGCCGTGAAGCAATCCCTGCTGGACGAAGCCGCTCGCTCGCTGGCAGAACAGGCTGAACTGGAACAGGCCGAACAGCCGCCGTTTGATCAGTTCCTGGCCGACTACGTGGCACGCTGAACGCTACTGGGTTACAAAGCTGGTAAAAAAGAGGTCGGCCACATGCGTGTTGCCGGTCTCTTGCTTCAGCAGCTGCTGTACCGTCTGCAGGGCTCGTTCTGCCAATACCTGCTGGGCGGCGATGCTGCCTAAATCCTCTTCCGTTACACCCGAGAACAGAAACACCAGGTCATTGCGGATGTGCGCAACATGGGCATTCACGGCGTGATGTGCTGCCGGATCATCCACCTGGATGGTGACTTCAGCCTTCAGAAAACGGACAGGCCCCGGGCCACCGTAGTTGGTCACAAAGGGCTTGAGCTCAATGTAGTTGATGTAGTCTTCAGCTGTTTTTTCCGCCTGCGCAGGCAGGCTGACACTGGCAACCAGCAGCAGTAGTGCCAGCATTTTGCTTTTCCACATCCCAAAACTCTCCGCATCGTTTGTGCAAAAATTCAGTATACCGCTGCCCGGGGCGCAATCTCCATGCCTTCGGTTGCTTGTTGCACCTGTCGACTGCCTGGCAGTAGTATTGAGGCAGTCAATCGGGAGGGATCGAACATGCTGGAAAAATGCCGTGACGCCAAAGAACGCTGGGGTGGTGTCAGCACAATCATTGATCACTGGCTGGAGGAGCGACAGCAGCTGATTTCAGTGTTCGTTTCCCTGCAGGGGCAGGAAGCCGGTGACCCGCTCAACAGCTCCCTGTCAGAGTTTTGTGTGCTGCTGATGGACTACCTGTCTTCGGGCCACTTCGAGGTCTACGAGCAGCTGCTGCGAGAAGGCAGCGAGTTCGCTGACGGCAGCCTCGAGCGCTCTCAGGCAATCTTTCCGAAAATTCAGCCTTCCACTGACTCATCGCTGGATTTCAATGATCACTATGGCAAGCTGGAACGCCCCACCCTGCGTCAGCTGTGCCAACTTTCGAAAGATCTGTCGGCACTGGGCGAAGCTCTGGAAGAGCGCTTTGAGCTGGAAGATCAGCTCATCGAAACGCTGCACAATGCCCACAAGGACATGGTATAGCCGTGCAACGATCCGCCTGCCTGCTGCTGTCTGCACTCGCTATTGCCGGCTGTGACGGCAGCGCCCACTCGCCAAACCGCTGGCTTGAGCTGACAGAGCAAAGCGGTGCCTACAGTACGGCCATTGCCCCCGGCGGTGGGCATGCACTGGTCGGTGCCGTGACCCATGGCGGCAGTCTCTGGGATCTGAACAATGAAGCTCGCCTGTATGACTGGAACCACCAGCCTGGCGTATTCTCGGTGTTACCGGCGGTGGATTTTTCCCCCGATGGTCGCTACGCCCTGACTGCAAACCCACAGGACTTGGTGCTGTGGAGCGTCGATACCGGCATGGCAGAAGGCTTCTGGAGCTCACCCGGCGAGATTCTCGCAGCCGACCTGTCCAGCGGCGGTGCCTTTGCACTGCTGGGGCTGGCCAACCATGAGGCAGTCTACTTCGATATTCGTAATGGCGGTATCCGCACCAGCCTCCGCCACCAGGCACGGGTGCGCAGCGTTGCCCTCAGTGGCGACGAACGCACGGCCCTGACCGGGGCAGATGACTACAGCGCCCGCCTGTGGGACCTCGACAGCGGCCAGATGCTGCAACAGGTGACACTTGGCAATACGGTCGACACCGTTGCGCTTTCACCCAATGGTCGTTTTGCGTTCAGCTCCGGCAGTCTGGATCAGGCACTGGTCTGGGATACATCCAGCGGGGAGGCGCTGTTCCACCTCAGTGGCAACGAGACCCTGTTTCCACGCAAGCTCAGCTATCTCAGCGCCCGTTTTTCGGACAACAGTGATCGCCTTCTGGCCGGACGTGCAGATGGTACGGTAGAGCTCTGGGATGTAAACCGGGGTGAGCTGATCAAACGCTGGAAGGGGCACAAGCGCGCCGCTTACGGACCCACCAGTACCGGTATCATTGCACTGGCGTTTGGTGCGGACGGAAACAGCTGGCTGGCTGCAGGGTCCAACGGGGTCATGAACTGGCTCAGGTAATCTGGAAGGTACGGCTGGCGACAGCAGCGATGGCCGGCGAGCCCGCTGCCTCTGTCTGAAGGCAGCGAGCCCACCCTGACCGGAACAACCTTACTCTGAAGGATTGACTTCCAGCAGCTCCACTTCGAACACCAGCGTCTCGTTCGGGCCGATCGCATTGCCCATACCACCCGGGCCGTAAGCCAGGTCAGCCGGAATCACCAGACGGCTTTTGCCACCTTCCTTCATCAGCTGCAAACCTTCGGTCCAGCCCGGAATCACTCCATCGAGCGGGAAAGAAACCGGCTCGTTGCGGGCGTAGGAGCTGTCAAACTCGGTGCCATCGATCAAATGGCCACGGTAGTGGACCTTGACGGTATCCGTGGTTTTGGGACTTTTGCCCTTGCCGGCTGTCAGTACTTCATACTGCAGTCCAGACTCGGTGGTTTTGACGCCTTTTTTGGCACCGTTTTCGGCCATGTAGGCAGCGCCCTTGGCGCTGTTTTCATCGGCCAGCTTTGCCATTGCCTGACGCTGCTCTTCCATTTTGCGGCTCTGGAATGCCTGCATCACCTCGGCAACCTGCTGTTGATCAAGAGCCGGTTCCTTACCGGAGAACACGGCTTCGACACCCTGGCTGAAGGCGTTGATATCCAGCTCCTCAACATCGGCCTGGATGCGTTCACCCAGAATCAACCCCAGGCTGTAGCTCAGCTTCTGCTGTTCAGTTTCCAGTGTCTGTGCCTGCACCGCCGCCGTTGAAGCCAGTGCTCCGCTGAGCGCCAGCGCCAGCATGCTTTTTTTCATCATTTGAATCCTTAGTGTTGTTCGGACATGTTCTTGTTAGTACATCCTGTCCGGAGGAAAGTTCAGTCATCTTCAACCAGCACAATCGCAGCCGACTGCAGTTGCAGCAGAAGCGCACCCGTGGCCTGGCTGCAGCGGTCACCACAGGCCTGCTGCAGGTTGTGCCGGAACAGCGCCTCACTCACCTGACTGTCGGGTGACCAGCTCTGACCCTGTTGCCACAGCAGCATGAACTCCAGCTGTTCTGCCGCCAGCTCCGCCTGACGCAGGGCTCGATAACAGGCCTCAGCCTCGGGCAGCGCGGCCAATTGCTCACGCACCCTGAAGCGCACCGCCCGCAGTGGCCGGGTAACCTCAGGCTGCCAACGGTTGTCTGATTGGTGCAACCGATCGCGATCAAACCTGATGCCCTGACTGGCAAGCCAGCAGGCAAACAGGAGGCGATTGACCACGGCTCCCTGATCCTGCAACTGCAGGCAGCATTGTTCAACCCCCGGCCGAGAATAAAGTGTCAATGCATACTGCCAGAGAGGATTTTCCAGACTCATGCTGTGCTAAAATCCCGCGCCATGATTCAGATACAGAACCTAAGCTTACATCGCGGTACCCAACAGTTGCTAGCACAGGCCAGCCTGACGTTTCATGCCGGCTGGAAGGTAGGTATTGTCGGCGCCAATGGCGTGGGCAAATCATCCCTGTTCAAGCTGCTGCTGGGCGAGCTGCAGCCCGATGGCGGCGAGCTGCAGCTGCCCGCACGGCTGCGCATTGCCCACATGGCACAGGAAGTGGACACATCCGAGCGCAGTGCGCTGGACTATGTGGTTGACGGCGATCACCGCCTGCGTGCCGTTGAAACAGCCTTGGCAGTAGCCGAAGCAGAGCATCAGGCCAACCGGATCGGCGAGCTGCATGCCGAGCTGGATGCGATGGACGGCTATCGCGCCGAAGCCCGAGCCCACCAGCTACTTGCCGGGCTCGGGTTTGCACCGGATGACGCACACCGACCGGTGAACAGTTTTTCCGGCGGCTGGCGCATCCGACTGAATCTGGCCCAGGCACTGATGTGTCCCTCGGATCTGCTGTTGCTGGACGAACCGACCAACCACCTGGACCTGGATGCCACCATCTGGTTGGAACAGTGGCTGCGCCAGTACCCCGGCACCCTGCTGCTGATCTCTCACGACCGCGACTTTCTCGACAACGTGGTGGGCCATATCGTACATCAGGCCCAGCAGACCCTGACCCTTTACAAGGGCAACTACACCGCATTCGAGCGCCTTCGCGCCGAAAAGCTGTCACAGCAGCAGGCCGCATTCGAAAAACAGCAGGCTCGCGTCGAACAGATAGAACAGTTTGTGCGCCGTTTCCGTGCCAAGGCCACCAAAGCCAAGCAGGCCCAGAGTCGGCTCAAGGAGCTTGAGCGCATGGAGCAGATCGCGCCGGCTCATGTGGACTCGCCCTTCAGCTTTCGCTTCGATACCAGTGACAAGATTTCCTCACCACTGCTGACCCTGACCGAGGCTGATCTGGGCTACCCTGATCGCACCATCCTCAAGGGGCAGTCCCTGAGCCTGATCCCCGGCGCCCGCATCGGGCTTCTCGGTGCCAACGGCGCCGGCAAGTCCACACTGATCAAGACGCTGGTTGGCGATCTGCCACTGCAGTCAGGTGAGCGTCACGAAGGCGAGCACCTGAGAGTCGGTTATTTCGCTCAGCACCAGCTCGAAGCGCTGGACATGGATGCATCCCCTCTGCTGCACCTGCAGCGGATCAGCCCGGACGCCACGGATCAGGAGTTGCGCAACTTCCTCGGCAGTTTCGGTTTCCTCGGTGACGATGCACTTGATGCGGTCGGGCGCTTTTCCGGTGGAGAAAAGGCGCGCGTGGCGCTGGCCCTGATCGCCTGGCAGCAACCCAACCTGCTGCTGCTGGACGAACCGACCAACCACCTGGACCTGGAGGTTCGACTCGCGCTGAGTCTGGCATTGCAGGCCTTTGAAGGTGCGCTGATTCTGGTTTCGCATGATCGACACCTGCTGCGCAACACGGTCGATCAGTTCCTGCTGGTGGCCGACGGTCAGATCAGCGAGTTTGATGGCGATCTGGAGGACTATCACCAGTGGCTGGCCCAACAACGCCGGGAAGAGCAGAAGCGCAACGAACCTGAGACCGCCGACGACAGCTCCACCGAGCGTTCACTCAGTGCCGCCGAGCGAAAGGAACTCAAGCGCATTCAGGCTGAGCAGCGCGCCCGTTTGCGACCGCTGAAGCAGCAAGTTGCTCGGTTGGAGCAGCAGCTGGAGCAGGTCAGCACGCAAATAAGCGATATCGAGACGCAGCTGGGAGATGCGGACCTGTACAGTGACAGCCGCAAGACAGAACTGAAGGCGTTGCTGCAGCAACAGGCAGAGCTGAGACAGCAGCAGGAACAGATTGAAGCCGACTGGCTGGACCAGCTCGAAGCGCTGGAGCAACTGGAACAATCCCTCGACGACTGATCAGCTCACCGAGCCACTGAACAGGTCGGACAGCTGCGACAGCCCTTCCGCATCGGCCTTCAGCGCCAGCATGGCCTGTTCGATGTCCGCCTGTTTCAACCCCAGCTCCTGAATCAGCCCATCCGGCAGCGGCCCTGCCGGACCAGCGCTCATCCCCTGCTGGCGCAGCAGCCGACTGCTCAGATACAGCAAGTGAGCATATTCCGCGTGTTCGCCCTTAAAACCCGGTTCATGCTGATAGCGCACGGCCACCGATACCTCTGCCGGCAGCTTCCAGCTTTCCAGCAGCCAACCGCCAATCTGCTCACGAGTGACGTGCAGCACCTCCTGCTCAATCAGGCTCTGCTCCAGCTGAGGATTGGCCTCGATATGACGTGACAGGCGCGAAAAATGGGGTGGGAACAGGTGCCCAAGCACCAGATAACCGAAGTTGTGCAACAAGCCGGCCAGATAGGCCAGCCCCGGACGGGGGCGTCGCTCCAGCGGGATGGACCGTGCCAGTTTTTCGCTCAGCGTGGCCGTATAGATCGCCTGCTCCCAGTAGGGCACCGTACCCCGCGGGGTATCCTCGGGCAGTCGCAACACCTGTCCCATGGCGATCCCCAGCGCCAGATTGATCACCAGATCGAATCCCAGCACCCGAATCACCGCATCTTCAATGGAACGCACGCGCCCGGGGGCCGCGTAATAGGGCGAAGCAGCCCAGCCCATTACCTGTGCGGACAGGCTGGGGTCCAGCTTCACGACCGGCACCAGCTCATCAACGCCTGCCTCCGGGTCCGAGCGCAGCATCACAATCTTGCGCATGGTCTGAGACAGACCCGGCAGGCCCAGCGTATCTTCCAGTCGTTGCTGAACCCGCAAGCTGGTGAAGCGTTCAACGGCCCGGGTGATCACGGCCGCATCATCCAGCCCGGCAACCCCGACTCCGCTGGCTGCCGGATCACAGCTGACCTGTCCACGACTGATCTGTTCATGCTCAGGCAGGCGGTTGAGCGTAAAGCCAAGGCCGGAGTGAAACTCGCTGCAGGTCAACGGCGCTTCGCCAAGACCACTGTCGAGCAGCAGGGGCAACGACAACAGCTGTTTCTGACCGGCCTCTGTCTGCAGGCCTGGCTGTGCAAAAAAGCGCTGTGCATCATCAACCCGTGCCGGCTGCAGCTC
This sequence comes from Marinobacterium sp. MBR-109, assembly GCF_040547565.1. Lineage (NCBI taxonomy): Bacteria > Pseudomonadati > Pseudomonadota > Gammaproteobacteria > Oceanospirillales > Oceanospirillaceae > Marinobacterium > Marinobacterium sp. MBR-109. The sequence continues at coordinate 175,943 of NZ_JBEPPZ010000008.1, forward strand.
GCGTCCGCACAGCTTGGCGACCGCCGCAAGATCCAGCATCCGCGATGATGGCAGCAGCGCCAGCACCTTGCCCTGACGATCATGCAGCAACACCAGCCGAACCTGCTGTGCCGGGGTGCTCATCTCTGAGGTTGTACCGATATCTACAGACAAGATTTTTTCTCCGCTGGCGGATTAGTTGGCGCTTTTGTGACACTATTTGATGCTTTAAGCTTGCATTAAGAATAACGGAAACAGGGGCTACAGGCATCCAATGCAGATCAAGATTCTGACAACCGGTGGCACAATCGACAAGGTCTATTACGATGCACTCAGTGACTATCGCATCGGCGAACCGGCTGTGACCGAGCTTCTGGCACACGCCGGTGTCAGTTGCGAATACAGCATCGAAAGCCTGCTGCGCAAGGACAGCCTTGAAATGGACGCGCATGACCGCACGATGATTCGTGACCATATCGCGGCCGGTGCCTGCCGTCATATCGTCATCACCCATGGTACCGACACCATGATTGAAACGGCGCGCGTTCTGCAGACACTGAACGATCGTACCATTGTCCTAACCGGCGCCATGCAGCCGGCCCGGTTTCGCGACAGCGATGCAGCCTTCAATCTGGGGGGAGCCGTCGCTCTGGCACAGACACTGCCCGCAGGCGTGTACATTTTCATGAATGGGCGCGTGTTCAAGCCCGAACAGACCATCAAGAATCGTGCGGCGGGACAGTTTCAGGAGCGTGCATGAACATTTTTAGCAGAGCCTGTGTCGCCATACTGGCGCTTCAGGTTTCCGTTGTCTGGGCCGTCAACGAGTCGGTTGCACCTGAGAGCGCTACCGGCTGGCAACACCCTGAGCGCGTCATCGCCGACGCGTCGCTGGTGGTCACGGCACACCCTCTGGCGACAGAAGCGGGCTTTGACATTTTACAGCAGGGCGGCAGCTCACTGGATGCGGCCATCGCCATTCAGGCGATGCTGACACTGGTGGAACCCCAGTCCTCCGGCATTGGTGGCGGGGCCTTCCTGCTCTATTGGGACCAGTCCAGCCAGACACTGCATGCCTATGATGGTCGCGAAACGGCACCGGCGGGCGTCACTGAAGGTCTGTTCCTGCAATCCGACGGGACCGCCATGCCATGGCATGAAGCGCTGGTAGGCGGGCGCTCAGTTGGCGTCCCGGGGGTATTGCGGATGCTTGAACTGGCCCATCAGCGCCACGGCAGACTGGACTGGCCGGTGCTGTTTGAAGCCGGCATTTCCCGTGCCGAGCAGGGCTTCCATATCGGCAACCGGTTACACCGGCTGATTGCGGACAGAGTCAACCCGGGGCTGGATCGCTACTCGGCCAGCCGTCAGTACTTTTATGACAGCAGCGGTGCACCACTGCCTGCCGGTACGCTGCTGCGCAACCCTGAGCTGGCCGAGTCATTGCGATTGATCGCCGCCCAAGGGGCCGACGCCCTGTATCACGGCCCTCTGGCAGACCGGATTCTAACCAGCGTAGCTGCTGCCGAAGACAACCCCGGCATGCTCAGCCGCATGGATCTGGCGAGCTATAGTGCGCGGGAGCGCGAGCCGATCTGTTTGCCCTATCGTGAATACCGTGTCTGTGGCTTTCCACCGCCCACCTCGGGTGGTGTGACGCTGCTGCAGATACTGGGCCTGCTGCAGCACACACCTCTGCACACGCTGCCCCATGACAGCAGTGGTTTTGCGCACCTGTTTACCCAGGCCAGCCGGCTGGCCTATGCCGACCGCGGTCGCTATCTGGCTGACCCGGATTTTGTCGAGATCCCGACAGCTGCGCTGCTTGATTCTGCCTACCTGCGTCAGCGCGCCAGCCTCATCAGCTCTGAGCACGATATGGGGCAGGCACAACCGGGCCAGCCCGTGGAGCTGGCCCGCACTGATGATCATTCGCCCGAGCTGCCATCAACCAGCCATTTTGTCATTCGAGACAGAGACGGTAACCTGCTGTCGATGACCAGCAGTATCGAGATGGCATTCGGCTCCACCCTGATGGCGGGCGGCTTTCTGCTCAATAACCAGCTCACCGACTTTTCCTTTATCCCCGAGATCAACGGCGTGCCCGTGGCCAATCGGGTTGAGCCCGGCAAGCGCCCACGCAGCTCAATGGCACCAGTGATAGTGTTCGACGCCGATAACCGCCCGATCGCTGCGCTGGGCTCTCCCGGGGGCAGCCGCATCATCAACTATGTGGCGCAAAGCCTGCTGCTGATGCTGCATACCGATATGTCACTGCAGGATACCCTCTACCAGCCCAACGTCAGCAACCGTAACGGCGATACCGAACTGGAGGAGTCCACCTCCGCCGAGCAACTGCTGTTCGAGCTCAGGGATATGGGGCATCGCGTGAGTATTCGGGAACTGAACAGCGGCGTGCACGCCATTCGCCAGCGGCCGGACGGTCGCTGGGAGTCGGGGGTCGACCCCCGTCGGGAAGGGACGGCACTGGGCCAATAAACCGCCAGCCCACCAGCCGTATGCTTACTGGCGGTTGATGTGGTTGACCGAGCGCAGGCTGCGCAGTTTGCGAATTACCCGCGCCAGGTGGACACGGTTGTAAACGGTCAGCTCCATGTGCACGCTGAACAGCTGACCATCGCGCTCACCGCTGTCGATCTTGAGCAGGTTAGCACCCACACTGGCTGCGGCCGTGGCCAGGTTGGCAATGATGCCGCGCTGGGATTCCACCTCAAGGTAGAGCCCAACCACGAACTCCTCCTCGTTGCTGTGTGGCGCTGACCATTCCAGATAGATCGTCTTCTCGGGATTGTCGCGCAGATAGCCGATGTTGCGGCAGTCTGTACGGTGTACCACCAGCCCTCGACCGCTGCTGATGTGACCGATAATGCTGTCACCGGGAATGGGGTGACAGCAGCGAGCATACTGCATCACCATCCCCTCGGCGCCCCGAATGGCCAGAGGCCGGCCCTGTTCCGTCAGCCCCGGGTCCTGCTCCACATGCTCGGCAGGCCGCAGTCGGCGCGCCACCACATACGCCATGCGATTGCCCATGCCGATATCTTCCAGCAGGTCATCCAATTGCTTGAACTCAGCCTCGTCCAGCAGCTGAGCAAGCTGGTCAGGGTCAATATCATCGAGGCTGGCACCATAGTTGCCCAGGAACTGACTCAACAACCGACGTCCCAGCTCGATCGATTCATTGCGCTGCTGATTCTTCAGAAAATGGCGGATGCTGGTCCGCGCCTTGCCGGTCACCACAAAATTGAGCCAGGCCATGTTGGGCTGTGCTCGCGGTGTGGTAATGATTTCGACCGTCTGGCCACTTTCCAGAGGTTCGGACAGGGGGGCCAGGCGACGATTGATACGACAGGAAACGCAGGAATTGCCCACATCCGTATGCACGGCGTAGGCAAAGTCCACCGGTGTCGCGCCGCGTGGCAGCTCCAGAATGCGCCCCTTGGGTGTGAAGATGTAGACCTCGTCCGGGAACAGGTCCTTTTTCACGTTCTCGATGAACTCCATCGAGTCGCCGGCGCTTTGCTGCATTTCCAGCAGCCCCTGTACCCATTTGCGGGCACGGTTGTAGGAGCCCAGTGCGCTTTCGGTGCTGCCCTTGACCTTGTAATGACTGTGTTCGGCAATCCCCTGGCTGGCGACTGCATCCATGTCACGGGTACGTATCTGTACCTCGATGGTCATGCCTCGGGCGCCGAACAGCACCGTATGCAGTGACTGGTAGCCATTGGCCTTGGGAATGGCGATATAGTCCTTGAAACAGCCCGGTACAGGCTTATACAGATTATGGACTGTCCCCAGGATACGGTAACAGTCGTCAACACTGCCGGTCACGATACGGAAGGCAAACACGTCCATGATGTCGGCGAATGCCTTGCGCTGCACCTTCATCTTGCGGTAGATGCTGTAGAGGTGTTTCTCGCGACCTGAGACACTGCCGCTGAGCCCTTCCTGATCCAGTCGGGCCTGAATCGATTCACGCACCTGTTCAATGATGTCCTTGCGCTGGCCACGTGCATGCACCACCGCTCGACGAATACGTTTGGCGCGCATCGGGTAATAGGACTGGAATGCCAGATCTTCCAGTTCAACCTGCAGGTCTCGCATACCCAGACGCGCGGCAATGGGTGCATAAATATCGAGGGTTTCGCGGGCAATGCGGCGCTGCTTGTCAGGCCGCATGGCACCGAGGGTACGCATGTTATGCAGCCGGTCCGCCAGCTTGACCAGAATGACACGAATGTCTTCCGCCATCGCCAACACCATTTTCTGGAAGTTCTCGGCCTGGGCTTCCGCCTTGGTCTCGAACTCCAGATGGGTCAGCTTAGAGACACCGTCCACGATATCGGCCACCGATGTGCCAAACTGGCCCTCGATACCGGCATAGTCGATCTCGGTGTCTTCGATTACATCATGCAGCATGGCCGCCATCAGACTCTGGTGATCCATGTGCATGCCGGCCAGTACGTTAGCCACCGCCAGTGGGTGAGTCACATAGGGTTCGCCGCTTTTACGACGTTGACCATCATGGGCCTGTTCGGCATAGAAATAGGCGCGACGTACCCGAGCGATCTGATCCTGTGTCAGATACTCTTCGAGGCGATGTGAAAGGGCATCAATGGTCGGCATCTATCACTCCGTCAGGCCAAGGCTGGCACTTGGGCCAGCCATATAACCCTGATGATGCCGTATTACGCGTGCGGGGGAAAGATCAGCGCTGTACCTGCTCATCCAGCACGCTGCGATCGACCAGTTTTTCGGCGATTTCACGCAGGGCAACAACGGTGGGCTTGTCGTTTTCCCAATCGACCTTGGGGTCCTTGCCGCCAACTGCGATCTGGCGCGCACGCTTGGATGCGATCATCACCAATTCAAAACGGTTTTCGACATTTTCCAGACAATCTTCAACGGTTACTCGTGCCATTGCGGACCTCAGACAGGGTTGGAGCCAGAGAAAAGACAGATAAGTCTACGGGGGTTTCAGCGCTCAGACAAGAGCTCACTCAGCAGTTCGGCCTGCAACTGCTGCTGCACCTCCTGCCGCAACCGCCGCGCCTTGAACAGGCTGGCCAGCTGATCCAGTGCCACCTCGAATCGGTCGTTGATCACCAGATAGTCATACTCCGGATAGTGGCTCATTTCACTTACCGCAGCAGACATCCGCCCGGCGATGATGGCATCACTGTCCTGGCCCCGATTGGTAAGGCGCTCACGCAGAGCGGCTCGACTGGGGGGCAGAATGAAAACCGTTACGGCTTCTTCGGGCATCAAACGTCTGACCTGTTCGGCACCCTGCCAGTCAATCTCAAGGATCACATCCTGCCCTGCAGCCAGCTGCTCACGCACCCATTGCTGGGAGGTGCCGTACTTGTTGCCGAACACTTCGGCATATTCAAGAAACTGGCCCTGCTCGATCAGCTCATTGAATGCATCCATGCTGACAAAATTGTAATCCTGGCCGCCCACTTCACCGGGGCGTCTTGCCCGTGTGGTATGGGATACCGATACCACCAGTTGAGGGTCCTGCTCCAGCAGAGCCTTGACCAGACTGGTCTTGCCAGCGCCAGAGGGGGCGGAAAGAATGTACAGTGTGCCTGTGAGCTGAGTCATTGCCTGTTGTCCCGATGTCATCCTGATTGCGAACCGAAACTATAGCATGCAGCTCCAGACTGACCCAGCACCCTGCTTCGCAATACCCTTAGCCAAACGCCAGGTCACGCAGGAACAAAGCGATCTGCGGGAAGATGATCAGCAAGGCCGCTGCCAGTATCAGCATGAAGACAAAAGGTGGAGTCCCTTTGATCACCTCAATATAGGGGCGCCGGAATATGGCGATCGCGGTGAAGATATCACAGCCAAACGGCGGGGTTGCCGAACCGATGGCCACCTGTAGCGTGATCAGCACCCCAACCAACACGGGATCAAGCCCTGCAGAAGCAACCAGCGGGGCAAAGATCGGCACCAATACCAGAATCACCACGATCGGATCGACAAACATGCAGCCGATAAAGAACGCGATACAGATCGCGATCAGCACCCCTGTAGGGCTGGCATCGGCCAGCCCCAGTGAGGCGATAATGGTTTGGGGTATCTGCGCGAAGGAGATGATCCAGGAAAAGGCCGCTCCGGCCGCTACCAGAATGAACACGACCGCCGTGATCAGACCGGTCGATTTGGCAATCTTGTAAAGTTCGGCGGGTTTCAGAGCCCTGAACACGATGAACTCGAGAATGACGGCGTAGAGTACACACACCGCTGCCGCTTCGGTCGGGCTGAATATGCCGCCATAGATGCCCCCAACAATGATAACAGGGAAGCCCAGTGGCCAGATCGCCTTGCGCACGGCCTGCCAACGCTCGGACCAGCTGGCCTTTTCTTCCGTGGGCACGCGGTTAATGCAGGCGTAGATATAGCTGTAGAGCGCAAACATGCCGAGAATCAGTAGACCCGGTCCGACACCGGCGATAAACAGTTCTGATATTGAGGTGTTGGATACGACACCATAAATGATCATGCCGATGCTGGGTGGAATAAGGAAAGCGATATCGCTGGAGTTGATGATCAGCGCCAGCACAAAGCTGTCCTTGTAGCCCGCCTTGAGCATCTTGGGGCGCAGGGGGGAGCCGACAGCCACTACCGTTGCCTGCGTTGAACCGGAAACAGCCCCGAACAGGGTACAGGCGGTCGCCGTACTGATCGCCAGTCCGCCCCGCACATGACCAATGAACTTCATAACCATGTCGATCAAACGATCAGCCGAGTGCCCCCGGGTCATGATATCCGCTGCCAGAATAAACATGGGGACCGCGATCAGAGAGGTGGGGCGAATACCGGCCATGAACTGCTGGATCATGAAATCCATCTGATCAAAGCCGCCAAACATGCTGTAAAAACCGATGAAAGCCGCAACAATCAGCGGAATCATCATCGGAAATCCAAGCAGCAGCAGCACGATCATGGTGCTGACCATAATGGCGGTCATTTATTGACTCCCTTCAGCAGAGGACCACACACGGCGTCAGTTCCGGTCATACCCATCTCTCACTTCAGTCGACAGATACACGGCATCGGAAGAAAGCAGATTCTTAAGCGCCGTCAACAGATACTGAACGCCGGTCACGCTCAGGCCGACCGGTACCCAAAGAAATATCCACCAAACCGGTATCTGCAACGACGAAAGCACCCGCCCGGAGCTGGCCACCGAGCCGATGTAACGAATGGAAAAGAAGGCCAGTGCAAACATTACCAGCGACGTCACCAGCGCAATTAGCATCATCAGCCAGCGCCTGCCGCCCGCCGGCAGCACATCGAACAGGGCCGACATGCGAATATGTCGCCCATGGCGTGCAGCATAGCCAATACCGGCAAAGGTGATCATGACGATCAGAATGCGGTTCACTTCTTCGGTAAAGAAAAAGCTGTGCTGAAACACGAAGCGTCCAACCACATTGGCTACGGTATTCAGTGCCATCAGCAGCACCCCGGCACCCAGGATCAATGCCTCGGCATGCCCAAGCCAGCGATCCAGATACCCCAGTGGTCCGGGCAGAGCTGAAACAGGCTTACTCGATATATCGGTGTCAGCGGACATTCAGGCCTCCACTCAGCGATCAGGCAAGAGAGAGCCGCCGGGCCCTCTCTTTCCTGTATCCCGGTTATTCGGCGGTTGCCGCTTCCAGGTCCTGCTTGAACTGCTCCAGCAAAGCCTTGCCGCTGTCGCCTGTCATTTCGATGTATTTGGCTTCAACATCCTTGGCCGCGGCGCGGAACGGGGCGCGCTGCTCTTCTGTCAGACGCACGACTTCAATCTCGGGCTTCTGCTCAAGAATTTTCTCCAGTGAACGTTCACTGAGCCCCTTCTGGTACTCCATGATGTGGTCGAACGCCACGTCCATCGCCTCATGTATCAGGGCTTGATCAGCTTCGGGCAGTCCATCAAAGAAGCGCTTGTTGGCCATCACGGCAGTGGTGAAGTTGTTATGGCCTGTAAAGGTAATGACGTCGCTGACTTCATACATCTTGGCAGACTCGACCCAGAACAGCGGGTTTTCCTGTCCCTGTATGATGTTGGTCTGCAGGCCGCCATACACCTCCCCCCAGGCCAGTGGCGTGGGTGTTGCACCGAATGCCTTGTAGGATTCCACCAAAAGCGGGTTGGTCATGACACGGATTTTGACACCGTTAAGGTCGGCCGGCTTTTCGAACGGCTTCTGAGTGGTAATGACCACTTCACCTTCTGGAAACATTTTCAGCAGTTCAAGGCCATGCTGTGCATAGATTTCCTTGAAGTCTTCATTGATAGCCTTGCTGTTGCGGAAAAAGCTGTCCAGTGCCTCATGGGTTTCCGGCAGCAGATAGGGAATGAAGAACACTTGCGCTTCAGGGATCAGGGAACCGGTAAAGCCCGGAGACTGGTCGACAAACTGGAGCAACCCGGCCTGTGTCTGCTCCATGGTGTCAGCAGACTCACCCAGCGTACCGTAGGGAAACAGCTGAATGTTATGGTCGGAATTGGCTTCAATATGCTCCTTGAACTTGGTGGCATAGACGCCTTGTACATCGGTAATGGCTTCCTCGAACGCATAGCGCCAGGTTGCAGCCTGGGCTGACGTCGTCGCTCCGAGTGTTGCCAATGCCACCGTACAGGCGCCTACCAGTGTCTTGAGCTTGTGCATGATTTTGGTCTCCAATCCAGGGTTTGCGAAACAGGCGCCCAACCAGATGCTGGCCCCGGGGCACCGCCGCTCCCGTTACAGAATAGTTCCTTTTTAAATACTTAGCACATCTATGTATATCAATGCAAAAACTGAACCGACGCCTCCGGCGGATTCGGAAAGAATAAAAAACAATGCCTTAAAACAGCAAATTAACACCAAATTCAGTGATATTTGACGATTTTAACTGCAGAAGCCGGACAGTCCATATCCAACGAACTCATACATAATTTCCATATTCGCACGGCCTCCCGATCTGACCGTCTGCACCTGATTGCTGAAAAACTGCGTATCAAGCTCGGATCCAACGGAGCGCCCGCATTAGTCTCTACGGGCAGACCCACGAACCGCGACTGGATGACAACCCGGTACTGATGAAGTGCGGCCGAGGGCAGTACATCGCAGGTGTCGGTGCAGATCCGCGCGGCGGTCGCCATTTCAATCTGAACAGGCAGGCAGAACAATTTGACCCGGAAGGCATCAACGTTGCCCGCTGGGCACCCGAACCGGCTCCTTGACCTGAACCACTGGCACTTCATGCATCAATCAAACCGTGCAAACGGATCAAAGCCCGTACACATGTCCAGGGCACGACGGACACTGCCATCTATTCGATATTCTGGATCTGCTCGCGCATCTGCTCGATCAGCACCTTCAGTTCAACCGCACTGCGTGTGGTTGCGGCGACAATCGACTTGGAGGACAGAGTATTCGCCTCTCGATTCAGCTCCTGCATCAGAAAATCCAGCCGCCGCCCGACTGGTCCTTTTTGTTTGAGCACACGGCGCACCTCCTGCACATGAGTCTGTAAACGGTCGGTCTCCTCGTCCACATCCGCCTTCTGTGCAATCAGTACTATTTCCTGTTCAAGGCGTGCTGTATCCAGTTCCGCACTAAGCTCGGTCAGCCGGGCGCGCAAGTTGTCACGCTGCCCCTGCAGGATTTTCGGCATCAGTGTGTGGACATCCGCCGTGATCTGCTCAATGGCAGCCAGCCTCTGCTGAATCAGCTCTGCCAGTTCAGTCCCTTCACGCTCACGTCCGGCAACCAGATCCTTCAAGGCCTGTGTAAACAAGCGCAATGCATGAGCCTTGACCTCTGCCATATCCAACGTTGACTCCTGCAACACGCCTGGCCAGGCCATCACCTCCATCGGGTTGATTGGCTGCGGCTTGGACAACAACTCGCTGACCTGAGTCAGCGCAGCAATGACCTCTTGTGCGCGTGCCTGATCAACATGCATCGACTCAGTGCCGCGTTCCGGGATAAAGCGCAGCGTACACTCAACCTTGCCGCGACTCAGAAGCTGACGCAGCTGTTCACGCAGCTTGCCTTCGATATCACGCAAGGATTCGGGCAAACGGAAATGCGGTTCAAGATAGCGGTGATTCACTGAACGCAGCTCCCAAATGAGAGTCCCCCAGGGTTGTTGCTGCTCCTGGCGAGTAAAGGCGGTCATGCTTCGTGTCATAATCAGGCGATCTCTATTAGAATTGCTACCTGATCCATTTTAACAGTCATCGGCCAGTCCTGCGCGGGCCATGACAGCGACCAAGGGTAGGTAACATGAGTTCCAGCTTCTCCGAACAGATACAGAACCTCGGGCTGAACAAAATGCGTCCAAGCGGCCGACAGGCGGACCAGATGCGTGACATTCGCATCACCCGCAACTTCACTCGCCACGCAGAAGGTTCTGTTCTGGTGGAGTTTGGTGATACCAAGGTGATCTGTACCGCCACAGTTGATCGCGGCGTTCCACGTTTCCTGCGCGGCAGCGGTTCCGGATGGGTTACCGCTGAATATGGCATGCTGCCCCGCTCAACCAACACTCGCTCTGACCGCGAAGCCGCCCGCGGCAAGCAGACAGGCCGTACCATCGAGATTCAGCGCCTGATCGGTCGCTCCCTCAGAGCAGCGCTCGACCTGAAAAAGCTCGGCGAAAATACGATCACCATCGATTGTGATGTCATTCAGGCAGATGGAGGCACGCGCACGGCTTCAATTACGGGAGCCTGCGTAGCCCTGATGGATGCCATCAACGTACTGAAGCAGGACAAAAACGGCGCCATGAAGGGTAACCCGGTCAAACAGATGATCGCTGCCGTCTCTGTGGGCATCTACAGAGGTGAAGCAGTACTGGATCTGGACTATGCCGAAGACTCCGCAGCCGAGACTGACATGAACGTCATCATGACTGAAGCCGGTGGTTTCATTGAAGTACAGGGAACAGCAGAGGGCGCGCCCTACTCCCAGGAGGAACTCAACGCAATGCTGGATCTCGCTCGCAAGGGCATTTCCGAGCTGGTCGAGCTGCAAAAGCAGGCACTGGCAGGCTGAACAGCCAGCCGCTGGTTTCATTGCCGGCGGCTGGTGTTTTCAGATATCGATGTCGTAATCGATCGTCAGGGGTGCATGTTCCGAGAACCTTTGATCACGGTAAATGCGCGCACTTTTGACAACCTTGCGCAAGTTGGCCGTTGTAATCTGGTAATCCAGGCGTGCACCTTCGTTCAGCGACCAGGCACGATTATAGTCCGGCCACCAGGTGAACTGTCGCTCAGCTTTGTTAACCTCTCTGAAAGCATCGACATAGCCCATCTCGTCCAGAACCTCTTCAATCCAGGTCCGCTCTTCTGCAAGGAAACCTGATACCCGCTGATTGACATACCAGTTGCTCAGGTCCACTGGTCTGTGGGCAATATTGAAGGTTCCGGCGAAAATAAACTCTCTGCGTTTTCGCAGCGTTTTTTTCAGGTGGCCCATGAACAGCTCCAGATACTCCATTTTGCCGGCCTGAGCTTCTTCACTGCGCAGGCCGGAAGGGATGGTCATCGAGCTGACGCTGACCTTGTCGAAGTCTGCCTGGATAAAACGGCCGTTGAAATCGCACTGCTCAAAGCCAAGGCCTGTCATGATCGCCTTCGGCAGATGCCGTGTATAGATGGCTACACCGCTGAAACCGTCCTCGAAGGCGTCAAAGAAATACGCATGATATCCTTCCGGGTGATAGCGATCACCATCAAGCTGGTACTCTTTTGCCTTTAGATTCTGCAGGCACACTACATCAGCATCCTGCTGGGCCATCCAGTCAAAAAAGCCATTATCTGCTGCCTGTTCAATACCCTGAGTATTGAAGGTAATCACACGCATACTGTCTTTGCCCCGTGAGCGTATTCGAACGAATCTGGGATGGAAGGTCAAAGCGGAATTGTACCGGCTGCGCCCCTGAAATTGAAATTTTTCTACAGGCCCTGACGTGGATGGGAAAAGCCCCAGCAGGTATTATTAGCGCCACACTCACCTGCATGCGGAGAAAAAGATGCTCGACTACAAACGTGATTTTATCGACTTTGCCTTGAAAAAAGAGGTTCTTCGCTTTGGCGAGTTCACCTTGAAGTCAGGTCGTAAGAGCCCCTATTTCTTCAATGCAGGCTTGTTCAATACAGGATCTGCGTTGGCTCAGCTGGGCCGCTTCTATGCTGCAGCACTGCAGAATGCCGGCATTGAATACGACGTGATGCTTGGCCCTGCCTATAAGGGCATTCCTCTGGCAGCCGCCACCTGTGTGGCCCTGGCCAATGAACATGATCTCGATATCCCTTACGTATTCAACCGCAAGGAAGCGAAGGATCATGGTGAAGGCGGTAGCCTGGTGGGTGCACCGCTTGCAGGACGTGTCTTGATCATTGACGATGTAATCACGGCTGGCACAGCCATTCGTGAAGTAATGGCGATCATTCAACAGGCAGGCGCAACACCCGCTGCTACCCTGATAGCGCTGGACCGACAGGAACGCGGCACAGGCGAGTTGTCAGCCATTCAGGAAGTGGAGCGTGATTATGCCATGCCAGTCATCAGTATCATCAGCCTGGACGATCTGGTGCAGTACCTGCGCGAGCAAGGAGATATGGACTCTCAACTGGCCGCTATTGAAGCCTATCGTGCCGAATACGGGATCAAATCCTGAGCAAACATTAATTCAGTGACAGGGCCCGCCGCAGGGAGAGCGCCGGGCCCTTTCTTTTGCCTGGCGTTTATCCGCCCCAATGCAAAAACCCCGGCCTCAACGAGACCGGGGTTTCTGGTATTAAGTGCCTGGCGATGACCTACTCTCACATGGGGAAGCCCCACACTACCATCGGCGATGACGCGTTTCACTGCTGAGTT
>NZ_JBEPPZ010000009.1:0-144972 GCF_040547565.1 Marinobacterium sp. MBR-109
GAATGCACAGGTCATGATGGCTGTCTGGCGATCATTGAAAGCGATAAAGGGCTCTGTCACTCCGACGAGCCACGTTAATCCGACAGACTGCTAGAGCTACCTGATTCGGTCTACAGGGAAGTCGTGGTTCCACCGTGCCGTATTTTTTATCGTGAGGATGAGCAGCGGGTCTTCGTCCTCTATGTCATGCGAGAAGAGCGGCAGCTTCGTGCATACATGCTTGGAAACAGCTAACCAGGCACCTGGCGCTCCGATCCTGTCATCAACCCAGATTGACGACCAGCAGGTCAGCCTTAACGGTGTTAACCAGCTTGGGGACTGAGCTGAAAAAGCGGCTGATCAGGCTGTGGTGGTGGCCGCAGACAACCAGGTCGATATCACTGGCCTCGACCAGACCTTCCACCTTCATATGTAAATCACCAATGACCGTCATGGTCTCAGTCACCGGGTAGCCACACGCGTCAGCAAGCGTTTGTAGTTGCGCCTGCAAATCTGCTTCATCTGCTGGATATGCCCTCAGGTGGTCCGTTTCGACATACACAATCGACAGCTTGCTGTTGGCCGGTTTGGCTTGCTCGAAGGCCTTGTCGATCAGTGTCTTGCTTGTTTCAGACAAGTCCACTGTGACCAGAACATGTTGGTAGCTCATCATTTTTCTCCCAGTCAAAGGTTTCGGCATCTGTCACAAGCTTAGCAGTTCAGTACCATGGTGGCCGTTGGCCCTTTAACGGTACAATGGTGGTTTTCACCGACCAATCTTGGCAGGACCTATTTGAAAATCCCCGCACGCCTACAGCCCCTCGCCGATGACGGCGTAATCGATGAAGTCATCAGCCGCCTCATGAGTGGTAAAGAGGCCGATATCTATATTGTTCGGTGCGGCGATACCATTCGCTGTGCCAAGGTTTACAAGGATGCGGTCAAGCGCAGCTTCAAAAAGGCGGCGCAGTATCAGGAGGGGCGCAAGGTGCGCAGCGGGCGCCAGGCGCGTGCCATGGAAAAGCGTTCAAACTATGGCCGCAAGCAGCAGGAAGAGGTCTGGCAGGACGCTGAAATCAACGCACTGTCGACACTGGCAAGAGCCGGTGTACGGGTACCTGAAACCTATGGCTGCTTTGATGGTGTGCTGTTGATGGAGCTGGTCACGGATGATGCCGGTGATGTCGCACCGCGGCTGGCGGATGTGTCGATGTCGGAAGAGCAGGCCATTGAAGATCATGCCCTGATGATGCATTACGTGATGCTCATGCTGTGCGAGGGCATTGTGCACGGTGACCTGTCCGAGTTTAACGTGCTGGTGGATGATTACGGCCCGGTGATCATCGACCTGCCGCAGGCGGTGAATGCCGCCTCCAATAACAGTGCGCAGGCCATGTTCGACCGCGACGTGAATAATATGCGCCGCTATTATGGCCAGTACGCACCGGAGTTGTTGAATACCCGCTACGCGAAGGAAATGTGGGCGATGTTCGAAGAGGGTGAGTTGACCCCGGACTCTGAACTGAGCGGTGAGTTTGAGGATGACAGTGACGATTCTGACGTAGATGCCGTGCTTGAAGAGATAAAAGCGGTGCTGCAGGAAGATCAGCAACGTAAAGAGCGACTGCGCGAAGCGGCCGAATCATCAGATCAGTAACGCTGTGCCAGGCATCTGTGGATGGCTCCCACATTAACCCCAGTTCCCCCCGTTTCCGAATTTTCTGCTAGCTTGCCATGTGAAAGGCGCTGAACCTTTCGGCTCGGTACCGCAATACCGAGCCTGAGCGCCTTTCTGAACTGGCAACAACAGGAGAGCAGGATGACTACGGACGCGAAGCACGCCGTTTTATACCGCATGATGACGCCCGAGCATCAGTGCCCCTTTGGGCGGAAGACGCTGCACACCCTGCGGCAGGCCGGATTCGATGTTCAAGACCACCACCTGAGTTCACGTGAAGAGGCTGATGCTTTTAAAGCTGAGCATGACGTGGATACAACGCCGCAGGCGTTTATCAACGGTGAGCGTATTGGTGGCTATGAGGAGGTGCGAGAGTACGTGGGCAAGCCACTGCCCGACCCTGATGCCACCAGCTATCGCCCGGTTGCCGCACTGTTTGCGATGACGGCCCTGACCGCGCTGGCCCTGAATGTCGGGGTGAATGGCAGCCTGATATCAGTACAAACGGTAGAGTGGTTTATTGCGCTTTCGATGGTGGCTCTGGCGTTGCTGAAGCTGCAGGATGTCGAGAGCTTTTCCACCATCTTTCTCAACTACGATCTGCTCGCGCGGCGCTGGGTACCCTATGGGTATATTTATTCTTACGCCGAGGGCCTGGCCGGTGTGCTGATGGTGGGTGGTCTGCTGAACTGGGTGTCGATCCCGATTGCACTCTTCATCGGTAGCGTGGGCGCAATGTCGGTGTTCAAGGCCGTTTACATTGATAAGCGTGAGCTCAAATGTGCCTGTGTCGGTGGCGCGAACAGTGTCCCCCTGGGCTTTGTGTCGCTGACGGAAAACCTGATGATGGTCGGCATGGCGCTGTGGATGTGGTTCGCCCACGGCTGGTTTTAGCACTCAGGCCGGGTGATGAGCAGGGGCACAGTGTGCGTTGCCCTGGCGGCTTTTTGCTGGGGAGTGTCAGGCGGTATCGCCGGTATTCTCATAACCGGGGGCTGGGGTGCGCTCGTGGTTTCATTCTATCGCGGTGCCATCGGGCTGTTGATTGTGCTGGTGTGGCTTGCTTTGCAGCCGCGTGGCAGCGGGTTTTCAAATCCTCGTGTGTGGTTCTGGTCAGTCATTGCCGGTATTGGCGTTGCCGGTAACTTCTCGTTTTATTTCCTGAGCATCGCACAGGGCAGTGTCGCGGTTGCGGCCACCTTGATGTACAGCGCACCCATATTCGTCTACCTCGTGTCATTCACCCTCAGGCTGGAACGGCCATCTGCGCGGAAGTGGGCCGCGATCGCGGTGGTGATGCTGGGTATCCTGCTGCTGACTCGGGTTTACGATATCGGTACGAGCGCTGTCACGTTTGTAGGTGTGTGGGCGGGTCTGCTGGCGGGCCTGTCTTACGCCTTATTCATTTTCGGGTTCAAGTACGCTGCACCTCACGCCAGCCCGCAGGGGATACTTGTTATCGCATTTGCGGTAGTTGCCATACTCCTGCTATGGACAGGCGAGCAGACTCAGATCGCGGCAGCCCTGAGTTCATCGGATTGGCCGCTGTTTGTGGGGTTGGGTGTGCTTGGGGCGGGGCTGTCGTTCGTTCTTTATATTATCGGGTTAAACCGTACGGCATCGACTCTGGCCTCAATTGTGGCAATGGTTGAACCGGTCACGGCAGCATTGTTTGGTGTTGTGGTTTTGAACGAGCAGCTGGCAGGGCCGCAGGTTCTGGGCATGGTGCTGATACTGGTGACCGTGACGGCATTGAGTCTGTACTCACAGCGGCAGCGCCGGCCTGTCATCAACCCCGGGCCCAAACGGTAAATGGGCCAGGGCGATTCGCAAGCGATACCGTCCGCTTTATAATGGCCAGCACATATCGGACAGACGTGGGGACGACCCCACCTCTCTATTTCCAAACGGGGACGGCCCCAGCGTGTAAGGGGTGCTCTATGAGCTGGTTGATTCTGTGTGTGGCAGGCTTGTTGGAAATAGGCTGGGCGATCGGTCTGAAGTATACCGAGGGCTTTACCCGGCTCTGGCCGACCGTGGCCACGGTGCTGTCGTTGCTGGTGAGTTTTGCGCTGTTGGGCATCGCCATGCGCTCGCTTCCTGTGGGTACCGCCTACGCCGTATGGGTCGGCATCGGTGCTGTTGGCACCGCCGTGCTGGGCATGTGGCTGTTTGGTGATTCAACCGAACCGCTCAGGCTTGTCAGCCTGGGGCTGATCTGCGCCGGTATTGTGGGCTTGAAGCTGGCGCATGGTTGACGCGCCGACCGTATCTTTTCTGTAGTGAATTTTCTTGAACGGAGACACCATGAGTTTGAGCTGGAGCTTGAGTGAAAATCTGAACCCCTTCGTACCAGAAGAGAAGGGTGAAGGCCTGTGTTTCCACGCTGCACAGTCGTCAGTGGTTGATGATGTGGCGGTGAAAGATGCCATTGAAGCAGCACTTGAGCGGGCGATTGGATATCTCGACGCCAACGTCAAAAACGAATCGCTCTACTTTATGGTGGAGTGGGCGTTGCCCAGCTCAACCCTTAGGCTGGCCGTGACGGACGAACGCAAGTGTCAGGATTCTTCCGAGGTTGTTAGCTGTCGTTTTTCCGAGCTGAACCAGCAACTGCACCAGGGCGGTGATCTGCAAGCCGAAGCTCAGGCGCTCTCTGACAAGGTCAAGTTCTGGGCCAAGGATTATCTGTCGACCAATACCGAGTTCATGAACTACTCACTGGTGGCGCTGTACACGGACGGTACGCGGGCTGAGGCGAAGTTGCTCTAAAATACAGCCCAGGCATTATAAACGTGACTACAGGGTAATTGGATGCAACCACTCCCGCTTGCAAGATTGCTGGATCAGATCGAACAGATCGCCTTTGAAGCCGGTGAGGCGATCATGCAGGTCTACGCCGGTGAGTTTGATGTGACCCAAAAGCAGGATGAGTCGCCGGTGACGGCGGCTGATATGGCGGCCAATGATGTGATTCTGCACTGCCTGGCGCAGTTGAAGCCGGCCATGCCGGTGTTGAGCGAGGAGTCGGTGGACGCCTTTGCCGGCCCGGATCATGCCGGGCGCTACTGGCTGGTAGATCCGCTGGATGGGACCAAGGAGTTCATCAAGCGCAATGACGAGTTCAGCGTCAATATAGCGCTGATCGAACAGGGGCGGCCTGTTCTGGGTGTGGTACATGCGCCTGCGTTGGGTCTGACCTGGCTGGGTGCAGAGGGCGTAGGTGCCTTCAAGCTGGATGCGGTGGGGGTACGGCAGCCGATACAGGTGGCCGAACATCAGCCCGGAACGCCCTGGCGAGTGCTGGGAAGCCGCTCTCATCTGGGGCCGAAAACGCTGGCATGGATGGAAGCGCTGGGTGACTTTACGCTGACCCGCATGGGGTGTTCGATCAAGCTGTGCATGGTGGCCGAGGGATCAGCTGACCTGTACCCGCGGCTGGGGCCAACATCGCTCTGGGATACAGCGGCGGCTCACGCAATCGTGAATGCAGCCGGTGGCAGCATCAAGACCCCAGAGGGTGAAGTGGTCAGCTATGCCGATCCGGGCAGGACCCTGAACCCCTGGTTTGTGGTCTATGGTGGCTCACAGCCCTGAACAAAAAGCCCGCGAAAGCGGGCTTGTTTAAATCGGGACAGGCGCAGGCGTCAGTGCTTTTCCGGCAGGGTGACATTCAGCTCCAGAATGGAGCAGTCTTCATCCAGATTGACCTGCACGTCCTGCGGCGATACATCCACATACTTGGCAATCACGGCCAGAATTTCCTGCTGCATCTGCGGCAAATAGTCAGGCTGGCTGCGCTGTGAGCGTTCGTATGCGACCAGTACCTGCAATCGCTCCTTGGCAACGCTGGCCGAGGACTGCTTTTTTTGTCGAAAATAACTCAGAATACCCATCAGCCCTTCCGTCCAAATACCCGGCTCAGGAAGCCTTTACGCTGCACATCGAGGAAGCGGTGCGCCCGGTCCTCGCCGAGGAAACGTGCAATTGCATCGTCATAGGCCTGTCCGGCATCGCTGTCGTCGTCCATGATCACCGGAACGCCCTGGTTGGATGCCTTGAGTACGGCTTCTGATTCCGGAATAACACCCAGCAGCGGGATCGCCAGAATGTCTTTCACGTCTTCAACGCTGAGCATTTCGCCAGCCAGAACCCGTCCCGGGTTGTAGCGGGTCAACAGCAGGTGTTCTTTTACGCTGCCGCCCTGTTCGGCCTTGCGCGACTTGCTTTGCAGTACACCCAGAATACGGTCGGAGTCGCGTACCGAGCTGACCTCGGGGTTGGTGACGACAACAGCGGTATCGGCGAAATAGAGTGCCAGTTGGGCGCCTTTTTCGATACCCGCAGGCGAGTCGCAGACAATGTAGTCAAAAGTTTTGGCCAGTTCGTTCAATACCGTTTCAACGCCTTCAACGCTGAGCGCGTCTTTGTCACGGGTTTGTGAGGCGGGCAGGATGAACAGATTGTCGGTGCGCTTGTCCTTGATCAGGGCCTGATTCAGAGTAGCTTCCTGATTGATCACATTGACGAAGTCGTAGACCACGCGGCGCTCGCATCCCATGATCAGGTCGAGGTTGCGAAGACCCACGTCAAAGTCGATCAGAACGGTTTTGAATCCGCGCAGGGCAAGGCCGGTACCGATAGCGGCACTGCTGGTGGTCTTGCCAACGCCTCCCTTGCCTGAGGTGACTACGATGATTTCAGCCATGCGTGTGTGTCCGTGTAAATGGATCGATGTTAATTAAAGTGCGACTGTATCCAGTCGTGAACCGCTGAGCAATGCCTGAGCAGGTTTCTGCCAGTGCTCGGTTTGCAGATCTTCGCTGGTCTTGAAATAGCCGGCGATGGAGATCAGTTCGGCCTCAAGGCTCTGGCAGAAAATGCGCGCGTCTTCGTCGCCACTGACCCCCGCCATGGCACGACCACGCAGCGGCCCGTACACATGGATATGACCGTCGGCCATCACTTCGGCACCGGCCCCAACCGATGACAGAATCACCAGATCACTGCCACGGGCATAGATCTGCTGGCCGGAACGTACCGGCGTGGTCACGATTTTGGCGGCGCGGGCCGGAGCAGGTTCCGGTGCCGTTTCAGCTTCTGCAGCGGGCTGTCTGGGTGATGGTTCAGTGGCTGGCTCCGGTGCCGGCTCGGCCACCCGGCGCTGCTGGCTGAAGTCAGCCAGTTGCAGCTGCGCACAGAGTTCGGTGGCGCTGCCCGGCTCGGCCTTGAGCCCTACCGGCATGAGTGTCTGCTCGCGGCACAGCTCAATCAATGCCTGTACTTCAGCGGCACCGGGCAGTTGTGGCAGCTGCTGAAGATTCAGCACCACCGGCATACCGTTGAACAGCATCGGGACGCGTGCAGCGTGGGCCGCCAGCTGGGGTGCCAGCAGAGCCGGGTCTGATTCAAGCAGGATCAGCTCGTTCAGGGCCGCACGGGTGCTCTTGAATTGAAAGCCGGTGCCGGCGGTGGATTTGGATTCAGCCTGGGCCATAGTCTGTAACGCTTCACTTCGCTGGTTGCGCTGGGGTGTCAATGTGGTGTCAAAGGCGCTAACAATACCATGGAGCGCGGGGTGGCTGACAGGGGGCAAATGGCGACGGCGGTTTTTTGATCTCGGTCAATGGTGTAATATGCGCCATCACTTCTAAACAGGAATCGATGTCACGATGAAAGCCGTCCGCTGGATTCTGGGCCTGATTGTTATGGCTCTGCATTTTCTGACTTTGCCACGGCGTGGCAAGCGCACCCCGCAGCATCAGCAGCAGGTTGAAGAAGCGCTGGGCAGTCATTCCCTGTATCAGCTGCCAACCTGTCCGTTTTGCGTCAAGGTGCGCCGTGCCATGCGTCGCCTGAACCTGCCGATCGAGCTGCGTGATGTGCGCGCCGATGGTCGTCACCGTCAGGATCTGATCAATGGCGGCGGTAAAATGAAAGTGCCTTGTCTGCGCATTGACCATGAAGATGGCCACAGTGAGTGGATGTACGAGTCTGACGAAATTGTCACCTACCTGCAGCGTCGTTTTCCGCTGGAGCCCTGAATTCTCAGGGCTTTTCACTAAAGTTATAAAAAACATATTTTTTATTCCATCGATTCTGGCTATAGTTGTGGGCAGAGATTGGCCTGATTGAGGAGCCCCGCGATGGATTACCTGCCGCTGTTTTTTGACCTGCGCGAGCGTGACGTGCTGCTGATTGGCGGTGGTGATGTGGCCTTGCGCAAGGCGCGCCTTCTGGTACGCGCCGGAGCCCGCATTACGCTGGTGTCGCACCGTGTCCTGCCAGAGCTGGAGTCGCTGCTGGAACTCAATCAGGGGCTGGTGATTATCGGCGAGTATCATCCTGAGCTGCTGGATGGCAAGGTGCTGGTACTGGCGGCTACCGATGATGATCAGCTCAATGAGCGTGTGCATTACGATGCCGTTGCTCAAAACGTGCCGGTTAATGTCGTCGACAGCCCTGCGCTCTGCACCTTCGTGTTTCCTGCCATTGTTGACCGCTCCCCCATCGTGATCGGCATCAGCTCAGGGGGGCAGTCGCCTGTGCTGGCGCGGCTGCTGCGGGCCAAGCTCGAAACCTGGATACCCACCGGCTACAGCCGCCTTGGCCAACTGGTTGGACGTTTTCGCGATAAAGTCAAAGCGCGCTTTGGCAGTGTTAACGAGCGCCGAGTATTTTGGGAGTCGGTGCTGCAGGGGCAGGTGGCCGAGCGGGTATTTGCCGGTCAGGATGACGCGGCCGAGGCGTTGCTGGAACAGCAGATCGAGCAGGGCAATGCGCAGCACCAGGTAGGAGAGGTGTATCTGGTGGGGGCGGGCCCCGGCGATCCCGAGCTGCTGACCTTCAAGGCGCTGCGGCTGATGCAGCAGGCGGATGTGGTGCTTTATGATCGTCTGGTCTCGCCTGACGTGCTGGACTTGTGTCGCCGTGATGCCGATCTGGTATTTGTTGGCAAGCAGCGGGACAACCATGCCGTGCCACAGGAGGGGATCAATCAACTGTTGATCGATCACGCCCGTGCAGGCAAGCGGGTGGTGCGTCTGAAAGGTGGCGATCCGTTCATTTTCGGTCGCGGCGGCGAAGAGCTGGAGCGGTTGAAGCAGGAAGGGATTCCCTTTCAGGTAGTGCCCGGCATTACCGCTGCCAGCGCCTGTTCAACCTATGCCGGTATTCCGCTGACCCATCGTGATTATGCCCAGTCGGTCAAGTTCGTCACCGGGCAGCTGAAAAATCGCACCTCAGAGCTGGATTTCGCTGAGCTGGTGCATCCCAATCAGACCATCGTGTTCTATATGGGTCTGCATACGCTTGAGAAGCTGTGTGACGGCCTGGTCTGCCATGGCAAGCCTGTTGATACACCGGTTGCAATCGTGTCCAGAGGAACGGCGCAGGACCAGCGTGTTCTTACCGGAACGCTGAGCACCATTGTGGCGCAGCAGGCCGAGGCGCAGCTGCCGGCACCCTCGCTGGTGATTGTAGGCGAAGTGGTGGCGTTGCAGTCGCAGCTGTCCTGGTTTGGAGAAGCCGAGAACCGCACCTGAGCGGTTCCCGTCAGTCTGAAATCAGCCGTGCAGCATCTGACCGACCAGATAGCTGCCGGCAAATCCCACACTGTATGCGACCAGAATCAACCCCGAATACCGCATGAAGCTGATAAAGGTGATCGCCTCCACCTTGCTCATGGCAACAATCCCGGCGGCCGAGCCGATCACCAGCAGTGAACCGCCTACACCCACAGCGTAGGTCAGCGTCAGCCAGCTGGCGGTACTCATGGCGATTTCAGACTTGAGCAGTGCAGCGGTCAGCGGCACGTTGTCCACCAGTGAGGACAGCAGTCCCATTACGTAGTTGGCCGCTGTGGTCGGCATCAGCTCGTACACCCGCACCAGCGAATCCAGCACGCCGATCTCCTTCATCATGCCGACCAGCAGCAGAATGCCGAGGAAGAACAGCAGGGTATCGAACTCGATGACGCGGATGTAGTCGAGCAGGCTTTCACGCTCGTCTTCCTCGTAGCAGAGGCGACCCACCAGAAACATGATCGACAGGCCGAACAGGAAGGTCAGCAGAGGCGGTACCCCCGCGATCACGTTGAGGATGATGGTGGAAAAAATGGTGAGCAGAAAGATCACGGCGATCATCTTGCCCACCCGGTCATCACGCCGCGGTGTTGGAATGATCTCGACCTCCCCCTTGAGCTTGAGAGACAGCAGTGTGGCGAGCAGCAATACGCTGATCAGCGCCGGCAGGCTGAGCCAGAGCAGGTCGTCGATTTCCACCTTGTGCTGCATGAAGATCATCAGCGTGGTGACATCGCCGGTGATCAGTGCAACACCGCCCGAGTTGACTGCAAATACCACCAGTACGGCGAAACGCACCGTTTTCTTGACCTCCATCCGCAGCGACAGTACCAGTGCAATCGAGATCAATGTTGCGGTGATGTTGTCCGACAGGGACGAGAAGAAGAAGGCAAAACCGGCCACCAGAAACATCAGTTTGCGTTCGCTGAGTCGGCGCGGTAACACCTTGTAGATCAAGGTTTCGATCAGCCCCTGATGGTTGAGAAAGGCCACAAAGGTCATGGCGGCCATCAGGAACAGCCAGAGACTGGCGATCTCAAGGATGTTTTCATTCAGCTGTTCCTGCACTATGGCCGCATCGGCACCGTGCTGAGGAAACAGAAACAGCAGTATCCAGGCAAGTGTGCCGAGAAAAAGCGTGGTTTTCGCCTTGTTGATGTGTACCACATCTTCCAGCACGATCAGCAGAAAGGCGAGACCTGCCAGCGTGATTAATAGTGTTTGCATCGGCCTGACCGAGCCCCCAGAATTGTGAGAAAGCGAAATTCTACGCCTCTGTCCGTTGCGGCAACAGGGGCAAGAAGCCGCAGCAGGCGAATTTGGTTCGGAAGTACAGGTGCAAGAGAATCAGGAACAGGATGGCTGGTGGGTGTATATGCTGCGGTGTGCCGACGGCAGCCTCTACACGGGCGTGACGACCGACCCGCAGCGGCGGCTGGCACAACATAACGGCGAGCGGGCGGGCGGTGCCCGCTATACCCGTTGTCGGCGCCCTGTGGCGCTGGTCTGGCAGGAGTCGGGGCACGACCGCAGCAGTGCCCACAAGCGTGAGGCGGCACTCAAACGCCTGCCCCGTAACCGAAAGCTGGCGTTGGTGGATACCTGATCAGAACTCTACACGCACGCTCTGGGCGCAGTTGCGAGCCTTTTCGCGTGCTTCTTCAACGCTTTCACCGCGGGCCAGCGCAACCCCCATGCGGCGGCGGCCATGGATCTCAGGCTTGCCGAACAGGCGCAAATCGGTATCCGGCGTAGCCAGTGCAGCCTGCAGGTGGCCGAAGCTGGTCTGGGTGGACTCGCCCTGTGGCAGTATGACAGCTGAAGCCGATGGACCATGCTGACGGATCACCGGAATCGGCAAGCCAAGTATGGCGCGGGCATGCAGCGCAAACTCGGACAGGTCCTGTGAAACCAGCGTCACCATGCCGGTATCATGCGGGCGGGGCGAGACTTCACTGAACAGCACTTCGTCACCCCGGATGAACAGCTCCACCCCGAACAGGCCATGCCCGCCCAATGCGTCTGTGATCTTCTCGGCAACCGTCTGTGCGGCTTGCAGGGCTGCATCGGTCATCGCCTGCGGCTGCCAGGATTCGCGGTAGTCGCCATCCACCTGAATATGGCCAATCGGTTCGCAGAAGCTGGTGCCGCCAATGTGACGCACGGTCAGCA
This sequence comes from Marinobacterium sp. MBR-109, assembly GCF_040547565.1. Taxonomy (NCBI): domain Bacteria; kingdom Pseudomonadati; phylum Pseudomonadota; class Gammaproteobacteria; order Oceanospirillales; family Oceanospirillaceae; genus Marinobacterium; species Marinobacterium sp. MBR-109. The sequence continues at coordinate 11,413 of NZ_JBEPPZ010000009.1, forward strand.
GGGTGATCTCATAATCGAACTCAACAAAACCTTCCACAATGACACGGCCACCCCCCGCGCGACCGCCTTCCTGGGCGTAGTGCCAGGCGGTGTCGATCTGATCCGCCTCACGCAGGGTGCTCTGCCCCTTGCCGGATGAGCTCATAATCGGCTTGACCACACAGGGCAGGCCGATTTCGGTCACCGCCTGACGAAATTCATCCAGAGTGCCGGCAAAGCGATAGGGGGAGGTGGTCAGGCCAAGTTCTTCTGCGGCAAGGCGGCGAATGCCTTCGCGGTTCATGGTGAGCTGGGTGGCGCGGGCGGTCGGAATGACCGTGAAGCCTTCCTGTTCCAGTTCGGCCAGCGTATCGGTGGCGATGGCCTCGATTTCGGGCACGATCAAGTGGGGTTTTTCCTGCTCGATGACGGCACGCAGGGCGGCACCATCCAGCATGGAGATCACGTGTGAACGGTGGGCAACCTGCATGGCGGGTGAGTTGGCGTAACGGTCTACCACGATCACCTCGACCCCCAGACGCTGAAGTTCGATTACGACTTCCTTGCCCAGTTCGCCGCCGCCGCACATCAGTACGCGGGTGGCCGTGGCGGAAAGAGGGGTCCCCAGAGTGGTCATGGCATGCTCCTGAATGAAAAAGTTTCACGCATTATAGAGCCGGGCAGACTTGTTAGGCCACCGGATTGACTATACTGGGAGGGAAGTTGGTTGCTGTGTCTCGTTATCACCATGCCCACCGGGCATGGCCATCAGCCGGAATCTTTTCCGGCCCTGTCAGGCTGCCTCCGTTGCGGAGGCAGCCTTTCTTTTTCTACAGGCTATCAGTTGGCGCGAGCGGCGCGGCGTGACGGCTTGTTGCTGTTGCTGGTGCTGCTGTTACTGCTGCGCGAGCGGCGCGGCGCAGATGCGTCGGTCCAGGGGCGCAGGTCCAGTTTCTGGCCACACACACGAGCCCGCTTGAGCTTCTGAATCTGCTCGCTGCTCAGGTTGGATGGCAGGTCGATGCAGCTGAACTCGTCAGCGATGTTGATGCGACCGATCAGACGGCTTTCCAGGTTGGCTTCATTGGCAACGGCACCCACAATATTGCCCGGCTTGACGCCGTGCAGGTGACCAACGCCGATCCAGTAGCGCTCCATGCCGTCAGCAACGGGATCGTTACGACCCGGTTTGCCACGGCTGCGTTCCGGGCGCTCGCCACGTTCCGGGCGTTCACGTACCACACGGTTGGGATCGGGTTCGTTTTCGTTCATCCACAACGGCTTGTCACTGTGCATCAGGGCCAGTGTCGCGGCCAGCATCTGCTCATGGGTCAGCTCGGAATTCTGCTGCAGGGAATCGATCACCGGCTGGTACTGGCTCAGATCAGCCGATTCAGCGGCGGCCAGAATTTTCTTCTGCAGACGTTCGGCGCGCAGGGCATTGATCTCCTTGGCGCTCGGCATCTGCAGGGTTTCCAGCGGCTGGCGAGTGGTGCGCTCAAGCTGTTTGAGCAGGCGCTGTTCACGCGGTGCCACGAACAGGATGGCATCGCCGCTGCGTCCGGCACGACCGGTACGGCCGATGCGGTGGATATAGGATTCGTTATCGTACGGGATGTCGTAGTTGATGACGTGGCTGATGCGCTCAACGTCAAGGCCGCGGGCAACCACGTCAGTGGCGATTACAACATCCAGCTCGCCTTTTTTCAGCTTGCTGACGATGCGCTCACGCTGAACCTGGGCGATATCGCCATGCAGGGCTGCAGCCGGGAAGCCGGCGCGGGTGAGTTCTTCAGCCAGGCTTTCGGTCGCGGTTTTGGTGCGGACGAAGACCAGTGCGGCTTCATGCTCATGCATCTCAAGAACACGCGTCAGGGCCTGAGTCTTGCTCATGCCGCGAACCGTCCACACGCGCTGGCGAATGGTGCTGGCCGTTGCGGTCTGTGACTGGATTTTGATCACGGCCGGGTTGTTCAGGTAGTTTTCCGCGATGTTGCGGATCGCCTGCGGCATGGTGGCCGAAAACAGCGCGATCTGACGCTGTGCGGGCGTGTGCTGAAGTACCCATTCCACATCGTCGATAAAGCCCATGCGCAGCATTTCGTCGGCTTCGTCGAGTACCAGTGCCTGCAGTTTGTCCAGCTGCAGCGTGCCGCGACGGATATGGTCCATCACGCGTCCCGGGGTGCCGATGATGATCTGGGCGCCACGGCGCAGGCCGCGGATCTGGGTGTCATAACCCTGGCCACCGTAGATCGACAGGGTACGCAGCCCTGGCAGATGGTGGGCGTATTTCTCACAGGCAGTCGCAACCTGCAGAGCCAGTTCACGGGTCGGTGCCAGAATCAGAACCTGAGGGTGAGTGGCGGCGGTGTCAATACGCTGCAGCAGCGGCAATGCGAATGCTGCAGTCTTGCCGGTACCGGTCTGAGCCATGCCAAGCAGGTCCCGCCCCTCCAGCAGTGGCGGGATACTCCTGGCCTGAATCGGCGAAGGGGTTTCGTAGCCAACGTCGGCCAGAGCGTTGAGAATAGGAGCGGACAGTCCCAAATCGCCAAAGCTGGCGGGGCTGGTTTCAGTGTTGGACATGCTGTGAGTATTACCTGGGTCATAGAAGAGGAGGAAAGCCGCGGGAGTGTGTTGCTCAGGTGCCGCCTTCCTGAAATAAGGTGATAATTGTACGCACTTCGGCGGCAGGAGTCCACCGCCTCAGCGTGTGGACTCACTGAAATGGTTATAGATGCTGATCAGTTCGTCTTCGCTGAAACGCACGATCACCAGCTGTTGGCCGGGGTGAATCACATCAGGGTTTTGTCCCAGCAGCCCCTGTTGGTGGTTATAGACCCAGGTCTGCTCAACCTTGTCATGCAACAGTCGGCCCAGCCATGAACTGCGACGGTCTTCCAGCAGCGTATCCGCATCTTCAGGAATGGCTACGCTCAGGACCCGAGAGCGCTCATTGACACGGATGCCTCGGGCAAAGGTTTCGATCAGCCCTTGGCGCAAGATTCCCCACAGGCCATGACGGTCTACGGGCTGGACGGAGTGGATATAGAACACCTCATTGGCGGAACGGTCAGGGTCCTGCAGCAGTTCCTGCAGTCTTAGCCGATCCAGGGCCAGCTCCGGGGCCGGCTGACCGGCGTTGTCTGTGGATCGGGCAGGCATGTCGACGGCGAAGCTGCTGGCGTTGCCGTCCTCATCAAGCGCTTCCTGCTCGGCCTTGATCGCCTCTCTGGCAGGCAGGCTCAGAAGCTGCTCGCCGGTAACAAAATGGCGCGCATTGTCCATCTCGATCACATCCGAGGACGCCTGGCGGGTCAGGCTCTCAATATGGGCCTGTGCTTCGGAGCGCGTCTGTTCCGACACTTCAGGTGGCTGGTCAGGACGCGGTGCAGGTGTTGATGTGTCGGGCTGAAGAAACATGTATATAGCCGCACTTAATATCACAATGATCAGGGCGATAATGAATCGCTGCATCGGTCATACTCCTGCTGATGTTTACTCCAACCATAGATGAGAAGTCGATTCGGTAAAAGCGTTCAATTTTGTTGCGGCTGCTGTCACAATCCACAGTTGCAAGGCTGGGGTGTCCGGCTGTCGAGAGGAGGGTTCGTCATGCGATCCGATAATCACGATGACTTCATGCAGCAGATGCTGGCAGAGGGCGTCAGTCGCCATCATTATGCCGATACGGCGCGCGACCATGCTTCCGTGCGACCTTTGCGTGTTGACCCGAACAAGAGCATTCGGCGTCAGCTGGCTGAAGGTGCCCCCGAAGGGCTGACGCTGGCTCCACTGGAGTGGTTGCATCCTGCTGACCCGATCAGCTGGAAGCGTGACGGGGTGCAGGAGGGCGTGTTTCGAAATTTGCGCCTTGGCCGTTACAGCACGGATGCCTGTTTGAACCTGCAGCACTGCAGCCTGGCTCAGGCCCGTGATGAAGTGGCAGGCTTTGTACGCCAGAGTGCCGAGCTGAATATTCGGTGTGTACTGATTCAGCAAGGGCGTGCCCGGCGTCCGGATGAGCATGCCAATCAGCTCAAGACCTACCTCAATCATTGGCTGCCCGAGCTGGATCAGGTCATGGCATTTCATTCGGCACCGTCGCATCATGGCGGAACCGGAGCGGTGTATCTGATGTTACGCAAGAGTGAACAGGCACGGCAGGAAAACCGGGAAAAACACCAGAAGCGACGTTGATCGGATGCAGTCGATTGCATCGAGAGTCAAAAGTCGCTTTACTGAGTGACAAATCGAGACGATCAAGGAACTCTGAACATGGACTCGATGTTCGTTCAGCAGCTCAGACGCAGCCGCCATCTGGTTGTGTTGTTGCTGTTGCTCAACATGCTGACACTGGCACTGCTGGCCGGTGGTGAATACGGGGCAGGGGTTGTGGCCCTGCAACTGGTGCTGCTGATGGGTACGTCTGCGCTGTTGTTCATGTTGCGTAATCGCAGTATGACGGCCGCTGTGACTCACGCGCAGGAACCGGTACTGGCACTTGACCCCAACACCGGCATCGCAACTGAAAACTGGTTCCGGCATATGCTGGCGCTGGAGTGTCGGCGTGCAGTGAGGGAGTTTGCTCCTCTGACCGTGATGCGTATCAGCCTGGGCGAACATACCAAACGTGAGCACCTGCTGGAGGTGATCCGGGTATTGAGCGAAGAGCTGTCCCGCCCGGGCGATCTCATCGGTTGGGAAACCGACTTGGATCTGGGGGCAGTGCTGCCCTGTACCAATGAACATGCCGAGCAGCTTACCGAGCGTTGCTACCGGCATATCCGTGAACACTCGTCCAACCCTGACCTGTCGGTCTGGCTGGTGGCACAGACCTATCAGCCGCGTGGAGATCTCAATCTTAGCAAGGTCAGTCAGCAACTGGAGCAGAAAATGCTTGAGGCGAGGCAGGAAGCGCCGGGTGTTTTCTATTCCGCCGAAGCGGCAACCGACCCTGCAACGCCCAGCATGACCTACACTGACGGATGAGCCCACAGCCGTTGCTGGAGCAGCTGCAGCGTCAGCTGAAACAGTCGCGTCAACGATTGCTGATCTGGGTGCAGGGCGAACAGGAATGGTGCCACCGCCAGCTTGAAACGGCATTGGCACCATTGTGCACCGGCGAGGGTGTGCTGCTGGGACAGCCGCTGACAGCTGCCGCGCACGATATTCCATGCCTTAAGGCCGCCGAACTGCCCCGTGTTCTGGGTACAACACTCGACTTTGCCGTTGTTGATGCGTATGCCGGTTTCAACCCCAACGCCTTTGGTCAGCTGTGTGGCACGGTTCGGGGTGGTGGAGTGCTGTTGCTGCTTACGCCTGCTGCTGACCAGTGGCGCGGGTATGCTGATCCCGAGTACGCATCCCTCTGTGTGGAGCCCCATGCGCCCACCGATCTTGAAGGTCACTTTCTGCATCATCTCTGCAGCATTCTTGAGTGCAGTGATCAGTTGCTGCGCTGGAGTGAAACCGGAGCTGATTGGCCGCGATTGCCTCAGACCGTCAAGCCTGAAACTGTGGAACCGCCTTGCCTGAGCCCTGATCAGGCCGAGGCCGTAGCGCGTGTGCTCGCGATTGCCAATCAGCGCCGTGCTGCACTGGTACTGACCGCAGACCGAGGGCGGGGCAAGAGTGCGGCGCTGGGGATAGCGGCGGCTCGTTTGTTACGGCAGGGAAAGCGAATCGTGCTGACAGCTCCCTCTCGTGCCGCGACGGGTGCCGTGTTTGAGCGGGTACAGGCGCTCGCGCCGGATTGTATGCCGCAGCTGCTGTTTGCCAGCCCCGACGAGTTGCTGCATCAGTCAGTGAAGGCTGACCTGCTGCTGGTTGATGAAGCCGCCGCCATTCCAACGCCTGTACTGGTCGAACTGCTGCAGTGCTGTCCGCGGGTCGTGTTCTCGACCACGCTGCATGGCTATGAAGGTAACGGGCAGGGTTTTGCGCTGCGCTTTCGGGATCAGCTTGAGCAGCGTCGACCCAATACCCCAGAGTATCGACTCGAAACACCGATTCGGTGGGCCGGGCCAGACCCGCTGGAGCAGCTGAGCAACCGTATGCTGTTGCTGGATGTGGATACACAGCCGCCTCCGCAGCCGGATCAATCACTGCTGCTGGAAACCATTGATCAGACACGCTTGAGTCATGAGCCGGCACTGCTGCGTGACCTGTTTGCCCTGCTGTTGCTGGCCCACTATCGCACAACACCCGGAGACCTGAGGATTCTGCTCGACAGCCCCAACCTTCAGATTCATGCCCTGATGCAACAGGGGCAGCCGTTGGCCTGTGTGCTGGTGGCAGAAGAGGGTGCGCTGCCGGGCGCGCTGGCACAGGCGGTGTGGGAGGGACGGCGTCGGCCGCGGGGACATCTGTTGCCACAAACCCTGATCGCGCAGGAAGGCTGGGATGAGGTGGCTCCCTGGCGAGCCTGGCGCATCATGCGTATCGCCGTACACCCCTCATTGCAGCAACAGGGGCTGGGCGCCCGCCTGCTGGCTGAACTGGAGCGGATGGCGGCGGTGGCCGGGGTTGATTATCTGGGCGCCAGTTTTGCAGCTTCGGAGTCTTTACTGGCCTTTTGGCATCGCTGTGGCTATCACCCGGTGCGTCTGGGCGAGCAGCGTGATCCGGTTGCCGGTACTCATGCACTGTTGGTGATCCGGCCGGTCAGTGACCAAGTGAGCCGATGGCTGCCCAGGGCGCAACACTGGTATGGCCAGAGTGTGCTGCGACGGCTGCCAGGGGCGTTGCAGGATCTTGAGCCTGAGCGCTTGCCGTTGCTGCTGGCCGGTCTTTGGCAACCGGCCGTGGCTGACGAGGATACGCTGAAGCGCCTCAGAGGGTTTGCCCAGGCTCAGAGGACGCTGGAAAGCAGCCTGTTGCCACTGAGCTGGCTACTGGAGCAGACGCTGCCTTGCTGGAATCAGGCCGGTATAGGCTGTGATGATCAGCGCCTGCTGTGCGAGCGCATTCTGCGTCAGCAGCCGGCAGCCGCCGTTGCCGTGCCCGATGGCAAACGCGCCCAGCTGCAGCAGCTGCGCAATCTGTGTAATCAACTGCTGGCGCTGTTGCCCTCGGCCTGATCCAGAGGGCTGTCATTATGCTGGCACAGTCAAAGGTTCAAGGCTCATTCAGATTCAACTTCTATACTGTAGTCAGATGATGCCAACAGGAGTGCAGCTGCAAAAGTCTGCAGTGCAATCCAACACCGGGCCTGAATGGCCCTTAAGGATCGGAGATGGCAATGAAAAAACTGACCTTGATACTATCGGCGTGTCTGATGTCGATGCCGGTCATGGCGGACAGGCCCTCATGGGCTGGTCCTGATGGAAAACCTCAGGAGGAGTGGCCCGAGCGGGTACGTCAGCCTGCTCAGGAACGTGGCGCTGAGCGCTGGCAAGAGCAGCGTGAAGAGCGTTATGAGCGCCGCTCGGATGACCGTGTTGACGGTTTCTTGCCCATGACCGAACGGGAGCGACGCCTGCTGCGTGACCAGGTTCTGGAGGAGCGCTATGGTGTTCGTTCTGAACCGGGCAAGATGAAGTCTTTGCCACCGGGCCTGCAGAAAAAGCTTGCTCGCGGTGGTGAGCTGCCGCCGGGATGGCGTGACAAGGTGCGTCGCGGTGAAGTGCTGGACTCGGATCTCTATCGCAGAGGCGAGCGCTTGCCCCGGCATTACCTGGAACGTCTCGGCCACGATTCTGAGGCGGCTGAGCTGATTCTGTTGGGTGACAGCGTGGTACGTGTTGCCCAAGGGCGTGGAACCGTACTGGATATTATCGACTTGACCGACAAGGCACTGGAAATGCTGGGTCGATAAGCGGCGTACTCAAATACAAAAAACCGCGCCAGCTGACAAGGCAGGCGCGGTTTTTTTATGCCCAATTCAGCTGGGATCAGCTGACCTTGCGCTGTTCGGCCACCTGCTTCAGTACTTCCTGTTGAGCGGCCAGCGCGGCCTTGGCATCGGCCTTGAACTGGGCCGCTTCCAGCTGGTGCTTGTTCAGCAGCTTGTAGAAGTCGGTCCGGTTGCGCTGGGCAATACGGGCGGCGTGGGTCACATTGCCTTCCGTAATCTGCAGTACCTTGATCAGGTAGCGTCGTTCAAAATCAGCGCGTGCTTCATTGAACGAGGGAATGACACGCTCCTGATTGGTCAGTGCCTTGGAAACCAGTCCTTCAGGAATGATCGGTGACGGGCTCAGTGCCACCACCTGTTCCATCACGTTTTCCAGCTGACGGACGTTGCCTGGCCAGGCCGCCTGAGCCAGCAGATGAAGCGCGCCCGGAGAGATGCCACGGACCTTGCGGTTGTGTTTCTGAGCAGCCTGAGTAAGGAAATGGCGGGCCAGCAGCGGGATATCTTCTGGCCGTTCGCGCAATGGTGGCAGTTCAAGATTTACCACATTGAGGCGGTAATACAGGTCCTCACGGAACTCCTGGCTCAGCATGGCCGCTTCGAGATCGCGGTGAGTTGCCGAGATAATACGCACATCCACCGGCACGCTCTGGGTCGAGCCAACCGGGCGGATGGTCCGATCCTGCAGTACACGCAGCAGCTTTACCTGCAGGGCGACCGGCATATCACCGATCTCATCCAGAAACAGGCTGCCGCCCTGTGCCGCACGGAACAGGCCTTCATGCTGGTTAACCGCACCGGTGAACGCGCCTTTGGTGTGGCCGAAAAGCTCGGACTCCAACAGCTGCTCGGGCAGAGCGCCACAGTTGATGGCGATGAACGGTTGGTCTGCACGGGCACTGGCCTGATGGATCGCACGGGCAACCAGTTCCTTGCCACTGCCGCTGGGGCCGGTGATCAGTACGCTTACATCGGAAGCGGCTACACGCTGAGCCTGGTCCAGCAGCTGCTCCATGCGTGCGCTGTGGCTGATGATGCCGGCGCGCCAGCTTTGGTCACGGTGGCGCTGTGACGTGTTGAGGGCCGCACGCACGGTATCCAGCAAATGATCCTTGTCGATGGGTTTTGACAGGAAGCCGAATACGCCTTTCTGGGTTGCTTCCACTGCCTCGGGTATTGATCCGTGGGCGGTGATAATGATCACGGGCAAGTCGGGCTGCTCCTGCTGGATGCAGGAGAAGAGCGTCAGGCCATCCATGCCATCCATCCGCAGATCAGTAAGAACCAGGTCAAAGCTGTGCTGGCGAGTCAGGTCCAGAGCCTCTTCGCCACTTTCGGCACAGCTGATGTCGTAACCGGACGCCTGCAGGCGCATTTCAAGCAGGCGCAGCAGGGCGGTATCGTCATCGACCAGCAGGATACGGGGGGTTGACGTCATCTGTCAGTGCTCCTCACGCTGTCGCGTTATCTGTCGTTCCAAATCCGTCAGGGCATCGACCTGACGCTTGAGTTCCTGATTATCCAGCTCCAGTTGTTGAAGCTGTTGCAGGGTGTTCAGCTGCTGTTGCAGTTGGCGCAAACGCAGCTGCAGATACTGATCGGCACGGCAGTTAACCCCGACGGGTCGCAGTTGCAGTGCGCTGAGCATTTCCAGAGCACGAGCCACATGTTGTGGCGACTGCCCGGGTGTACTCAGTAACAGAGGATAGAGAGTTTTTGGCTGTCTTGCTTCTGCGTCGATCAATAATTGTTGTTTGTCGTTAAGTGTAGACGAAATAAAACGATGTTCATATTTTAACCAGCCAAGCAGCTGATCATTATCAATATGGCACTGCTGCGTCATGCTTGTGACCGACTCAGCATTTGAGCCGGATGGCAGTATTGGCTGGCAACCCGCCAGCAGCAACAGCGCAGACAATGCAGCTAAGGCTCGCGATAACATGGCTCAGGCATCCTCAGGCGGCAGTATCAGGGTGAAGGCGACCCGTGCATTTTCATTTTCACTCAACGCCAGGGTCGCGCCCAGCGCTCGGCTGGCCTGCTGTGCGATGCTCAGGCCGATGCCGGAGCCCTTCAGTGGCCCGCGGCGGCGATTTTTGCCCTGATAGAAGGGCTCGAACAGCATGGGAATATCCTCGTTCGGTATCAGAGGACCGCTATTGGCGACGGTCAACTCCAGGGCGTGGCCATTGCGACAGGCTGAAACCGATAAAGTGCCCTGTTGTTCCGCATAATGCACGGCATTTGAAACCAGATTGGACAGCACCCGCTGCAACATCTGAGCATCGGTATGGCAGCTCTCGAACTCGAAACGGGTACTGACATGCAGCTGCTTCTGTTCGATCTGCAGCTTGAAGGGCCTGATTATACGCTCCACCAGCGGTGGCAGCACCACATTCTCCAACTGCAGCTGCCCCGGCTGCTGCAGGCGATTGTAGTCGAGCAGCTGTTCAATCAACTCCTGCAGCGTCAGGCTGTTCTGTTGCAGCAGCTGAATGATTTCGCGCTGGTTGGCATTGAGCGGTCCGGCCAGTTCCTCTGCCAGCAGGTCAGCCCCTTCACGCAGGGTGGTCAGGGGGGTCTTCAGCTCGTGGGATACATGCCGCAGAAACCGGACCTTGTCCTGCTCCAGTGACTCAAGGTGCTGCGACAGCCAGTTCAGCTGGGTGTTCACCTGTGCCAGCTCTTCCGGGCCACCCAGTTCCGGCTGTGGGTTGCGTTCCCCTTCGCCGATGTTGCGAATATGGCGGATAAGCTGCTGTACCGGGCGGTTGATTCGACCGCTGAAAAACAGGATCAGAGCCGTGGAGGTGGCGATCAGCAGCACTGCAAGCCAGCCGGTACGAAGCTGCTCCTGCTGCACGCGCTGTTCCAGCAGCTCAAGCCGGTCATTGAAGCTGGCATCACTGGCTCTGATCAGCTGTTGCGTTTCATGCATCAGCTGCTCAAGGCGACCGCTGGCAAAGCGGGGCGGTTGTTCCAGGGTGGACAGCTGCCGCAGATCGGCCAGCAGTTGATGCAGGTCCAATCGCGACAGGGGGGATGCGGCAGCACTGTCAGCCAGATCCAGTAACGCGGCGTAATCGTTCAGCTTATGTTCCAGCCGCTGACGCAACTCGACCCGGTTGACGATATCGTACTGCCGGGCGGCACGGATGATATCTTCCGTCAAAATGCGCAGCTGTTCATTACGCTGGCTGCTTTCCAGCATTTCCCGTGCCAGCAGGCGTGCCTGTGCGGACTGGGTGACCAGTGCGTTGCCTGACTGGTATACAAGCACCGCCAGCGGTACTGCGGCCAGAAAGAAGGCGAGCAGAACCAGCTGCTTGAGAGAGTGGGTATGCCAGGGCAGAGCGATCATCGTTCCGGGAGGGGCCTTGTTGCAGAGCGGCAAAGTAAGGGTTCAAGAGAATGTATTATAAATCAGACGGGTATGAACCTTGGGTGAACGGGGCCTGACGCATCCGGATGCTGCGGGCGTGGGCAGTAGCCGAATGCGTCAGTGAAGAGGGCTACTCAAGCCTGAAGCCTACTCGAATGACAACCTGATAGTGCGCAATCTTGCCGTCTGCGATATGTCCGCGCATCTCCTTGACCTCATACCAGTTGAGGTGATCAACAGTCTCGGCAGCTTTGGCAACCGCATTACGAATGGCATCATCGTGACTGTCGGCGGAAGAGCCCGCAATCTCAATGATCTTGTAGACATGGTCCGACATGAAAAATCTCCTTCTGAAATAACGTGATCTCAGTGTAGGTCAAAATCCATAACGGGCCAGATTATGGGGCGGATCATATCGCCCTTGGCCAGAAGGTATTATCCTTAAACCGATGATTTCGTTTTGAGAACAAGGATGCACGCCGTGAGCGATACACTCAGACGACCCATGTTACTGCTGTTCAGCCTGCTGCTGGCTGGCTGTGCAGGTATTGCCCATCAGTCTGCCGAACCTCGCAACTTCTGGCGAGGAACGCTGGTGCAGAATGCCGAAGGGTACTGGTTTGAGCCTTGTGGCCTGACAGCGCGCCACCCGGTTGCCCTGCTGGGTGAACCACTCGCGCGTGAGTATGCGCGTCAAAGTCTGGGAGATGGCTGGCCTGTCTATATCGAGGCATTCGGCCGAGTATCAAGCGAGGGGGTTGAGCTGACCCAGCCGTTGCTGGTCGGCGGATCACTCAAGGCCTGTGATGTTCATCTGTCGGGAATCAAACTGCGGGCCGTTGCCACACGCGACAACGCCGTTTTTGATCTGCGCGAACAGCAGATTCGAGTGCACTATCGCGATAGCCTGCGTCAGCTTGGATTCAAGCGTCCAGAGGGTGAGCGCCTGGGGGCTGTGCGGCGCTGGCAGCAGACGATGACTACCGGGGGAGGCCGGCGCAAACATCAGCTGCTGATGGAAATTGAGAAGCGCGGTTGCGAAGGGCCTCGCGGGGGGTGGTACGCCTTGACCCTGTCGGCGGAGGTGGATGGTCGTTTTTACGATGGCTGTGCGCGTTTGGGTGACCTGGAGCAGTGGCGGCTGTTTACTCACTACCGGACTTCAGATGCGCTCACCACGCGTCGATTGAGCCTGCAACTGGAGCCGGACGGCAAGGCGCATCTGCTGGAAGACTATCTTAATGAGCAACCGGTGATTGAGCGCAGTGGGCGCTGGCAGCAGACCAATACAGGCAGGCTGCAGCTGCGGCTTGATTCAGAAGGGGCTTCGGGCAGTGATTCGATACTGACATTTCAGCTTGATCTGGAAGGGCGGTTGAAACTCACCCACTTCCATCCCGCCTATGGCCGTGAGCTGGAGCTGCTGCCTGCAGGGGAGGCCATGATGCAGCATCCCGAGCTGGACTGGTGGCGCTAGCTCAGTCCAGCAGGCGGTCGCGGGCTTCGTTGATGCGGGCGGCCAGATAGGCACTGCCGTCCCGGTCCGGGTGGAGTTTCTGGATCAGACGGCGGTGGGCCTGAATGATATCTTCACGGCTGGCATCCGGTTTGAGTCCGAGAATGTCCAGTGCCTCGTCACGGCTCATCTGCTGATTGGGGCGGTTCGAGCGCTGTTGTTTTTTCTCCTGTCGCTTGCGGTTCAAAGTGCCTGCCAGTGAGGGCAGGAAGCGCAGCAGCAGTGGCAGCAGTTTTTGCAGAAATGGCAGCACCAGCGCAATCAGAGCGCCGAGCCAGTGCATGCGTCCGGTGATCGCCATCGCCAGCAGGCCGATGGTCACGAAAATCAGAATCAGTTTGAGGGTGGCACTGCCGCGCTTGCCGCTTGGCTGTCGCTGCCACCAGTACCAGCTGCCCAGTACGATCAGGGCAAAGAGTACCAGTCCCAGTGGATGCATCCGGTTCTCCCGAAAAGGGTGTGGACTGATACTCTAACAAAACCTTGCCAAAAATACGCTCAGCGGTTGGTGTCGTCCGTTAGGCCGATGTAGCGTTCGCGCTTGCGCGGCTTGACCTGTTCGGTATCGACCAGTACCAGCCCATCAATACAGTAGTTGAAGTCGGGGTCTATGCCGAAGTCGAGAAAACTGACCCCGCCGGGCTCACAGAGTTCCGAGTACTGTTTGTAGAGAGTCGGCACGGTTACGCCAAGAAACTCCAGTTGTTGGCGCAACCGGCTGAAATCTTCGCGGTAGTCGTTGCCACAGAAAATGTCCGCTATGGCGCGTTCGGTATCGGAGTCGATCAGGTACGGGCTGCGCGAGCGTGCCAGCCAGGCATGATCCGGGAAGTAGTGCCGATAAAACCAGACCAGCAGGTCCCGCGCGCGCTTCGGGTAGCTGTGGCTCAGGCTGACCGGGCCAAACAGGTAACGCACTTCCGGGTGGCGGCGCAGATAGGCACCGATGCCGTACCAGAGGTAATCCAGTGAGCGTTTGCCCCAGTAGCGTGGTTGCACAAAGCTGCGGCCCAGCTCGACTCCGGCTGCAAAAACGGGTTCCATCTGCTCGCTGTAGTTGAACAGGGACTCGCTGTAGAGCGGGTAATCGGACTCGTTGTTGCGACGGTAGCCTTCGCCGATACGGTAGGCACCGGCAATTTCCAGATCGTCCTCGTCCCAGAGTATAAGGTGGCGATAATGCTGGTCATAACGGTCAAGGTCGCGTTTTTCACCAGTCCCTTCACCAACGGTACGAAAAGCGATTTCACGCAGACGCCCGATCTCCTGCATGACCACCGAGTCGGGATGGTAGTCGAACAGGTAGATCTTCTTACCGTCTGCAGTTTCGCCCAGCAGCTCGGCCTGTTTCAGCTCCTGCTTGAGTGACTGACGATTCTGTGGGTGGGCGATGGTCTTTTCGGTCAGGAACAGTGGCGGCTTGTTGCGGGCGATGCGATACAGGTGTTTTTTCAGCAGCTTGGCCTTGTCCCGGTTTGATACCGGCAGTGCATCCAGCTGATTGAAGGCTATCGGTTCGCCCACCCGTACCGGCAGTGTCACGGAATGCTTGTTGAACATTTCACGTGCCAGCAACAGGGTCGACATGGAGCGGTTAATGTACGAAAGGCTATAGAAAAGGGTCGAGTTCTTGCCACCCAGATACACCGGCAGAATCGGTGCGTTGGCCCGGCGGGCAAAATGCAGGAAGCCGCTGTTCCAGCGCCCGTCCTTGATGCCGGTCAGGCCTGCACGGGATACCTCGCCGGCTGGAAAGACGATGATCGCTTCATCATTCTGCAACGCTTCCACAATGCGATTGATATTGTCCTTGCGGGTGTTGCCGCCGAGGTTGTCGACCGGGAGGAACAGGTTTTGCAGCGCATCGAAGTGCATCAGTACATCGTTGGCGATGATACGTACATCGCGCCGCACTTCCCCCACCAGCTTCAGCAGTGCCAGCCCGTCCAGTGCGCCCAGCGGGTGGTTGGCCACAATGACGACACGGCCCGATGAGGGGATGTTCATCCGTTCCTTGTGGCTGATCGCATAACTGAAATTGAAGTAGTCCAGTACCTGGTCAACGAACTCGAAGCCGCGTACACCGCGATGGGTTTCGAGGAAGTGGTTGATCTCCTGCTCGCGCACCAGGCGGCGCAGGCAGAACAGTGTTGAGCGGCGGACGGGAGCGGGTTTTTGTGCAAAAGCGGGGTACTTGTTGACCAGTACCTGTTCGACATCGATCTGCATGTTGGGTCACCTCAGTTCACTGCCTGTACACTATGGCGGTGATTTGACACTGAGGTGACGCTCAGATGAATGCTGGGTTACAGCGGGTCAGCCCTGGTTGATTGACTCCAGCCAGGGGTCTTTGTCTTCCTTGCGCCGGCCGCGATTCTTGCGCCGGTCTTTCTTGTCGGGTTCAAAGCGGATATCTTCGCGTCGATCGGTGTTGGTGCGACGGTCCGGTTGGGTACGGCGGTTGCGACCATGCCATTCCTGGGTGTCTGCCATGAGCTTGCTCCGGGTCGAATTTGCTGCCTCAATAGATTAAAGCGTAGTCGTTTTTTTGCATATCAAACAGGGGTCGGGGCCTTCTTAGTCGTAATGTCAGACAGTACACGCAAGATTATCCATCTGGACTGCGACTGTTTTTTTGCGGCGGTCGAAATGCTGGACCACCCGGAATGGTCCGAGGTGCCGCTGGCGGTGGGCGGCGCGGCCGAAAGACGTGGGGTGATTGCCACCTGCAACTACCCGGCGCGTCGCTTTGGTGTGCATTCGGCCATGTCGACTGCCCGTGCGCTGCAACTCTGCCCCCAGTTGAAGCTGGTATCCGGCAACATGGCACGCTATCGCGATGTGGCTGAGCGGATTTTTGCCATATATCGGCGCTACAGCGAAATGATCGAGCCGGTTTCAATCGACGAGGCCTACCTGGATGTGACGGGTAATCCCCTGTTTGACGGCAGTGCGACACGGATTGCGCAGGCGATCCGTCAGCAGGTGCGGGAGGAAACCGGTATCACGGTTTCAGCCGGGGTGGCTCAAAACAAGTTTCTGGCCAAGGTGGCCAGTGACTGGAATAAGCCTGATGGACTCTGTGTGGTGGATCCTGCACGCCAGGCTGAATTTGTCGCCCGGTTGCCGGTGAAAAAGATTCCGGGTGTGGGGCCGCGTACGCAGGAGAGGCTGCTGGGGCTGGGCGTTGAGACCTGTGACCAGCTGCAACAGTTGCCTCGGCAGCAGCTGACCGACCTGTTTGGGCGTTTTGGCGAGCGTCTGTGGCAACTGGCAAGGGGGCAGGACAGCCGTGAAGTGCGCCTCAGTCGTGAGCGCAAGTCCGTCAGTACCGAGCATACCTTCAGCCGTGACCTGCCTGATCTGGCGGCCTGTCAGGCCCAGCTGGACGAACTGCTGGCAGACCTTGAGAAGCGCTATGAAAAGCACCGTGAGCAAAGACGGATAATCGGTGCGGTTGCCAAGCTCAAGTTCAGGGATTTCAGCCAGACCACGGCCGAAACCCGCAGCAGTCGTCCCGACAAGGCGCTGTTCATGGCCCTGATTGAAGAGGCATGGCAGCGGGGCCAGAAGCCGGTACGGCTGGTTGGGGTGGGGTATCGGCTGGAGTCGGCGGAGGAGGGTGCGGAAGCGGTACAGCTTCCGCTGTTTGACTCTGATGCGTAATCAGCCTTTGCGGCGCAGTGGCTCGCCTTCAAACTGAACACCGGCCCAGCCGCTGCGCATGAAGTTGCGAATGTTACCGTGGTCAGTGCCATCGGGGGTGTTCAGCACATCACGGTAGAAACGGCCAAAACAGGCCAGTGTCTGTGCTTCATCAAGCCCCATCAGCTTGCCGAAGCCGAAAATCTTGCAGGAGCCTTCGTTCTGGCCGGCCTCGTTAAACACGGCCATATCACCGCTGCCGTTATTGAAGGCACAGGGGGCATAATCAAAATGTTCACTGATCACCGCCATGGTATCTTCAAAATCGATGCTGTCATCGGTGCCCAATCGGGCGACAAAGGCTTCAGGTGTCATCGGCGTATCCTCGATTGACGATTCAAAAGGCGGCATTATGCGGGCTGCGGGCGCCATTGCAAGGGGCGGATCTCAAGGCGCAGCAGACGCTCGGTCATCTCGGTCCAGGGGGCATCTTCGCCCAGCGCCTTGCAGCGACGAATCACGGCACCGCTGATTTCGTCCAGTTCCAGCGGGCGTCCCTTCTCGCGATCAACCAGCATGGAGGTCTTGATGGCGTCAAAGTTGCTGATCAGTTCAAACATCTCATCCACATCAGCGGCGCTCAGCTCAACCTCATCCGCCCGTGCCGCAACGGCCACTTCCTGCATCATGCGGTACACCGTCTTGCCGAGTACCGGATCGGCGGTCAGGCTGCGCGTATCCAGTCCGGTCAGCGCGCTGAGTGGGTTGACGCCATTGTTGATCAGCAGTTTTTTCCATAATTCATAGCGGATATTGGCCGTGACACGGGTGGGAATACCGGCGGCATTCAGGCTTTGGGCCAGAGTATCCAGTCGCGTGTCGTCGTCCGTGGTAGCAGGCCAGCAGCCCATCACCACTTGAGCCGGTCCCTTGGCCTCAACATGTCCCGGCGCGATGATGTGACCGCCGATCCGCACCGCAAGCCCGCCAAGAGTGCGCTCGGCACCGATCTGGTCCGCGATCAGGGGTTCATTATCGACCCCGTTCTGCAGTGACAGCACCGGCGTGTCGGCACCGGCCAGCCAGTCACCGCTTTGCGCCAGCCAGTCGGAAGTCGCCCCGGCCTTCAGTGCCAGTATGATCAGATCGTAATCGGCGCAGGCACGTTCGGTTACCAGCGCCTCCATCGACAACGCATCCACACTGCCCTGAAAATGCAGCGCTTCATGTTCAACGCGCAACCCCTGTTGCTGCATCGCCTGCAGATGTGCGCCCCGCGCCACAAAGGTGACCGCATGCCCGGCCTCAAGTAGCCGAGCCCCGTAGTAACAGCCGATCCCGCCGGCCCCGATAATCAGACACTTCATCCTGTTCCTCCCACAAGCAGGCACCTGTTTTACCCTAAATGCAGCCACAGTTAAACCGTATCCGGCGGGCGCACGTAAATGCAGAAATGCAACAGGAGAGGCGCCGATGAAGATTTCACTCGAAGAGGTTAAAAAGCAGATTGGGCAGATTGAGCAGTTGGTGCTCAGGGCGTTCGAAAGCAGCATGTACCTGGTTCAGGTCAAGCTGAAGCAGGGCGAAGAACTGCTCAACGTCTGTGATGACAAGGGCACCATACTGCGCTTCAACAGCCAGCTGGACGCCAAGTTTCAGTTCAAGGGGCTGGGTATTACCGACACCGTGCTGGTGCATGAAAGCCCATACAACGAAATGATCGGCATGCCGGGAGGGAAGATTGAACCGCTGCAGGTGAAGCTGGCGAATCCGGATGATGACTACTCATGAGATTGTTACTTTTCTTTGCGTGCCCAAAGAATACCCAAGGGGCACGCCGAAGTAACCAAAAGAAAGGGCACCCCTAAGAGCAGGCCTTCGGCTACTCTGCGCGTCTCGCGTCAACAGGGATGTTTGGAAAACTCGCCACTGCGTGGCTCAGACAATCCAAACATTTTTCCCTGTTGCCGCTGCGATGCTCGACTGCTCACAAGGGGGCTTTCAAGCGCCACGCTGTAGCAAGTCAGTTATGCAAGGCCGTTTTATTTTATTCTCATCCCCGGCT
Organism: Marinobacterium sp. MBR-109; assembly: GCF_040547565.1. Taxonomy (NCBI): domain Bacteria; kingdom Pseudomonadati; phylum Pseudomonadota; class Gammaproteobacteria; order Oceanospirillales; family Oceanospirillaceae; genus Marinobacterium; species Marinobacterium sp. MBR-109. The sequence goes on from NZ_JBEPPZ010000009.1 coordinate 29,861, forward strand.
GAGCCCCTTCGTGCGGCTCCAGAATCCACAAATCCTCACCACCCGGTCCGGCCGCGAGTACCATGCCTTCCGACATGCCGAACTTCATCTTGCGCGGTGCCAGGTTGGCGACCATCACGGTCAGTTTGCCTTCCAGGTCTCCCGGTTTGTAGGCGGACTTGATGCCGGCGAAGACGTTGCGGGTTTCGCCGCCCAAGTCCAGTGTCAGACGCAGCAGTTTGTCGGCGCCTTCGACGTGCTCGGCCTTGGCGATCCTGGCCACGCGCAGGTCGATCTTGGCGAAGTCCGGAAACTCGATGGTGTCGGCGATCGGTTCCATGTTCTGCATGACTTCGGCCTTCGGCTGTGCCGCCTGAACTTGTGGCTGAGCTTCCAGGCTTTGGCGGGAATCTTCGATCAGCTTCTCGATGGTGGCTTCATCCACGCGCTGCATCAGCGGCTTGAACTTGTTGATCTTGTGACTCAGCAGCGGCTGCTCGATCGCATCCCAGGCCAGGGTGTCGATATTGAGGAACTCGCAGGCTTCTCTGGCCACTTCCGGCAGTACCGGGGCCAGATAGCTGATAATCACGCGGAACAGGTTGATGCCCAGAGTGCAACTGGCCTGTACCTCGGCTTCACGGCCTTCCTGCTTTGCCAGAACCCAGGGTTCGGCGTTGTCGATGTACTGATTGGCCTTGTCGGCGATGTGCATGATTTCGCGCATGGCGCGGGCGTATTCACGCTTCTCGTAGGCTTCAGCGATGCCGTGACCGGCAGCGACGGCTTCATGGTAAAGCGACGCGTAGGTGAGCTCGGAGTCGAGCATGCCGTCAAACTTCTTCTGGATGAAGCCGGCGCAGCGGCTGGCGATGTTGACCACCTTGTTGACCAGGTCGGCGTTGACGCGATAACGGAAGTCTTCAAGGCTCAGGTCAATATCGTCGATACCTGAGCCCAGCTTGGCGGCGAAGTAGTAGCGCAGGTATTCCGGGCGCAGGTGCTTCAGATAGGTCTCGGCCATGATGAAGGTGCCGCGAGACTTGGACATCTTCTGGCCGTTGACGGTCAGGAAGCCGTGGCAGAACACGCCGGTGGGGGTGCGGAAGCCCGCGCCCTTGAGTTCGGCTGGCCAGAACAGGGTGTGGAAGTAGGCGATATCCTTGCCGATGAAGTGGTACAGCTCGGCAGCAGAGTCTTCCTTCCAGTACTCGTCAAAATCGGCCCCGTTCCGGTCGCACCAGTTCTTGAAGCTGGCCATGTAACCGATCGGCGCATCCATCCAGACATAGAAGTACTTGCCCGGCGCGTCGGGGATCTCGAAGCCCCAGTAGGGTGCATCGCGGGAGATGTCCCACTCCTGCAGGCCAGACTCGAACCACTCGTTGAGCTTGTGGATCATCTGGCTCTGTACGTGTTCGTTGACCCAGGTGCGCAGGAAGTCTTCAAAGTCTCCCAGCTTGAAGAAGAAGTGCTCGGACTCCTTCTCGACCGGTGTCGCGCCGGAGATGGCGGAGTAGGCGTTTTTCAGCTCGGTGGGCTGATAGGTGGCACCACAGGCTTCGCAGGAGTCGCCGTACTGATCCTGAGCGCCGCATTTCGGGCAGTCGCCCTTGATGAAGCGGTCCGGCAGGAACATGTTTTTCACCGGGTCATAGGCCTGGGTGATGGTGCGGCGGGTGATATGACCGGCATCGCGCAAACGCTCGTAGATCAGCGCCGAGAAGTGGCGGTTCTCTTCCGAATGGGTGGAGTAGTAGTTGTCAAAGCTGACCATAAAGCCGGCGAAGTCGCGCTGATGCTCGGCACTGACCTGATCAATCAGCTCCTGCGGGCTTTTGCCCATCTGGTCGGCCTTGAGCATGATTGGCGTACCGTGGGCGTCATCGGCACAGACGTAGGTACACTGATGGCCACGCTGCTTCTGGAAACGAACCCAGATATCGGTCTGGATATACTCCACCAGATGGCCCAGATGGATGGGACCGTTGGCGTAGGGCAGGGCACTGGTGACGAGAATCTTGCGCTTGCTGTCGGACATCGTTGGCTCTGAGTCGGTTGAAGACAAATGAAGCCCTGCATTCTACGCTGGATTGATCTCTGAATGAAGGCTGGGGGTGGCTGTGCTAAAATCCGCCGCCCGTCCCGAGCAACAGAACACAGAGGTTAGCCGATGGCCCTTCCCCGCGTGGAGCCTGAACAGTACGACGCCCTGCTGGCACAGAAGCAGGCCCGCATCGAAGCCCAGTTTGCCGATTTTGATCTGCCGCCAATCGAAGTCTTTACGTCGCAGCCGCAACACTACCGCCTGCGCGCCGAGTTTCGCACCTGGCATGAGGGCGATGACCTCTATTATGTGATGTTTGATGGCGACAAGCGTACGCCGGTGCGTTTGGACAGCTGCCCGATGGTAGCTGAGCGCATCCATGACATGATGTTTGAGCTGATCGAGGTGATTCGCCTCGACCCGGTACTGCGTTTCAAAATGTTTCAGGTGGATTTTCTCAGCACCCTGTCCGGTGAACTGCTGGTGAGCCTGATCTACCATCGCAAGCTGGATGACGAGTGGGTCGAGCGGGTCAAGCCGCTGCGTGAACAGTTCAACATCGGCATTATCGGACGCTCACGCAAGCAGAAGATCGTGCTGGACAACGACTTCGTGGTCGAAACCCTGAACATCAACGGCCGTGCCTACCGTTATCAGCAGACCGAAAACGGCTTTACCCAGCCCAACGGCCATGTGTGCGAGAAGATGATCGAATGGGCGATCGATGCCAGTGCCCACGCTGGCGGTGATCTGGTGGAATTCTACTGCGGCAACGGCAACTTTACCCTGCCGCTGGCGCAGAACTTCCGCCGAGTGGTAGCCACCGAAATTTCCAAGGTGTCGGTACGTTCAGCCGAATGGAACATCAAGGAAAACGGCATCGACAATATTGATGTGCTGCGCATGCCGTCTGAAGACCTGTCACTGATCCTCAAGGGCGAAAAAACCAGCCGCAGGGTACAGGGGCTGGCGCTGGACGAGTGCGAATTTACCACCGTGCTGGTGGACCCGCCGCGTGCCGGTCTGGATGAACATACGGTAGAGCAGATCTGCGAATATCCGCATATCCTGTATATATCCTGCAACCCAGAGACGCTGCACGAGAATCTGAAGCAGATCAGCCAGACCCACAAGCTGGAACGGTTCGCCATCTTCGACCAGTTCCCTTATACCGACCATCTGGAATGCGGTGTCTACCTGACCCGCCGCTGATGACCTGATGTCGAGAACCTGATGATGAAAGGAGGCTCCATGCTGTTTTTCTGGCTGTCGCTGGCCTTTGTGGCCGGCATGATGATGCCGCTGCAGGCGGGTGTGAACAGCACCCTGGCGCTGCACAGTCAGGGGGCGATCTGGGCGTCTTTCATCTCGTTTCTGATCGGCACGCTGGTGCTGTTTGCGGTCGTCGTGGGCATGCGCTTTGACTGGCCCTTGCTGTCTGATCTTAAACAGGCGCCCTGGTGGGCCTGGACTGGTGGCTTCATGGGCGCGCTGTTTGTCACGACCGGTGTCTTTCTGGCACCGCGTATCGGTGCAGCCACCATGATCGCGCTGTTTGTAGCCGGTCAGCTGATCACATCGGTGATTCTCGATCATCTGGGCTGGGCGACCTTCCCCCAACTCGATATAACGCTGGGACGGATGCTGGGCGTGGTGTTTTTGCTGGTGGGTGTGGTGCTGATTCGGTTCTATTGAACGGGCAGGCGTTCGCTTATAACCATTTTATATATATCTTAATCATCAAAGTTATTTTTCTTATATAACTTTTAATAATATGATGACGTTCTTAATTAGATACTGTTTTAACGGAGAGCGTCGTGAACAAACTGCATCCCCTCGCCGCGGCCATTGCGCTGGCAACCCTGCCGCTGGCTGCCGAAGCAACCAATGGTTACTTCACCCACGGTAACAGCATCAAGGCCCAGGGGATGGCCGGTGTCAGCTATGCAATGGCACACGACAGCATCTCGGCCGCCAGCAACCCGGCAGCATTGACGGCACTGGGGGATCAGCTGGATCTGGGCGTGACCTGGTTCAAGCCGGAACGCGATGCTCGTATCAGTGGCAACCCGGCATTCAATGGTCAGTATGACGGCAACGGTGATAAAAGCTTCTGGATACCGGAACTGGGCTTCAGCCGTCAGCACTCGGAGCGCCTGGCCTACGGTGTGGCCATGTATGCCAATGGTGGCATGAATACCTCCTATGCCAACAACCCCTATGCAGGCGCCGGTGCAACAGGCGATGCAGGGGTGGATCTGTCCCAGCTGTTTGTCACCTCATCCGTGGGCTATCGACTGACTGAGCGGCACAGTGTGGGTGTCGGTCTGACCTATGTGTATCAGATGTTTGAAGCCCGAGGCGTTAATGGTCCAGCCTTCGAAAGCATGTCTTCAAATCCTGCTGCCTTGAGCGACAATGGCCACGACAGCTCAGATGGTTTCGGTGTTAAGCTCGGCTGGCAGGGGCAGGTGACCGACACTCTGACACTGGCCGCCAGCTGGTCATCCAAAATCAAGACTGACAGCTTCAATGATTACCGTGGTCTGTTTGCCGAACAGGGCGGCTTTGATGTGCCGGAAACCTATGGTCTCGGTTTTGCCTGGCAGCTGAATCCGCAGTGGACTCTGGCCGGGGATTGGCAGCGCATCAACTACAGTGATGTGGCTTCGGTGGGCAACCCGCTGATTCCGATTACTCAGCTGGGGCAGGATAACGGCTCGGGTTTTGGCTGGCAGGATATCAACGTCTACAAGCTGGGCGTCAGCTATGACTGGTCGAACCGGCTGATGTTGAGGGCCGGTTACAGCTACGCGGATCAGCCGGTACCGGGCAGTGAAACCTTCTTCAATATTCTGGCGCCGGGTGTGGTGCAGGAGCATATCAGTCTGGGCGCAAGCTGGCGCCCAGACCCGCAGCAGGAGCTGACCCTGGCCTATACACGGGCACTGGATGAGACCGTCAAAGGCAACGGCTCTCTTGCTGCGTTCGGTGGCGGCGAAGCGGATCTGAGCATGGGTCAGGATATTCTGGGGCTGGCCTGGTCCTACCGCTTCTGATTGACCCAGCGGATATCTTCCAGCACGAAGGAGGGGATGGGGCTTTGTTCCCACATCCCCTCCAGATCCCGGTGCATCAGGTTTTGCTCCGGGCGCATGAACAGAAATACATTAACGGCATCTTCCGTAATGCGACGCTGGGCTTCGCCCAGCAGTCGGTTCAGCTCCTTCTCGGTGCGAGCGTTCAATACCTGATTCCAGATCGTTTTGAACGCGGTGTTCTCATAATTGAAGTAGTAGTCATCGCGGGCATAGATGTTCAGGTCCATCGGCTCCACGTGCATGATGAGCGTCAGTTCATAGTCCTTCTGACGGAATACCCGCTCCATCCATGTAGTCCAGTCCACCTGCTCCAGCTCGACTCTGAAACCCACCGCCTCAAGATCGTCCGCCACCATCAGTCCACCATAACGACCATAGTCGGTCGGGGGGATTGTCAGCGTAATTGTTTTGCCTTCGGTCACATTGGCCGAGTCCAGCAATTGGCGCGCCAGCATCGGGTCGAAGGGATAGCGATCAACCAGGTCCACATAGGCGGGGTGTGAAGGCGGGAAGTGGCTGCCGATCAGCTCTGGCTCAAACTGGGGGCCATACAGTTTGCTGACGCGGTTGCGATCAATGGCGTGGGACAGGGCGCGGCGTACACGCAGATCATTGAAGGGCGGGCGTGCATTGTTGATTGCCAGAATCATCTTGCTTTGCAGCTTGCGTGCGCTCATGCGGTAATCGGGCCGAATCATGAAGCGGTTGCCGACACGCGTGACACTCAGCAGTCCATCGACCAGCCCTTCGGCCAGAATGTTCTCGGTACCTACCGTGGTCTGCATGAACAGAAACTGTGCCTGATGCAGGTAAGGTGGCTTGCCCCAGTAATCGATGTTTCGCTTCAGGGTGACGGAGTGTCCTTTTTCCCAGCGGTCGAACCGGTAGGGGCCGGTGCCGATCGGGTGCTGGCTGTTGCTGTCAGCGGTATCCGGGTGAACCATGACCGCCGCGGGCAGTGACAGCGCGAAGGGCAACATGGCATCGGGCTGTTTGAGGGTGATGGTCAGTTGTTCATCCCCCTGAGCGGTGACACTGTCGACCTGCTCAAACCACATGCGCTGGGGATTGCCGCTGTTTTCATCCAGCAGGCGATTGAGCGAGAACGCGGCCGCATGTGCATCGAAGCGGCTGCCGTCATGGAAAGTCACGCCCTTGTGCAGCGCGAAGGTGTAGGTCAGACCATCCTCTGACAGGTGCCATTCGCGCGCCAGTCGCGGCTTGAGCATGCCATCGCCATCGACCAGTGTCAGGCCTTCAAAGACATTGCACCAGGTGATCTCGCCAGCCGAGGCGGCGGCTGTAATGGTAGGGTCGAGCGTGGGGGGTTCCAGTTGAATACCGAGGCGAATGTGCTCACTGGCCTGCAGCGGCAGGCTGCACAACAGCAGCAGGGACAGCATCAGCCAGCGATTGATTCCAGAGCCGGTGCGCTGAAACAGATCAAACAGCCTGTGCATAGACGGTCTCCGGAGCTACTGCGACCTGGTTGCGGCCCTGTCGCTTGGCAGCATAGAGTGCCTTGTCAGCCGCGCGCAGTGCGGCATCCAGCAGACTTTCGATCTGCTGCTCGTCCGTCTCGCTCAGCAGGGGTGTTGCATCAATCAGTACGAGGCCAAAACTCATGCTCAGGTGAATCTCGTGTTTATGACTGGATGAGAACGGCTTGGTCGCAATCTGGCTGCGCAGCTTGTCGAGTACCTGATGGCCGGCCTCCAGAGAACCTGCCGGCAGAATGATGGCAAACTCTTCGCCACCGAAACGGGCCAGGATGTCGCTTTCCCTCAGCCCTTCGGACAGCTGGCGGGACACTTCGACCAGAACCTGATCCCCGGCGGCATGGCCGAAACGGTCATTGACCTGTTTGAAGTGGTCGATATCACCAATGGCAACACACAAAGGCTGGCGGCTCTGGCGTAACAGACGTCGGGCGGCTGCCTGGAAGTGACGACGGTTGGCCAGCCCGGTCAAGGCATCGTGTTCGGCCAGAAAGGTCAATTCCTGGTGGGCTTCGCGCATGCGTGCTTCCTGATACTGAATGCGCTGGACGTAACTGCGTACGGTTTTGGCCAGGCTGGAAATTTCATCACCACCGCGAGTATCGAAGGCGTTTACATCAACTACCGGTGCGCTCACGTTCCGCTGCATCTGCAGGATGCGTCTTACCACCACAACCTCGAAATAGACCCCGGCGAGCAGAGCAAATACCAGCAGCAACAGGGCAAGTGCGATCAGGTTGCGCTGCTGTACATGGATATCGGTTGCGAGCTGTTCGCTTTGAGCCACCATTTGCTGACGCATGGTGGCTGAGAAGTAACCCATCAGTACAGCCAGCTGTCCCGCCAGCTCGCGATTGTTGTGTGACAGGGAGTTGATTTGACGCTCAAGTCCAGCCTGCTGCCCGGCATCGATGCGCAGGCTGACCAGTTCGTTCAGTTCGGTAATGTTGTCTCGCAGTTGTGCCTGTGTCACACGCACCTGATTGATCAGGTCGGGATTGCCGCCCTGCTGGGCAAGTCGGGCGGTCAGCTGGTTTACCCAGAGCGTTCGGTCGGTCAGGTTTATCAGCGCCTGGCGTCGCTCGGCGTGACTGTTGGCGACAGACAGGCCAAGCCCGAGATTGATCAGTGATTCCGCCTGCTGTACCAGGCGCACCGATGTCATCAGGTTTTCCATTTCGGTGCTGGTGAGCGTGTCGACCTGATCGTGCAGGCGCTCGAAAGCCCGGCTCATGATGGCCGTGACGCCGATAATCAGGGCAAGGATCAGCAGGGTCATGCCCAGCGTCCTGGCGGTGAGGCCAAGACCGATCCGTCGGTGGATCATTCTGCTGTCGGCCGCTGGCCGAGGTGCTTTGGAAGACAGTCGCTGTCTTGTGTATGCATATGGATACGCTTTTTATTGTTTGGATACAGGTTTAGCTGACAAAACCGGTAACTTCAATGCTTTTGGTAATGTTTGCCTGTTTTCAGCCCCGGAAGCCTTTGCCCACCACATAAACTTCGCGCGAACGTGAGCGTGACGCTTCCGGTTTGCGGATGACCACATTGTCAAAGTGGTTGCGGACCTCCTTCACGAAGGCTTCATAGCCCTCACCCTGAAACGCCTTGGCGATAAAGCAGCCCTTGGGTTTGAGTACCTGCTGTGCCATGTCCAGCGCCAGCTCGATCAGGTAGATGGAAGCCGCCTGGTCTGCCGTGGCAATGCCGCTCAGGTTAGGTGCCATGTCCGAGATCACCACATCGACCGGGTCATCGCCGATTGCCTGCAGAATCTGTTCGAACACGCTGTCTTCGGTGAAGTCGCCCTGAATAAACTCCACATCGGGCAGGCTGTCCATTGGCAAAATGTCGGATGCGATCACCTTGCCACTGGCGCCCACCAATTTGGATGCCACCTGAGACCAGCCACCGGGCGCCGAGCCCAGATCGATCACCAGCATGCCGGGGCGGATCAACTTGTCCTTTTCGTTGATCGCCAGCAATTTGTAACTGGCACGAGAGCGGTAGCCGTCTTTCTGTGCCTGTTTGACGAAGGGGTCGTTGACGTGCTCATCGAGCCAGCGTGCACTGCTTTTGGAACGGGCCATACGGGTTGCAAACCATCTGAAAATTAAAACCCGATTGTACGTCCCGAAGCCTGTTGGTGCCATGTTATCGGGCGTATCAGACTGACTTTAACCCGGTTGGCCGCTATAATTTGCCGTTTATTGTCCCTTTGCCGGATATACCGGCCGGAACCCTTGCCATGATCCGTCTCAGCGAACTCTCTCTTCCACTCGACCACCCCGAAACCGCCCTGCGTGAAGCCATTCTGAAACGGCTGAAACTGTCGGATAACGAACTGTTCGGTTTCACTGTCTTCAAGCGCAGCTATGATGCACGCAAGAAGAACACCGAGATCACCTTCGTCTACATCATTCATCTGGAGGTGAAAGATGAGGCCGCTGTACTGACCCGTTTTGCCGATGATCAGCATGTGGCCCTCGCGCCTGATACGGATTATCACCCGGTTGCCGTGGCGCCTGACGATCTGGATGAGCGGCCGCTGGTGATCGGTTTTGGCCCCTGTGGCCTGTTTGCAGCCACGCTTTTGGCACAGATGGGGTTCAAGCCCATTGTGCTTGAGCGGGGGCGTGATGTACGCAAGCGCACCCAGGACACCTGGGCGCTCTGGCGTCAAAACAGGTTGAGCACCGAATCCAACGTACAGTTTGGTGAGGGTGGGGCCGGGCTGTTTTCCGACGGCAAGCTTTATTCCCAGGTCAAGGACCCCAAATTCTATGGCCGCAAGGTGATGCAGGAATTTGTGGATCACGGCGCGCCGGACAATATCCTGTATGTGAACAAGCCGCATATCGGCACCTTCCGTCTGACAACGGTGGTATCGAGGATGCGCCAGAGCATTATTGAGATGGGGGGGGAGATTCGGTTCGAGTCGAAAGTCACCGATCTGCTGCTGGAAAACGGTGAAGTCAGAGGTGTTACGCTGGCCGATGGCACCCAATTGTTCAGCCGTCATGTGGTACTGGCGCTGGGTCACAGTGCCCGTGATACCTTCCGCATGTTGCATCAGCGTCAGGTCCATATCGAGCCCAAGCCCTTTGCCGTCGGTTTCCGTATTGAGCATCCGCAGTCGATGATTGACCGGGCGCGCTTGGGCAAGTATGCCGGCCATGAGGAGCTGGGTGCGGCTGATTACAAGCTGATCCACCATGCCAAAAACGGCCGTGCCGTTTACAGTTTCTGCATGTGCCCCGGTGGTCAGGTAGTGGCAGCAACCTCGGAAGAGGGGCGTGTGGTGACCAACGGCATGAGTCAGTACTCGCGCAAGGAGCGTAATGCCAATGCGGGCATTGTGGTGGGCATCAACCCGGAGCAGGATTTCCCCGGTGGCCCGCTGGCCGGGATCGAACTGCAGGAAAAACTGGAGTCGATCGCCTATCAGCTTGGCGGTTGTGACTACCGTGCCCCGGCACAGCTGGTGGGCGACTTCCTGCGGGGGCAGCCATCCGAAAAACTGGGTGAGGTTGAGCCTTCCTACCAGCCGGGGGTAAAGCTGTGTGACCTGGCCGAGGCACTGCCGGACTATGTGATTGAGGCGATCCGTGAGGCGTTGCCGGCCTTTGGTCGCAAGATCCGTGGCTTTGACCGTGAAGATGCGGTGCTGACCGGGATCGAGTCGCGCACCTCATCGCCGATTCGCATCACCCGCGACACTGAAACCCTGCAGAGTCTGAATGTGCGTGGCCTGTATCCTGCCGGTGAAGGGGCCGGATATGCCGGTGGCATTCTGTCGGCCGGGATCGATGGTATCAAGGTGGCTGAAGCGGTGGCGCTGGATATCCTGAAACAGCGGGAAACCGAAACGGCATGAAACTGGACGATATCAAGAAGCTGCAGCAGAAAAAATACCGTAGCGAACTGGGTACCTGTCTGGTCGAAGGTGAGCATCTGGTGCTGGAACTGCAGCAGGCACTGAAAACGCGTCCTGAGTTACAGACGGCTGAACTGTATCTGACCGAAGAGTATCGAGATTGGCCAACGACGCTGGTGACGCATGAAATCAGCAGTCGGCAGATGCGCGCCCTCAGCGCCACCAAGTCGCCACAGGGAATTCTGGCGGTGGTGCCCATTGCGGCGATCCAGCCGGAAGCGGATCAAACGGATATCGCCATCTATCTGCACGAAGTGCAGGACCCGGGTAATCTGGGCACGATTCTGCGTACTCTGGCCTGGTTTGGTGGCTTTCGCTGCCTGCTCAGTCCCAACAGCGTTGACCCGTTCAACCCCAAGGTGATTCGCGCCAGCATGGGAGCTATTTTCCATGTGCCACTGGAGCTGGATGTGCCGCTGGAGAGCCTGGCGGGTCGTTACAGTCGGATCGGTTGTCTCGATATGCAGGGTGAGCCGCTCAGTGCGCCCGCATTCAGTGACTGTGACTGTTATCTGTTTGGCAACGAGGCACGCGGTGTGCCGCGTGAACAGCTCGATAGCCTGTCGGCACGCCCGTTCACCATAGCCGGTGCTGGCCAGATCGAATCGCTCAATCTGGCAACGGCTGTCAGTCTGAGCGTGTACGAACGCAGGCGCTGAGGCGGGCTGACCGCAGCGCCTGTCACGGGCCTCAGCGAATCGCGTCGATCCAGTCGCCGTAACCCTGGGCTTCCATCTCCTCAAGCGGGATGAAGCGCATGGCTGCCGAATTCATGCAATAGCGCAGTCCGGTGGGTTCTGGGCCATCATTGAACACATGTCCCAGGTGTGAATCCGCCAGCTGGCTGCGAATCTCCGTGCGGGTCATGAACCATGATCGGTCCTCATGCTCGGTTACCACACCCTCTGCAATGGGACGGGTGAAGCTGGGCCAGCCAGTGCCGGATTTGTACTTGTCTCGGGAGGAAAACAGTGGCTCGCCGGAAATGACATCGACGTAAATGCCGGGACGTTTTTCATCCCAGTATTCATTTTCAAAGGCGCGTTCAGTGCCATCCTCGCGTGTTACCTTGAACTGTTCCGGTGTCAGGCGCTGACGCAGAACCTCATCCGACGGGCGCTGATAGCCCTTTCCGGGTAGCCCCATGCCTTCACTGTCGGACTGGGTTTCAGCGGGACGAAACTGACTGAAGTCGAGTGTTTGATCATCCCCCCAGACCTGTTCGATAAACTGGTAACGCCCCGAGTTGTGGGTATAAAAACGATACCGCACCGGGTTCTTTTTGTAATAGTCCTGATGGTAGCCTTCCGCTTCGTAGAACGTACCGAATGAGGTGATCTCGATCACCACCGGCTTGTCATATCGCCCGGATGCGATCAGTGCATCACGAGAGGATTCAGCAACCTGTCGCTGTTGATCATCATGGTAGAAAATGGCAGGACGATATTGTTGTCCACGGTCGACAAACTGGCCCTTGGCGTCGGTGGGGTCCATGAAGCGCCAGAAGCCTTCGACCAGCCCCTTGTAGGTGATGATGGCCGGATCATAGTAGACCTGTACAGCTTCGGTGTGACCGGTTTTGCCGGAAGACACTTGTTCGTAGGTTGGGTTTGGCTCGGTGCCGCCGCTGTAGCCTGAGATGGCTTCAATAACACCGGGGATTTTTTCAAAGCCCTGCTCGACGCACCAGAAACAGCCACCGGCAAAGGTAGCGACTTGATACTGCGACAGGTCGGGTGTGGCTGGGGCGTCAGCTGCGGTCAGCCGTGTCGATGCAAATACAGACAACGCCAGCGCAAGCATGCCGCCAGCAAGGTATCCGGTTCGGATAATCATGAGTATCTCCCGTTATGTTCTACTGCTTAGGACCTGCAACTGGTTAAAAGAGTTTCATGCTGCAGCGGACAACAGAGATCACTGTTCGGCTAAAAGGTTTGATTGAACCAAGCCTGTACGTGGTCTGTGGTGAAAGTGTTCAGTCAGCATAGTCTGATTTACATCCATACATGGATGAATGTAAAATGCCCGATCTCTTCACTCTGCTTTTGGAAACGGGATAAACGTCATGAAAACAGCTTTTCATACCGGCCGTGCAGTTCTGCTGGCACTGGCAGCGTCGCTGCTGGTCGCCTGTGGCAGCGACGATTCGCCCCAGGGTGCGGCAGCCCCCGGTGGGCAGGCGCTGCCGCCGGTGACGACCGAGGTGTTAACCGTCAAGCGACAGGATATTCCGCTACAAAAATCATACTCTTCACTGCTGCGCAGCGATGACGAAGTCACGCTGGTGGCGCGGGTGACCGGGGTACTGGAAACACGTCAGTTCGAGCAGGGCGACTGGGTTGAGCAGGGTGACCTGCTCTATACCATCGAGCCGGAGCTGTATCAGGCTCGCGTCAACGAACGGTCTGCCGACCTGAAAAGTGCCCAGGCAGAGCTGGACCGCGCCCGCCGTGATGCAGAGCGTTATCAGCAGTTGCTCAGCCGCAACTCGGTCAGCCGCCAGCAGGTTGATCAGGCCCAGGCTGAATTGAGCGTTGCTCAGGCCCGAGTGGCACAGGCAGAGGCGGCACTGGCCAGTGCACGCATTGATCTGAATTACACGCAGGTGAAGGCGCCGGTTGCCGGCATGGTTGGACTCAGCCAGATCAATCTGGGCAATCTGGTCAATGCCGGTTCGGAGCTGGTGACCATCACCCCGCTGGACCCGCTTGAAGTACGCTTCCAGCTGCCTCAACGGGATGCTTTTGAGCTGCGCAAGCAGCTGGCTGGCGGCGAGACTGACATTCGAAAGATTAGTGCCTCGCTTCAGCTGGCCGGCAACAACGGTGCCCAGTCCCTGACCCTGCAGGGGCAGATGGACTTTCTGGGGTCTCGAGTAGATGAACGAACCAGTACGGTGCAGGCCTCTGCCCGCTTTGAAAACCCTGAAGCACAGGTGCTGCCAGGGCAGTTTGTACGCGTCAGCATTGAAGGACTGAAGCGCTTTAACGTGATTGCCGTGCCTGAAATTGCGGTCACTCAGGGGCTGATGGGGCCTCAGGTATTTGTGGTTGATGAAGAGGGCAAGGCCCGTGCTCAGGCGGTTCAGCTGGGTGAGATTGCCGGTGAATGGCAGATCATTCTTGAAGGGCTTGAGGAGGGGGGGCAGGTTGTATCCGGTGATCCTTCCGGCATCAAACCGGGTACTCCGATTCAGCCTGCAGCCGCTGACGATGACGCGGCAGAGGAGGCGAGTGCCGAATGAATTTCTCCAACTTCTTTATCGGTCGGCCGATTTTTGCCACGGTGCTGGCGATTATCCTGACGCTGGTCGGGGTGGTCAGCATGCGGGTGCTGCCGATTGAGCAGTACCCCAGCGTGGTACCGCCCACCGTTTCGGTGCAGGCGCGTTTCCCTGGTGCCAATGCCGAGACCGTGGCCCAGACTGTGGCGGCCCCTCTGGCCGAGGCGATCAACGGGGTCGAGAACATGCTCTACATGACCTCGACCAGCGCCGACAATGGCATCATGAGCCTGAACGTGGCGTTTGATATCGGCACCGACGGCGATACCAACACTATCAACGTCAACAACCGTGTGCAGGGTGCACTGTCACAACTGCCCGAGCAGGTGCAGGCGCAGGGGGTAACGGTCAAACTGCGCTCAAGCTCCATCCTGATGGTGGTGGCGATGATTTCGCCCCAGGGTGACTACGACAACATCTACATGCAGAACTACGCCACCCTCAATGTGCTGGATGAGCTTCGCCAGATACCGGGGGTGGGTGAAGCGGATGTGCTCGGTGGTGGCAAGTTCGCCATGCGCATCTGGATGGACCCGGACAAGCTGGCGCAATATGACCTGACACCCACCGAGGTGGCAGCCGCGATTCGGTCGCAGAATACCGAAGTGCCGGCAGGCAGTCTGGCGGCAACACCCAATGCGAATCCGCGTGCCTACACCTATACGGTGACGGCGGGTGGACGCCTGTCCAGTGCGGATGATTTCCGCAATATTTTCCTGCGCACCAATGCTGACGGTTCGGCGCTATTGTTGAAAGATGTGGCACGCATCGAGCTGGGTGCGTCCTTCTACGGTATTGATGCCCGCCTTGATGGCGCAGGCATGACGCCCATTATCATCAACCAGCAGCCGGGCGCCAACGCGCTGGAGACATCACTGGCGGTCAAGGCCAAGATGGAAGAGCTGGCCGCACGCTTTCCGCCGGGTCTGAATTACGTCGTACCCTACGACACCACGCTGTTTATCAGCTCATCCGTTGAAACCGTGGTGACGACCTTTATCGAGGCGTTCCTGATCGTTGGCGTGATTCTGTTTGTATTCCTGCAGAACTGGCGCTTTACCGTGATCGCCATGTCGGTGGTACCGGTATCGGTTATCGCGACCTTTGCCGGTTTCTATCTGTTCGGTTTCTCGATCAACCTGCTGACGCTGTTTGCGCTGGTACTGTCAATCGGTATCGTCGTGGACGACGCCATTCTGGTGGTTGAAAACGTTGAGCGTGTGCTGAGTGAAGATGATGACATCAGCGTGCGTGATGCCACCATCCGAGCGATGAAAGAGGTAGGCGGCCCGGTTATTGCGACCTCGCTTATCATGGCGGCGGTGTTTGTGCCGGTGGCGTTCCTGGGCGGCTTTACCGGCCAGATCTACCAGCAGTTTGCGCTGACGGTTGCGATCTCGGTGGGCTTCTCGGCCCTGATGGCGCTGACCTTTACACCGGCACTGTCGGCCATTTTCATCAAACACAAGCCGCGCTTTGAAGGTTCGGGGGTGTTGCACGTACTGCATGCGCCGTTGCGCCTGTTTGATCGCGTGTTTGCGGTCGTTACAACCGTCTATGTCTGGATCGTTAAACTGCTGGTGCAGCGCTGGGTGCTTGCACTGGCGCTGACCGCTGCGTTCAGTGCCGGTTCCTGGTGGATGTTCAGCACCACGCCCACTTCGTTGGTACCGGAAACAGATCAGGGGATTGCGCTGGTCAGTGTTCAGCTGCCGGATGCCGCTTCACTGGATCGAACCAGCAAGTACATGGGCAAGCTGAGTGAGGCGATCGAGCAGATCCCCGGCGTTAATCATGTCGTGTCGATTGCGGGCTATGACATCCTCTCCAGTGCGGTTAATACCGCGCGGGGTATCATGTTCATCAGCCTGGTGCCCTGGGAAGAGCGTGAGTTGACAGTCGACCAGTTGGTCGGTCAGGTGATGCAGCTGGGTGCGCAGATTGATGGCGGCAGTGCCATCGCCTTCAATATGCCGCCGATTATGGGGCTCTCAACGACGGGCGGTTTTACCGGCTATCTGCAGTCCTTTGGCGGTGCCAGCTCAGAAGAGCTGTACATGGCATCGGTGAAAGTGATGCAGGCGGCCGCTCAGAACCCTGCACTGCAGCGGGTGTTCACCACCTTCAACGTGAATGTGCCCTCGTTCCGCGCCAACATCGATCAGCAGAAAGCCCTGAGCTACGGTGTGCCGTTGACCGATCTGAACTCAACCCTGTCGAATACGCTGGGTAACGGTTTCGTCAACTATTTCAGCTATCAAAACCGCAACTTCCAGGTGTATCTGCAGAATGAGGACGAGTACCGTGACGAACCCGAAGATATCAATAACATCTTCGTGCGTGCCGGCAATGGTGAACGGATTCCGCTGTCCGAGTTTGTGACGCTGGAGCGTCAGGTTGGTCCGGCGGTGGTATCCCGTTTCGGCGTCTATCTGGGTGCCCAGTTCCAGGGCGGACCGGCACCGGGGTATAGCTCGGCTCAGGCCATTGCGGCCATGAACGAGATTGTACAGCAGGAGCTGGGTGACAACTGGGGCATGGGCTGGACCGGTACGGCCTATCAGGAAACAACCCTGGGCAACACGGCGTCCATGGCGATTATTTTCGGCATCATCATGATGTTCCTGATACTCGCTGCCCAGTACGAAAGCTGGTCACTGCCGTTGGCGGTCATGACCGCTACCCCGTTCGCCTTCTTTGGTGCCATCGGCGGGATTGTGCTGCGCGGGCTGGAGGTGTCAGTCTATGTCGAGATCGGCCTGTTGGTGGTGGTGGGGCTTGCCGCCAAGAACGCGATCCTGATCGTGGAGTTTGCCGAACTGCAGCGCAGGGAGCTGGGCAAGTCGATCCATGAAGCGGCTGTCACGGCAGCCGAATTGCGTTTCCGCCCAATCGTGATGACCTCTTTTGCCTTTATTCTCGGCACCCTGCCGCTGGCACTGGCAAGTGGTGCCAGTGATGTGAGCAGCCATCATATCGGCACAGCGGTCTCAGTCGGTATGGCGTCCGTGGCGATCATCTCCAGCTGCTTCGTGCCGAGTTTCTACGCCATGATTGCGCATGTATCCGACTGGATCAGTCGCAAACGGGGTGTGGCGCAGTCTGATACGGCCCACTGAACCTCTGGCCAAAACGAAAAAGGCGCTCTCCCTCGGGACAGCGCCTTTTTCTTGCCCGATTATGGGGGGCTGGGGGCAAACCATGCGCTTCAGTGGCGGGTCATCAGCCCCATCAGGTGGGAAATCAGTGTCTCGCCACGGTCAAGAATGGAATATGCGTCCGGCTTGCGAAGCCAGTCATGGAACAGGCCTGAAAGGCATGTGTTCATCAAATCGGCGGCCACTTCCGGCGCTACCGACAGCTCCCGCTTTTCAGCCGCGAGGGCAAAGTAACGCAGCAGGGCATCGTGAATGTCACAGGCAATCTCTTCCTGCATTGCAATCGGGTCTATATCGCTGAAAAACTCGCAACGGTACAGCAAAATGGAGTGGACCCGCGTGTAGCGGGGCTGCTCCAGTCGTGCCAGTCCCTTGAGACAGGCCAGGCGAATGGCGTTGAGCGGAGATTCGGTCAGAATCGGATCATCAATTTCGCGTACCAGGTCGTCAAACGGCATCCGCACCCGTTCCAGCATGGCCCGGAACAGGTCAGCCTTGTTCTTGAAATGCCAGTAGACAGCTCCGCGTGTCATGCCGGCATGACGGGCTACCTGCTCCAGAGAGGTGCGCGCAACGCCGTACTCCATGAACATCTCTTCGGCTGCATCGATGAGTGTCTCACGGGTGGCGGCGGCTTCTGCTTTGGTGCGTCGTGCCATCGGGTTGGTCTCGCTTGTAACAACTACGGAAAGTGTGGATTATTTTACCGTATTGCCGGTTTAAAAAACATCATACATTTTTGTCTGTATGTATATGGCGGTACTGTAACGGTGCAATGAACCGGTACGACACACTCAGGAGGTCAGTGCATGGAAAACAGACTCAAGGGAATGTTGGTTGGTCTTGCGGTCGGTGATGCCATGGGGGCAGCGGTTGAATTCATGTCGCCAGGCAGCTTCCCGCCGGTAACGGGCTACCGCAGTGGTGGGCCGCACCAGCTGCCGGCGGGGTACTGGACCGATGACACCTCCATGGCGTTGTGCAGTGCCTACAGCCTGATTGAGAGACGTGGTTTTGATGCCTGGGATCAGATGGACCGCTTTCTGCGCTGGTTCCATGATGGTTACTGTTCATCGACCGGACGCTGTTTTGATATCGGCAACCGGACTCGCAGTGCGTTGATGCGCTATGCAGACAGCGGCGAACCCTTTGCAGGTGATGAATCGATGGACCAGGCGGGCAATGGTGCCCTGATGCGCCTTGCACCGGTCGTGATGCATGCATTCGAGCGGGATAATCTGGCAGATCTGGCAGCTGAACATGCTCGTCTGACCCATGCAGATCCGCGTTGTCTTGATGCCAACCGGGTGTTTGCCCTGATGTTGAAGGAGGCGCTTACAGCTGATGCACCGGAGCAGGTCTGGCAATCCTCAAGTGTAACTGAGCTGTTGCCTGAACTGGATTCGGAGGTGATCGAGATCTGTTTGGGCAGCTTTTTGCGCCAACAACCACCGG
Source organism: Marinobacterium sp. MBR-109 (assembly GCF_040547565.1). Taxonomy (NCBI): domain Bacteria; kingdom Pseudomonadati; phylum Pseudomonadota; class Gammaproteobacteria; order Oceanospirillales; family Oceanospirillaceae; genus Marinobacterium; species Marinobacterium sp. MBR-109. The sequence continues at coordinate 48,320 of NZ_JBEPPZ010000009.1, forward strand.
GTATCAGGGCAACGGGCTATGTGATCGACTCACTTGAAGCGGCACTCTGGGCGTTTGCCAAGGGCCGGGACTTTGCAGAAGGGATGTTGCTTGCGGTTAATCTGGGCGAAGATGCGGACACGGTTGGAGCCATTTACGGCCAGTTGGCAGGCGCCTACTATGGGCTGAGCGGCATTCCGCAACCCTGGCTTGAACAGTTGCATGAGCGGGAGCAATTGCTGCAGGTGGCCGAAGCCTTGATCCAGTTCAGTCGCCGGGCATGATCCTGCAGCAGGAAGGCAGCAAAAGCGGCCAACAGGGATTAAACTGATGCGGTCAAGAAAAGGGACAAAGATTACGGCTATGCGTGTACAACCGATGAAATTCTCGCTGACCAGTCTGATAGTGGCAGTCTGTCTGCTGGGTAACCTCACACACGCCGAGGTACGCCGCATTGTGCACCCGGATGGGCGGGTGGAGTATACCAACATCCAGCAAAGCAGTCCGGCCGCAGTTTCCACGACCTACTACAAATACCGCAATGCCAACGGCGTACTGTCATTCAGCGACGAAAAACCGCTCAATGCCACATACGAAGTGATGCGGTTTGACTGCTACGCCTGCAAACCCGGCTCACGCATCAATTGGGAAACCACACCGTTGTTTACCGATCGCTACCAGCAGGAAATTGAGCGCATAGCGGAGATCCATTCGGTTGACCCGGCGCTGGTCAGAGCCGTCATTCATGCCGAATCGGCCTTCAATCCTCAGGCGCGCTCCCGTGTGGGTGCTCAAGGGCTGATGCAGCTGATGCCTGCCACGGCAGAAGAACTCGGTGTTGCCAGCCCGTTCAACCCGGAACAGAACATTGATGGTGGTGTGCGCTATCTGGCCATGCTGCTGCAGCGCTATGAAGGAGATATTACGCTGGCTACAGCCGCTTATAATGCAGGCCCGGGTGCTGTTGAACGCTACAGCGGTATTCCGCCTTTTGCCGAAACCCAAGCCTATGTCAGGCGGATTGGGATATTGCACCGACGTTACAGGCAAGCGGGATAGCCCGAAGGCTGTCGCACGGATGTTATACTTTTCGACCTCTTTGAACCCACCGCCCGCCAGCAGGGAGTATTGGCTTGTCACAACAACCCTCACTGTTTGATGATCCGCTGCAGCCGGAACAGTTGCCTGATAAGCCTGCAGCGGCGCTGAAGCCGAAAGATCCAACCGCTCAACGTAAAACGCTCAGAGTCCTGCACAGCTCCGACTGGCATCTGGGCCGTTTGCTGTACGGTCAGAAGCGTTACGATGAGTTTGCCGCTTTTCTCGACTGGATGCTGGCACAGATCGAGCATTTGAACGTCGAGGTGCTGCTGATCGCCGGCGACCTGTTCGATACAACCACCCCGAGCAACAGAGCGCAGGCGCTCTATTACCGCTTTCTGCATCAGGTGGCGCGCTCGCGCTGTCGCCATGTGGTGATCATTGGCGGCAACCATGACTCCCCCAGCTTTCTCAACGCACCGGCGGGCCTGCTCAAGGCGCTGGATGTGCATGTGGTCGGCGCCGCCTGTGACAACCCGGCGGACGAGGTGGTGTTGCTCAGAGCCGAAAACGGCGAACCCGAAGCGATTATCTGTGCCGTGCCCTATCTGCGTGATCGTGATATTCGCCAGAGCGAAGCGGGCGAAAGTCTGGAAGACAAGGACCGTAAACTGGTGCAGGGCATTCGTGAGCACTATGCGCAGGTCTGTGCCGCTGCCGAACAGTTGCGTGAGTCACTGCAGGTGGATGTTCCGTTGATCGGCATGGGTCATCTGTTCGCCGCCGGTGGCAAAACACTGGATGGCGATGGGGTGCGTGATCTCTATGTCGGTTCGTTGGCGCAGGTGGGTGTCGATGCTTTCCCTGCCTGTCTCGACTATGTGGCACTGGGGCACCTGCATGTACCTCAGGCGGTGTCGGGCTGCGAGCAGATCCGTTACAGCGGCTCGCCGCTGGCCATGGGCTTCGGTGAAGCCAAACAGCAGAAAAGCCTGTGCCTGATTGAGTTTGAAGGGCATCACCCACAGCTTGAGTTGATCAATATTCCGCGTTTTCAAAGGCTGGAGCGGATCAAGGGCGATCAGGCTCAACTGAGTGCCGCACTGTACAAACTGGCGCAGGAGCAAACCTCGATCTGGCTGGAAGTGCTGTACGAAGGCGAGCAGGTGGCCGCCGACCTGCGCGACTGGCTGGAACAGCATACCGACGGTACCCAACTGACCGTGCTGAGGGTGCGCAACAACCGAGTGGTGGAGCGCATTCTGGCGCGCAGCGGTGAAGAGGAAACGCTGGATGATCTGGAGCCGATGCAAGTATTCGAGCGTGCGCTTGAACTGCATCAGGTACCCGAGACGCAACAGGATGAACTGAAGCGTCTGTTTGGCAGCGTGCTGCAATCCATGGCCGAGCAGGACCATCGTGCCGAATAGGCGCCTGCGTCAGAGAGACACACAATGCGTATTCTTCAGATCCGTTTCAAAAACCTCAACTCCCTGGCCGGTGAATGGCAGATCGACCTGACCGATCCCGCCTATATCAGCGATGGCATCTTCGCGATTACCGGCCCTACGGGAGCGGGAAAATCGACCCTGCTGGATGCGATCTGTCTGGCGCTGTACGGGCGCACACCGCGCCAAAGCCGGGTCAATGCCAGCCAGAATGAGGTGATGTCACGCCAGACCGGCGAGTGCTTTGCCGAGGTGCTGTTTGAAACCCCGCAGGGGCGCTGGCGCTGTCACTGGAGCCAGCACCGCAGTCGCAAACAGGCCGATGGCGCGCTGCAACAGCCCAAACACGAGATTGTAGACGCCGATGCCGACAAGGTGCTGCATACCAAACTCAAGGATGTGGCCGACACCATTGAGCGTCTCACCGGGATGGATTTCGACCGCTTCACCCGCTCCATGCTGCTCGCTCAGGGCGGCTTTGCGGCCTTTTTACAGGCCGATGCCGACGAGCGCGCGCCCATACTGGAACAGATCACCGGTACCTCGATCTATTCCGATATCTCCGTTGCAGTGCATCGTCGCAGAGGCGAAGAGCGGCAGCGACTCGATCACTTGAAAGCCGCTCAGTCCGGCCTGCAGTTGCTGGACGAAGAGGAAGAGACCACCCTGTCACGGCAATTGGCCGAACTGTCAGAGCAGGTACAGCAGCAGTCAAACGTGATCGGGCAGCAGCAAACCCTGCTCAACTGGCGACAGCAGCTGGACCGCGAATCCCGGCAGGCCGAGCAGCTGAAACAGCAGTGGCATGAACTGGAGCAGGCACAGCAGGCGTTTGCGCCGCAGCGGCAGCAACTGGAGCAGGCGATGCGAGCGGAAGCGCTCAGGCCTGCCTATGAGCCGCTGCGTCAGCGCCGGGGCGACCTGCAGCGCGCGCAGAAGCAGCTTGACCCGCTTCAGGCAGGACTTCCGGCCCTGCAGGACGCTGCCGATGCGGCGATGGCCAGGCAAAAACAGGCACAGGCGCATCTGCAGCAGGCGGAAGCTGAGCTGGAACGCCAACAACCCCTGCTGCGTCAATTGCAGGAACAGGACTGGAAACTGCGTGAGCAGCAGGCGCAGGTGGCAGAGTTCAGCGCCCGCCTGCCGACCGAGCTGCTTGAAGGGCCCGCACCTGACCCGGCAGCGCTGGAGGCCGCCATCGAGCGTGACGAACAGGCGCTGCAGGCGTCTCTGGCCGGCAGTACCCGCGCACAGATACAGCAGCAACAGGATCAGATTCGCAGCCGTGGCGAGCAGTTGGGCGAACTGCGTACCCGAGTGCAACAGGCCGATGAACTGAAACAGGCACAGCAGGAGGCCGCTCATAAGCGCGCGGCACTTAAGCCGGAACAGGATCGGATACAACACTCACTTGAACAACAGCGTGCTGAAGAAAGCCGACTGCAGCAGGAGCAACTGGACCTGCAGAAGCTGCAGCGGCTGGCCGAGCGGATTGCTGATCTGGAGCAGCAACGCCATGAGCTGGAGCCGGGCAAACCCTGTCCGTTGTGTGGTTCGGAGCAGCATCCCTGGCGCAGCGAGCAGCCACCGCAACTGACTGAAGAAAAAGCCCGGTTGCAGCGGCTCGAACAGCAACTGACCGCCTTGCGCAGTGAACTGCAGGCGCTGGCAGTACAGCAGGCGCGACTGGAGCAGGACGAGAAGGGGCTGCGCCAGCAGGAAGCTGACAACAGCCAGCGCCTGGAAGCGCTACAGGCCCCCATTCAACACTGTCTGCAACTGCTGGCGTTGGACAGGTGTCCATCGCAGGATGAGATCGAGCAGGCACATCAGGCCGCCCGTCAGCAGTGGGGGGAGTTGCGCGACCGGTTGGCCGACATTGACCGGCTGGAGCAGGCCCTCAAGCAGCAGCGAGCCGAGCAGGAGCGCGTGCAGCAGCGGCTGGCACTGGATGCGGCACGGGCTGATTTGACTCAACTGCAACAGCAGCGACAGGCACTTTCGCCAGAGCCGGATACCGCCGCGTTTGAACAGCGCCTGCAGCAGGCGATACGTCAGGCGCGTCACGCACTGGAGCAGGCGCAGGCTGCTGCCACTGAACAGCAGAACAGCCTCAACCGCCGCCAGCAGCAGATCAGCGACCTCAAGCGCCATATAGCGGACTTGAACACCGAAACGGCTCGGATGCAGCAAGCCTTCGATGCAGCACTGGCGCACAGCCAGTTTGCCGATGAGCAGACATTACAGGCGGCACTGTTGCCGGAGGAACAGCTCAAAACCTTGCAGCAGGACGCTGAAAAATTGAAGGCTGACGCGGCACGACTGCAGGCATTGCAGGAGCAGTGCCACAACAGACTGCAGCTGCTGCAACAGCAGGCCTTGACTGAGCAGAGCAGCGCCGAGCTGAAAGTGGCGCTTGAGCAGCTCACGTCAGAGCATGCGCTGTTGTTGGAGAAACGCGGCAGCCTGCAGCAGACGCTGAACAGTAACGCCGAGCGCAAGGCGCAGTTCGGTGCCCAGCAACAGGCGATCGATGCTCAGCAGCGTGAACTGGAGCAGTGGGATACCCTGCATGCCCTGATCGGCTCGGCGGATGGCAAAAAATTCCGCAACTTCGCTCAGGGGCTGACTTTTGAACTGATGATCGGTCACGCCAACCGCCAGCTGCAGAAAATGTCCGACCGCTATCTGCTGGTACGTGACGCCGAACAGCCGCTGGAGCTGAACGTGATCGACAACTATCAGGCGGGCGAAATCCGCTCTACCAAAAACCTGTCAGGTGGTGAAAGCTTCCTCATCAGCCTGGCACTGGCGCTGGGGCTGTCCGGCATGGCCAGCCGCAATGTGCGGGTCGATTCGCTGTTTCTCGATGAGGGCTTTGGCACCCTGGACGAAGAGGCGCTGGAAACGGCACTGGACACCCTGTCCGGCCTGCAGCAGGAAGGCAAGCTGATCAGCGTCATTTCCCATGTGCAGGCGCTGAAAGACCGCATCGCCACGCGCATCGAGGTACAGCCGCTCAGTGGTGGTCGCAGCCGCATCAGCGGGCCGGGATGTGTGGCGCTAAGCGGCTGAATCGGCTGGACTTTGCCACCCTGACCTCTATGCTGAAAGGAATCACGGGAGGAAAGCGGCATGGATTTGGTCTGGCGTGAACTTTTTCGTCAACAGAGCAGCTTACAGCCACAGTTACCGGCGGCACTGCTTGAGCCGCTGCAGCAACTGTTGCAGCAGGCGCCAGCGGGCTGGGCACAGGCCCGCAGCTGGCAACCCCAGCTGGTGCGCACGCTACAGCAACTGGCACTGCCCGGCTGGCTGATCGCGCAGCTGTTGAGTGACCACAACGACCTGCTGTATCGGGTTGCCATAGACGAAGCCATGGGCGAGATGGACGCCGAAGGCTGGGGGCCGCCGCCTGTGCGTTTTTGTGTACTGGTGATGGGGTCAGGCGGGCGCCATGAAAGCCTGCTGCACCCGGATCAGGACAACGCGCTTATTCTGGAAGATTACCCCCTCGAACGTCACAACGAGATCGATACCTGGTTCTGTACATTGGCCGAGCGCTTTACCGCCCGCCTGGATCAGGCCGGTATTCCCTACTGCAAGGGCGATGTGATGGCCTCGCGTCCGCTTTGGCGCAAGCCGATCAGCGAGTGGAAGGAGCAGATGCGGCTCTGGATGGCGACTCGGCGGGTCAAGCTGGTGCAGCTGTGCAACATTCTGTTTGATTTCGCACCGGTGTACGGTGATGCAACCCTGGCACAGCAGCTGCGCGATGCGATTCAGACGCAGATACCAACGGCGGGGTTGTTTCTGCACGAAATGGCCGAGCTGTTTGATGAGTCGCCGGTGGCACTGGATCGCTTCGAGCGCCTGCAGGGCGATGGCAAGGATGCCCCGCACCCAAATGCACTTAACCTCAAGCGGCAGGGGCTGTTGCCACTGACCGCAGCGCTGCGTCTGCTGGCGCTGAAAAAGGGCTGTCCCGAAGTGTCCTGTCGTGCACGTCTTGCCTGGCTCGATCAGGCCGGGGTGCTGCAAGCGGGGCAGGCAAGGGTACTGACCCAGGTATTTGAGCGTCTGCTGGACAGCCTGCTGCTGACACAAATGGAGCGGGCGGAAGGTGAGGGGCTGCCGGATAACTGGATCGATCAGTCACAACTCGATGATTTTGCTCAACGCCAATTGCAGTGGGATCTGAAGCAGATACGCACACTTCAGCAAAAGGCTGTCAGCCTCTGATAAAGATAGGAATAATTTGCATTCATGGCTTGTAATGAGAATATTTGTTATTTATATTGAGCCTATAAATGATATCTATTCTCATGCTTGAGTGGTGAATGGCTGATGATCGTATGTGTATGTAAAAGAGTCAGTGATCGTGAGATCCGCCAGCTGGTTGACGAAGGTGCAACGTCTCTGCGCGATATTCGCAATGCAACCGGACTGGGGACCCAGTGTGGCAAATGTGCCTGCGAAACCCGTCTGATGGTGCGAGATCTGTGTGGCCATGCACCGAATCCGTTGCGTGAACTGGCCGCTCTTGCTTACGAACTGCCCTCATCCGCGACCGCCTGACGGGTGGACTCGGTTTGCGCCCGGCCTGTGCTGCGGCTAAGGTATTTACATGTTTAGCCGTAGTCATGAGGAATGGATATGAAAGGCGATGCCAAGGTCATTGAACACCTGAATACAGTGCTGGGAAACGAACTGGTCGCAATCAACCAGTATTTCCTTCACGCCCGCATGCTCAAGGACTGGGGCCTGAAAAAACTGGCCGACTGGGAGTATCACGAATCAATCGATGAGATGAAACACGCCGATTGGCTGGTTGAGCGTATTCTGTTTCTTGAGGGCCTGCCCAATCTTCAGGATCTGGGCAAGCTGCGCATCGGTGAAGATGTGCAGGAGATGCTGGAGTGCGATCTGGCACTGGAGCATGCGGCCCATGCCGACCTTAAGGTGGCGATAAAGTATTGCGAGCATGTGCAGGATTACGTTTCGCGCGATCTGCTTCTGAAAATTATCGACAGTGAAGAAGAGCACATCGACCATCTGGAAACCGAGTTGGAGCTTATCCGTCGCGTCGGTATCCAGAACTACCAGCAGTCTCAGATGGAGCCTTCAGAAGGCTGATCCTCTTCCGGTGCCTGCGGCAGTTCTATTATCAGGCAGGCACCGCCCAGCTGCTGCGGGTCATCAACCCACAGGCGGCCCCCCAGATGGCTGATGATGCCACGGCTGATCGGCAACCCAAGGCCGGTGCCGCGCGGACGTGCGCCGGCTGGCTGGCCTTCTTCTTTGCGTGCCTGTTCGATCTGATGAAACTTCTCGAACACTTTCTCTCGCTCCGCTTCGGCAATGCCGGGACCGTTGTCTTCCACTCGGATGCGGTAGTGCCGCTTGTGCGGAGCCAGCATCAGCAACACTTTTGAGTCTGCATCACTGGCAAACTTGCTGGCGTTATCGAGCAGGTTGATCAATACCTGCTGCAGCCGGTCAGGGTCGGCAATAACCGTGCAGGGGGTATCAGGCAGTTTCAATGCCAGCTCCACCCCGCGATCTTCATACAGCCGGGTGACCGCATCCACCGACTGTTGCACCAGTTCAACCAGGTCACAGCGTTTGGGGTTGAGTGTCATACGGCCGGACTCCAGCCGCGCCAGATCAAGAATCTCTTCGATCAGGCGTGACAGGCGCTCGCTCTCGCGCACGATAATTTCCAGAAAGTGCTGCTGCTTCTCGATCGGCATCGCTTCGGCATCGCGCAGTATCTCGGCAAAGGCGCGGATGGAGGTCAGTGGCGTACGCAGTTCATGGCTCACCATGGCCACAAACTCATCCTTGAGCCGATCCAGCTCGCGCAGGCGCTCGTTGGCGCTGCGCAGTTCTTCCCCGATCTGGGCCAGCTCAGACGATTTCTGCTCCAGCCGTCGGTTGTACTCCAGTGTTTGTGACGTGGTGTCCAGAATGCTGAGGATCGAGGGCATATCCAGCGCTTCGCCCCGTACCACAGAGTTGATCAGGATGCGTGCGGTGGCGCTGCCCAGCGCACCGGTCAGGCCCTGTTCGGCAGCGGCGATCATGGCCGGTGTGGCAGCGGTATCATCGCCCGGTTCAGGCTGCTGCCCACCCAGCAGACGTCTAGTGGCGGGCTGGCCCAGATAGCGGCTGAGCAGCATGAACAGCTCATAGCGGCTGGCCTGCCCCTGCCAGATCGGGGCCTGCTCCGCTTCTGGGCGCAGGGCGTTGGTAAACAGGGCGGCCTGGGTCTGTTCCATATGACTCTGACGACTGAACAGCGAGATGCCTACCAGCAGTCCCACATTCGCCAGCATGCTCCAGAACAGCGAATGGGTGTAGATATCCCAGCCCTCAAGCCCGAACAGGGCATAGGGGCGAAGCAGTTCAATACCCAGTGGCCCCTGTTCAATAAAGCTGACATCAAGCCAGCCCGACAGGGCAAAGCCGGGGATCAGCAGGGTCCAGGCCCACACCAGCGTACCGGCGATCATGCCGATTGCGGCACCGTTGCGACTGGCGCCGCGCCAGTAAAGCCCCAGCAGTAACGCCGGGGCGAACTGCGCAGCGGCGGCAAACGAAACCAGCCCGATGGTGACCAGGCTGTACGCCTCACCAATCAGGGCATGGTAGAGATAGCCCAGAATCAGAATCAGAATAATGGCAACGCGGCGAATCCCCAGCAGCCAGCCGGAGAGATCGGGCCGGTTGGCCAGCTGCAGGCTGCGCCAGCGCAGCAACAGCGGCATCACCAGCTGGTTGCTGACCATGGTCGAGAGGGCGATGGTCTCCACAATCATCATGCTGGTCGCGGCCGACAGCCCACCGATAAACACCAGCAGCGGCAGTGCCTGCAGCCCTGCCGCCAAAGGCAGGGTCAGGACGAAATTGTCCGGCTCACCGGTTGCACTGCCGCCCAGCAGCCCGGCCAGCGCGATCGGAATCACGAACAGGTTGATCAGCAGCAGGTAGAGCGGAAACAGCCAGCATGCACGGCGCAGGTGCTGCTCGTTGACGTTCTCGACCACCAGCACCTGAAACTGGCGCGGCAGGGTGATAAAGGCCAGCGTGGCGAGCATCAGCGTGCCGAACCAGCCCAGTGCACCACCGGGAATCTGCTCCAGGCCAAAGCGCTGCCCCAGCTGTGGCAACTCGGCAGCGGCGCTGGCCATCAGGTCGGCAGGGCCGGAATAGAGCACAAAGGTGGCGAAAAAACCCACCGCCAGAAAGGCGAACAGCTTCACCAGCGATTCGAAGGCGATGGCCGTGACCATACCTTCGTGACGTTCGCTGGCATCCAGATGACGGGTACCAAACAGAATGATGAATACCGCCAGCACCAGTGATACCCAGAACGCCTTGTCGCTGAGAAAGCCGCTCAGTGAAAGCTGCGGCAGCGTCTGATCCGGGTACTCGGTCAGAATGGCGTAGCTGACGGTGATCGCCTTCAGCTGCAGGGCGATGTAGGGCATGATCGCGATCACGGCAATCAGGGCCACCAGCGCACCAAGGCTGCCGCTCTTGCCGTAGCGGGCGCTGATGAAGTCGGCAATGGAGGTGATGCGCTGGGCACGGGCGATGCGGATCATCTTGCGGATCAGCATCCAGCCGCACAGCATCGCCAGCGTGGGGCCAAGGTAGATCAGCAGAAAGCTCAGGCCTGTGGTGGCAGCGCGGCCCACACTGCCGTAAAAGGTCCAGGCGGTACAGTACACGGCAATCGACAGCGCATAGACAGTGGGCGAGTTCACCAGCGAGCGACGTTGTTCGGCGCGGCGGTCGCCCCAGGCGGCAATCACGAACAGCAACGCCAGATAGCTGAACGCGACGATGAGGACGATGAAATCACTCCTCATGGGGGCGCTCCAGAATCAGGGCCGCGAGCAGAATCAGCACCGCCCAGATCAGATAGATGATCAGCGGCAGGGTAGAGAAGCCCCAATTGCCCTCACGGTCGAACAGCAACAGCAGTGGCGGCGAAAACAGCAGCAGGGCCAGTAATGTCAGCGCCAACAGGCGATTCTGTTCGTTTCGTTTCATGATGAGCGTCCCTGTTCCACTTCACGCTGCAGCTCAAGCAGCTGCTCAAGTGTTTCGATGCCGCGTGATCGCAGCCGTGGCAGCAGTGCCAGCAGCAACTCGGCGGTAACGCGTGCATCGCCCAGCGCCGTGTGCCGAGTGCCGGGCGGGAAAGTCAGTTCAAACCGCTCGGCCAACGCATCCAGCCCGTGGCCTTCCAGTGTCGGGTCGATGGCACGGGACAGCAACAGCGTATCCAGCACCGGCATATCGAACGCGGGCCCCGTATCGCCACTGGCCAGACGCAGCGCCAGCAGGTCAAACACCGCATTATGTGCGACCAGTACACCGGGGCCCACATACTGATGAAAGCGTGGCAGCACCACCTCGATAGGCGGGGCATTGGCCACATCGGCATCCGTCAGATGATGAATGGCGGTACTTTCGGGCGGAATCGGCCGTTGCGGGTTGATCAGCTGGTCAAAGCTGTCCTGTGCCAACAGGCGACCCCGCAGAATACGACAGGCAGCGAGGCTGATGATCTGATCCCCGCCGCGCAGGTCCAGCCCTGTGGTTTCGGTATCGAACACCACCAGCTCAAGTTCCTCCAGCCGGGTATGCGCCAGTGCCGCGTCAGGGGCGGGCAGCTCGGCAATGCTGAAGTCATGAAATTCGGGTCTTGGCTGGTCAGCTGGCTGTTCGGCCCTTGGCTGGGGGCGGGCACCGCGGCTGGACGCGGGCAGCGGCAGGCGCAGGCAAGCGGTGTCGGCTTCATTGCGGGGCTGAGACCACAGCTCGGCGCCGTGCTGCGCCAGCACATCCTCGATACGGGGGGAGAGCGGATCATCGAACAGATGCAGCGCATGCCAGAGGCCCAGCTGATGATCGGTCAGTGGCTCACCCTGCCAGATCAGGTCCAGATAGACCCGTTTGTTGCCCAGCAGCACTTCAATATCCAGCGCATCCACCTGCCTGATCTGTACCAGTTCACGCACCAGCCGCTCCAGCATCGCCAACAGGGCCGGCCCATCGACCCGAATCCAGACCGGAATGCCCACCGGTGTCAGCTCAATCGCCTCTTCATGCAGGCGCTCGCCGAGCGCACTGAACAGGTCGTTGGACCAGGTCTCTTCAAGCCCCGACTGGCTCAGCTGATGAGACTCGACCAGACGGGTGAGGGCTTCCACTTTTTGCGACAGGGCCTGACTCTCCTGACTGATCGCCTGTTCCAGCCTGTGCTGCAGCTCAGGGTTGTTCTCGACCTGCACCAGTGCATCGGCGGCGCTGCCAAGGCTACCGGCATGGCCGCGCAGACGGGGCAGCAGTGCGGCCAGCTCACGGCGCCAGCGCTGGTCGCTTTCCAGCTCATGGGTGGTGTCTCGCAAGGTGATCAGGGCACCACCGTGGCGTGCCCCCAGGCGTCGCAGCTCACAGCGCAGCCAACGCGGCTCGCCGGGCAGCAGCAACTGGCGCGGTGAGCCATCCTGCGGCAGCTGCTTCAGTGCATCGTTCAGGCTGGCGTGGGGCAGCAGCTGGCTGATGCGACGGCCCAGCCCCAGTGCGGGCTGATCATGGAACAGCTCGCGTGCCGCCGGGTTGAACAGCAGCAGGCGCTGGTGGTCGTCACAGATCAACAGTGGCAGGTCCAGCACCTGCAGCACGCCCTCCAGCTCTTGCTGAATGCGCAGCGCCTCGGCTGCCCCCTCGTCATGGGCATCACGCAGGCGCGACCGGTCACCCCGCCAGCCGTCACGAATATGGTCAAGGTCAGGCTGCAGCGGTTTGAGCCAGCCATCCAGCGGGAAATCGGAGCGCGCATCCGGGCTGGCCACCAGCCGTGCCAGCAGCACCTGAAACTGCCGCAGCGGCCTGAACAGCCGGCGTTCAAGCACCATCCCAAGCATCAGCACCACAACGGCCGGGCTCAGCCCCAACAGCCAAAGGGCGACCCGTTCAGGCGTGGCGGGTGTGAGTGAGGTGTCCAGCCAGAGCAGCAGGCCAATACCGCCAAACAGCAGCGCGCCGCACAGCAGCATCCAGAGTCCCAGCAGGTTCTGACGCGAGGGCATGGCTAGTCTCCGTTGCCGTTACCCAGCAGGGTTTGCACCCGGCTGACCAGTTCGCGGGTCGAGAAGGGTTTGGTGATGTAATCACTGGCCCCCAGTGCCATCCCTTTCTCCTTTTCCACCTCGCGGCCATGGGCGGTGAGCATGACCACCGGCAGCTGACGGGTGGCGTCATCGGCCCGCAGCTGCTCCAGCAGATCAAAGCCGCTCATGCCCGGCAGGCTGATATCCAGCAGAATCAGATCCGGCACCTGCTGGCTGATCAGTACCTGAGCCTGCTCGGCATCTTCCGCCGTCGAGACCTCGAAGCCTGCCTGCTGCATCAGAAACTCCAGCGACAGCAGAATATTCGGTTCATCATCGACAACCAGTACGCGGGGCATAATCTCTCCGGCTTTCAGTGGGTTAGTTTCAGTCTAGTGTGCATCAGGCAAAAGGAAAGGGGCAGGGTGCAGCGCCAGACTTTAGTCGTGCGTGAACGTGAGATATACGAAGGGCAGTGTCAGGGGGCAGTGCTACCGGTATTTACCGGCAGCACTGAGTGGCGGGCGTCAACGGTCAGCTCAGTTTGAATTGCTGTACGTTATTCTGCAGCATGCTGGACAGGCGTGCCAGTTCCTGACTGGCTGTTGTCACCTGACTGGCGGCTGCGGCGGTCTCTTCAATCGCCTGAGTGATATTGGTGATATTGCGATTGATCTCATCCGCTACCGATGACTGCTGCTCGGCAGCGGTTGCGATCTGAGCATTCATGTCATTGATGGCCGCTACCGATGCGTTGATGGTCTGCAGTGCTTCACCGGCCTGAGTCGCCTGAGTCACGGTTTTCAATCCGCTGGCCTTGCCTTCTTCCATCTGACGCGCTGCAGCATTTGAGCTGTGCTGAACCTTGTCGATCCGCTTCTGAATATCTTCAGTGGAGTCCTGGGTTCGGCTGGCCAGCGAACGGACTTCGTCCGCAACCACGGCAAAGCCGCGACCATGGTCGCCGGCACGTGCAGCTTCAATGGCAGCGTTCAGCGCCAGCAGGTTGGTTTGCTCGGCAATCTCCTGAATTACATCGAGCACTGACCCGATCTCCTGGCTGTCCTGAACCAGTTCCATCATGTTGGAAGCCGATTTGTCGATTTCGGATGCCAGCTGGTGAATAACCTCAATCACACCGTTAACAACTTTCAACCCGTTATCGGTTTCGCTGTTGGCGGTTTGGGCTGCTTCGGCAGCCGCAGCGGCGTTGCGGGCCACATCCACTACGGTGGCAGCCATTTCGTTCATGGCGGTGGCAACCTGAGTGATCTCGGCCTGCTGTAGCTGCACCTGAGTATTGGTCTGAGTGCTTGATGCTGAGAGCTCTTCAGCTGCAGCCGATACCTGAACCGATGCATCAGCAATCTGTTTCATCATGCTGCGCATGGTCGTAACCATTTCTGCGAAGTAGGCCAGCAGGCTGTCCTTATCGCCTTCACGCAAGATGATTTCGGTGGTCAAGTCACCCTTGGCAACCTTGTTGACCACATCTTTCACCATGGCAGGCTCGCCACCCAGCTGGCGCAGAACCTTGCGTGAAATGAACAGGCCTGCGCCCAAAGCCAGCAGGAAGCCGAAGGCCACCCCTATGATGATGATGGTGACGGCAGTATTCGCACCGGCAGCGGATTCTGCTACCACCAGGTCAGTCAGCTCCTTGTTGCGATCAATCAAGTCCTGCAACTGCTGTTCAACCTGTTCAGATGGTCCGATTACATCTCTGAAAGCCTGTTGGTACTGGAAATACAGCGGCTCATAGGTGCTGCTGTCAGTGGCCTGGGATAGTTGCAGCATCAAGTCATCAACCGGACGGTAACTTTGACGCCACGCGTCGAGGGTTTTCCTCAAGCGCTGATAAAGTTCTTCACCACGGTCTGTGCGCGGGATGAGCGTGTACACAGCGAGCACCTCATCCAAATGCTCCCAAGATGCGTTGCGAAGATTGATATTCTGCTGATGTGCTTTAGTGGCCGCTTCAGAGTAGTAGCGGTGTTCAAGTACCGACAGGCCCTGCACACGGATCTGTAGCCGTTCAGTATTGACTTGATTGAGCAGATCGATTGCCGAGATGCGTGTCCCGCCAATCTGTTCGATATCGTTTTTCATATCCATGGCTGCACGTATGCTGATCAGGCCGACAATCAACATGATAACGGCCACAATCGCAAAACCGCCGGTGAGCATGGTGCTTAAGCGCAATGTTCGCATGACAAATTTCTCCATTCCTGTTGGATGAGACGCTCATAGATCCCTTGTTCTGATCCGGCGAGCGAAACGCCTTTAAGCTATTTGGAGCAGGTGAGGTAGGTTGAAAACCTGAAGGCCACATCATTCAGACGTGGCAGTTGCGGCAGTTTTATTGTTCTGGCTCAAAGAACTTACTACATAGTTCTAATTGAGAACAACCTGAAGTGTTCCCATAAACCATCGCTATTCTGCGATATTGAGGCTAGATCTGGCATAATGCGCCCCGTTCATTCAGCAGCTTCAGGAGCCACCATGTCCCTGCCCGGTCACGAAATCTATCGCGGTTATGACGAATTCGGAGCCGTGCGCGTGCTGGACGATGGCGACAAGCGCTATCTGGCCTTTGGTGATCAGGACGAGCAAAGCTGTTGTCTCAGGAACGAACCGCTGCTGCCAGAGCATGAATATGTACGGGCCATGCTGCTGGTGTTGCTGTTCGCCGAGCCAAAGCAGGTGATCAGCCTGGGCCTGGGGGCCGGGGCGCTCAACACCTGCCTGCATGGTCGCTTTGCCGGCTGCAAACAACAGATTGCCGAACTGCGCCCGGAAGTGGTCGAGGTGGCCTACCGCTTCTTTCAACTGCCACGCGGCAAGCGGATACAGGTCCACACCCAGGATGCCCTCGGGTTTCTGCGCCATGTGGAAACCCGCAAGGCCGACATTATCTTCAGTGACATTTATGGGGCCGAAGGGCTCAGCGATCAGCAACTGGGTGAAGAGTACCTGACCCTCTGTGCCGAGCGCCTGAAGCCGGGTGGCTGGCTGGTGATGAACCTGTGGCGCGAGCATCAGGGGCCCGACACCCTGGAACTGCTGCTGCAACAGTTCGGCACGATTTACGGCTGCCACACCCAAAGCGGCAACTGGATCGTCTTCGCCGCTGAAGATGATCACGGCCAGAGCCAAAGCCAGCTGGAAAAGCGCGCCCGCGTGATCAGCCAGCAGCTTAACTTTTCTCTGCTGCCATTTTTGAAACGCCTCAAACCCTTCCCCTGAAACTGCACTCACGCAGGAGATCCGACATGCCCCGAATCATCCCTGTCGATTTTGAAGGCCTGCACAAAACCGCCATCTGCTCGATCCGTGAAACCGTGTTCGTGCAGGAGCAGGGCGTTCCCGCCGAGCTGGAATACGACGGGCTGGACGCCAGTGCCATGCACGTACTGGCCTATGTAGATGACCAGCCGGTTGGCACCGGGCGCATACTCAGTGACGGTCATATAGGCCGCATCGCCGTGCTGAGCACCCATCGCGGACAGGGTATCGGCGCTGAAATCGTACAGGCCCTGACCGAACAGGCAGCAACAGCCGGGCATCAACGCGTCTACCTCGGTGCCCAGCTACACGCCACCGGCTTTTACGAACGCCTGGGCTTTGCACCTTACGGCCAAACGTTTATGGATGCCGGTATTGAGCATATTCATATGGAGAAACACCTGTAACCAACCCTGTTGCCAAACGCGCACATCTGGGGCAATCTTGAAACCTGCCAGCGGGAAGTCGGCAGCCACAATGACAGGGAAAAGAGGAAGGGTCGATGACCGGGACGGTTTGCAGTTTTCATATTTCAGCAGTTGATCATCTTCTTTCTGGCAAGTGCCCATCCCGTATTGCTTTGGTCTGTACTCGGTTGAACCGCAGCTATGGAGCTGTTTTACCTTTTTCTTCTGAGAGTAGCGTTTCGAGTTCAATGAAATCAGTGGGTTATGGCTGGCTCAGGGAAAATAAAAGGTATACCTGATAATAATTATTATGAGGTCAAAGACCTCATTAACAGACTGTTATGATCATTGAGGTTTAAGTGGCATTAAAAAAGACAGTAAAGGATAAACTCGTTAAAGGGTTCAAGGATGACTTGGGCAGGGCGAGAACAGTATTTGATCGAATAGCGCTGAACGGGGCTTACCAAGACGGCGATGGGTTTCGAAAGTTAATGAATCACGACCGCAGGGATATAGCGCAGTACGTATTTTTTGAGATTGCAGCACAGTACGAGGGGTTCTGTTGTGAAGCTTTCAAAATAGAAATTCGGCACAGGTTTGGTGTGGAGCCCCAGCGGGCCGTTCATCTGATGGGGTCATCGGATAAAGGTCTTGCCGGCGTTATGGGCTGGGCGTCTCCGCATCAAGTCCAGTCGAGGGCGCAAGCTCTTAATGGAAAAAATGGTTTCTTCGGCAGATTCGAGAAGGTAATAACGAAACCAGTCTATGATCGGCTCGCTCACGCGCATAAAGTCCGAAACCGTATTGCTCATAACGGCGGGAAAGCTGTTAAAGACTACAACAAGATCTTGCCTCAAATGCAGGTCCCCCAAGGAGCAAGAAAAGGTCTGAGTGTTGGGCGGCTACTGATGGATTATCCAAGCACGTCACCAACCGGTCAGAGATGGTTCAATCTATTTCTGGACGCTTATGAGCTGGTAGTGAATGAGTATGATAAGAGCATTGTCATTCCATCATAACCAGTCGCTGTTGCCGGACAATTTTTCCACCGCTGCGCGGTTCCAAAATTGCCGCAAAGCTTCGCGTTAGCTGCATCTTAGTAGATAGGAAATTTAGTTTGATGTTTAAAGATCAGGTGATAGATAGAATTAACAAAGAGTTCGGGCTGCCATCGCGTGAGACGGTGAAAGTCACTGCATGGGATGTTGGAAGTAACCTCGGTGTAGTAGTTCAAACAGATCAACCAAATAAAGATGATTATGCTTTTGTATGGCTGCCATACCCTCCAGATTCGGAATCTGTACCAGAAATAGCTCTGGAATATGCAGCTGAATCTGGTCGGCATAGTAATACTTATCCATCGCCAGGGTTAGGAAAGGGAAAGCCTGCTCTAAAACTAATCATCACGAGTACTGAAGAGCTTGATGATCTGATAGCTCACATCAATGCTTTTAAGTCTTTTCAACCACTACCTGATTTCAAGGCTAAGCCACGCCAGGATTTACAGCCTGAGCCTGTCACTGACGAAAGTTTGATTCGTGTCGATATATCGTCAATGCCTATTTCTAAGCCAGTGAAGCCGCGCCGAGAGGCCATACCAAGAGCGGTTCAGAGGGAGGTTTGGCAAAGGGATGGAGGTAAGTGCGTAGAATGTAGCTCCAATGCAAAGTTATGCTTTGATCATATTGTTCCGTTTTCGAAAGGTGGGAGTAATACGGTTAGGAACTTGCAATTACTTTGTGAGCGTTGCAACTTTTCAAAAGGTAACAGATTATAGTCAGCTAACAATCGCAGGCACGGTGACGGCTTTTACATTGCGGCTGCGCCTCCATTACAAAGCCGCACGTGCTGCGGGCGTTAGATTTCAAGGAGAGTGCATGACTACGAATTACTTTGAACAGTTAAAATCCGAACTTGAAGCCTTTCGGTCTCTTTCTTCAAGAGGTGGCCATCTTGGTTTCTTCGGGCAAGAGGTGCTTCGCTTTCATTCAATTGCTGGCACCTTGGTGGAAGGATGTGATTTTCGCCTGGATGAATCGGCCAATACTGATGAGCGCTATTTCACTCATATTCTCGTCAGGTCGTTGCTAGAAAATTACTTTTGGACGATATACCTGTTCGATGATTCAGCACAGACAAGTAACCGATACGAAGAGTTAAAGAATTCCTTTAAGCGGGACTACGTGAAGCTTCTGAACGAGAATCATCTTCCGCATAAGGACCAACTCGAACCAGCTGATCCTTCTTGGTCGGCTCTACCGAGAGTGCTTGATGTCAACAGCATGATGGCACAGTCAACAAACGACTATGGTGATCGACTGAACTACCTATATTTCGTATATCGAATCACTAGCTTCGATACGCATGGAAAAAACCTGGGCGCAATATTTCAAGACGTGTTCGGAAAGACCTGTAATTTTCCCGTCCTAAAAATTGGATACACCATTGAGCTAATGGCTAATCAGTACCTCGTGGTTCTGCAAGAGCTTCGTTCGCGAGATGAAATCTAACAATGCCAAGCACAGCGACGGCTTTTCCGTTGCGGCTTCGCCTTCACTACAAAGCCGCGCGTGTTGGCGGCGTTATGCGTTTTGAAGTTATTACAACAAGGATATAAAAATTGAGTGATATTTTAGATAAGCTATTCAGCGGTATGTTGTTGATTTTTGCCATAGCAGTTGGCTTTTTCGCATGGACACAAGGCATAAAAAGCAATGTTGAGAGCGTGAAAAACTCAAAACAAATTCAAGTTGTCATTGAAGAATACAATGACAAAATTAATAGCCTTACATATAAGATTGAAACGATTGACTCAAAGCTAAATTCAATCAGTGACCTCACCTTAGGTGAGAAAGAAGCTCTAGATGTAAAGCTGCAAGTGGCAGATATTAAAAAGCAATACGAGCAAGTAACTTCGTTAATGAAGATCGTGCAAGATGACCCAGAAAAAGTATTTGAATTTAAAGATATTAAGTTAAAACAAGAGACTGATACTAAATTGTTCGAGCAGAAAATAGCGTCTCTGGATAAAACTGTTTCTATTCAGCTAAGGTCTCTCACGTCCCAAATTGAGACTGCAAAATTCTATAACAACATTCTTATTGGTATTGTAATTCTGATGCTTGGTGTCATTTGGCGTCAAAGTAGGTTGCAACATACGCATAACAATCAAATTCAGCCGACGCCAAAAGACGGCGCGGCTGATTAGGGCGTTATGTATTCTAATATGGAGTATCTATGGACATAGCTTCAATTTCTTCAGCATTAGGTAGCATCAAAACGGCTACGGAAATAGCAAAACTTATAAAGAATAGTGATCTTTCTCTACAAGATGCCGAACTGAAATTGAAGCTGGCTGACCTTGTAAGCTCTCTCGCTGATGCAAAAATGGAGATCGCAGAGATCCAAACAGAATTAATAAAGAAACAAGAAGAAATATCAGAACTCGAAAGCCGGCTTAAACTAAAAGAGCAAGTGAATTGGGAAGAGCCTTATTACTGGCTTGGAGCTGCGTCAAATAAAAATGGTCCATATTGCCAGAAATGCTTTGATGGCGACCATAAGCTGATTCGATTACAAGGAAATGGTGAGGGGTACTGGGAGTGTAAGGTCTGTAAATCTACATATACTGACTCTTCTTATGATTCCGGTGCATTCATTCAGATGTCATCAGGTCGGTGGGATGACTACTAAATACATAACAAGTGACTGTGGTGTCCAGTTAAATATTTAAGCCATATTTTCGCCCCAGCGTGTCTCATTCTTGAGCATGGTGTTGAGTACCACGATCAGCTTGCGCATGCAGGCAATGATGGCCACTTTGGGCAGTTTGCCCTGGGCTTTCAGATGCTCGTAGAAGCGTTTGAACACAGGGTTACACTGGATTGATGACAGCATCGCCATGAACATGACCGTGCGGATACGGTTACGGCCTCCGCGGATGCGCCGTTTGCCATTCCAGGAGCCGCTTTCGCGGTTCATGGGTGCGACACCGACGAGTGCAGCGATCTCTTTGCGGTTGAGTTTGCCAAGCTCTGGTAGATCGCTGAGCAAGGTATAGGCGAGGACTTTACCGACGCCCGGCACGCTGGTCAGGATCTCCGTTTTGGTGCGCCAGTGTTTGACCTGCATGACGGCTTCATCGATCTGTTTGGTGATGGTACTGATTTGGGTTTGTAATGAGCGAAGCAGTGTTTTGATGGAACGATGCAGCGCTTTGGGCAAGATTTGGAGTCGGTTTTTCTCCATGGTTTGCATCTCAAGTAGCTGGCTGCGGCGAATCAGTAAGTCCTTGATAAGGCGAGACTGTTTATCAGGAATTGGCTTAATGTCAGGCTGTATGGTGGCGGCAAAACGGGCGATGACACTGGCATCGATCTTATCCGTTTTAGCCAGTACGCCAATTGCTTGGGCATATCGCCTTATGCTGATTGGATTGACCACGACAATGGGAAGATTGGCCTGGTCACAGGCGAACACGAATGCGTGCTCATGGCGCCCTGTGGCTTCGACCACAATGCGTTCGATGTTGCGCTTTTTCAGCACATGAACGACCTTGAGAATGCTTTGCTCGTCGTTCGAAATTTGGAAATGGAGGTCCAGCGGATGCAGGACGATATCGAGTTTGGATTTACCGACGTCTACGCCGACGTTGATTTGGATTTGGCTTTCTGTGTGTATGGTCATAAGCTAACTTTGCCTTGCTATGCGGGCTCGGGGCCCCGATGACTGTTCGAGTTATCGCTAACGAGTCATGCAGCGCTACGCACTTGTTATCGGTCTCTCGCAAGAGGAGCCGGCCAATCATCGAGCTGCTGCATGAAGGCCCTCAATGGCCGTTGAGGGTGGGTCCCAATTTACCCGGAAAACGCAGAGAATTATCCATACAAGGCCAAGCAGCATCGCGCACTACGTGCGCTGGGACCTCGCTACGCTCGGCCGCTGTTGGCAGCGTTATGTTGCTTTATCGAGTTCAGCTTGAACTCAAAGAATTGGCAGTAAATGTAAACATGGAGATTAATGCTGACATCTCGTTTGGGTTGGAATTCCAAGTGACTGAGCTAATTGAAACTATCAACGATGGCGTAAAGAAAGCAAAGGAGCTTGTTATGAAAATATCAGACGTTAAATCATGTGTATGGTGCGGAATGGCGTTCTTGCGAGGCCACGGTGGGACATTCCAACCCTTACGAGAGATGGTGTATTAGTTTAAGTGTTTGCAGCCAATAGGGACGTAGAGAGGTTCGAGTCCTCTCCCTCGCACCACATTTTTAATACGGTAGTGCCAAAGCAACATAACAAGTTGCTGTTGTCGCCACTATCGTGGCTGGGACTGCCTACGCTACGCTTCGGCAGCCCCAAAGCAAGGCGTTAGGTGAGAGTAATGAGTGCTTCAGAAAAGTTGGCAGAGGCTCGATTTTTTCTCGAACTTCTTGATGCCCTAGAGAGCCGCAACTCTCCGCTCACCAGAGATGCTACATGCGAAAAGGAAGCATCCTATCTGTTGAGCGCAATATTAAATGCACTGTATTCAGCACTGGAGCAGGCTAAGCCTATAATTGGCGTTGATGCTCTTAAAAAATATAAAGATGAAAACACATCAATTTTTAAGGGCAAGGGTGGGCTAAGGAATATAACTGTACATGATCGACATGTGAGCCCGGATTTTTCAGGTTATATTCCACCTGCTCCAAATGCTGTAAATTTCGATATGCGGGCAAAGCCTAAGCTTATTGAGGAGGTAGAGGAATTTACCCCAGACGGAGTGATCAAGGTGACTCTGGGGTCAAGTCACTACGTTGATCTTGGAACCGGGTTAAAAGATCTGACAGAGCTTTGCTTTGAGCAGTTCTATCGATTAAGAGAATTCCTTAGATACCATGAAGTTATCACCTAACCAACGCAGGCACGGCGACGCCCACTACATTGCGCCTTC
This sequence comes from Marinobacterium sp. MBR-109, assembly GCF_040547565.1. NCBI lineage: Bacteria > Pseudomonadati > Pseudomonadota > Gammaproteobacteria > Oceanospirillales > Oceanospirillaceae > Marinobacterium > Marinobacterium sp. MBR-109. Next base: position 70,545 of record NZ_JBEPPZ010000009.1, read on the forward strand.
GGCTCCATTCCGTGGGCGCGCATGCTGCAAACGTTAACCCTTCAAGCCATCCTTCTTGCATAACTCCGTCAATGACGTATATTGGTAGTCATGTTTACCATCATCGAAACCCCTACATTCGAAGCAGATGCCAGAAATATCTGGACTGAGGAAGAAAGGAATGCGTTCTTCGCTTGGTTGGCAGCCAATCCGGAAATTGGCGACCCAATTCCTGGTAGCGGCGGTTGTAGAAAAGTTCGATGGTCGGTAGCGGGTTCAGGGAAGCGTGGTGGGGTGCGAGTCATCTACTTCACCAGGTTGGCTAGTGGTGAGATCTGGTTATTGGTGATCTACAAAAAGGCCGTCTAGGAAAACATATCCGCGCATATCCTGAAGTCGATACGTGAGGCGCTGGAAAATGAGTGACGAGACCCTGAGTGCAGAGGAGCTTGGCAACAAGTTGCTCCAATCTGTTAAAGAAATGAAAGCAGGTAAAGCGGCGCGAATCAGTCGTGTTGAGCCTAACGAGGTTGCGGAGGCGCGCGGCAAAACTGGGCTAACCCAGGTTGAGTTTGCTGAGGTACTGCATATTTCTCCACGTACCCTGCAGGAATGGGAGCAAGGTCGACGTAAACCTTCTGGTCCGGCAAAGGCGCTCATCGACATTGCGTTTCGCCATCCCGAGGTTATTCGGGAAGATCTCGAACTCAGGGGTTAACCAGCGGCTGTTGTCGGGCGCCCCTGTGCTGGCGCTCCGACACGCCGCAAAACCATAGCGTTACCGCGCCATCTTGCGCATTTCGCTGAGTTGAGCCTGGCATCCATGCTCGCGAAGAGCGCTGCGGTAAAACCCCACACCTCCCTTTGCACGATACTGGTGCCGGCAGCTGCTACGCTGTCACTGATTGAAACATTCAGGGGGGCAGACCGATGCCATACGATAACAATTCAGACCTGCCGGACAGTGTGCGCGACAATTTGCCGGCTAAGGCTCAAGAGATCTATCGCAAGGCGTTCCATTTCGCCTGGGATGAATACAGTGATCCTGAAGATCGCCGGGGCGATGCGGGGCGGGAGGAAACGGCCCACAAGGTGGCTTGGGCTGCTGTCAAAAAGGTATATCACAAGGAAGGCGACAGGTGGGTAAAGGATTAAGACGGGCTGACCACCCGTCTGCATGAAGCCCCCCCAAGGGCGGACGGTATCATGCGTGTTTCTGATTCGGTAACCCGTTGCATGTTTTTTGCATATTAAATTGGCTGTTGGCGGATCTGTTTATGTTGCTGAAAGGATGAAACATGCATATTGAAATCGTACGGGCCGATTATGAAAACAGTCGGCACCGGTTGGATATCCCGTTCCTGCTGAATGCCTATGCCTGCGATCCGATGGGCGGCGGCGTGCCGCTGAAAGATGATGTGATGCACCGTCTGGTGCCGGCGCTGTCTGCCGTATCCCATGCGTTCAGTATACTGGCCTACGTGAATGACAGGCCGGCCGGTCTGGTGAACTGCTTTGAGGGGTTCTCAACCTTTGCCTGCAAGCCGTTGATCAATATTCATGATATTTGTGTACTCAACGAGTACCGGGGCATGGGCTTGAGTCAAAGGCTTCTGGAGGAAGTGGAGGCCGTGGCGAGAGAGAAACAGTGCTGCAAGATCACACTGGAGGTGCTTAGCAACAATACCGTGGCGAAGTCCGCCTATGAGAAGTTCGGCTTCTCCGGTTACGAGTTGGACCCCAGGGCGGGGAGTGCCGTGTTTTGGCAAAAGAATCTGGGTGATGTTTGATCGGGCCGATCGGGATAGGGATTCTTCCACCGCTTTGCGCTATAATCGCGCCTTTCTTAACCCCTGTCGGCGTTCGCCCTCAGGCTCAATCCTGAACAGTTGATCCCTATGTCTGCACACACACCCAAAGTTGGTTTTGTCAGCCTTGGCTGCCCCAAGGCGCTGGTTGATTCCGAACGTATTCTGACCCAGTTGCGCTCCGATGGTTACGAGGTGGTGCCCTCCTATGATCAGGCGGATCTGGTGGTGGTGAACACCTGCGGTTTCATCGATGCGGCCAAGGCGGAATCGCTGGAAGCGATTGGCGAGGCGCTGAACGAAAACGGCAAGGTGATCGTGACCGGGTGCATGGGCGCGCAGGCGGATGAAATTACCAATATCCATCCGCAGGTGCTGGCCGTGACCGGGCCGCAGCAGTATGAGCAGGTGGTGGGTGCGGTGCATCAGTACCTGCCCAAGCCCGAGCGCAAGCATGAGCCGTTCATCGATCTGGTGCCGCCGCAGGGGATCAAGCTGACGCCGCGTCATTACGCCTATCTGAAAATATCGGAAGGCTGTAACCACCGCTGTACCTTCTGCATCATTCCGTCACTGCGCGGCGATCTGGTTTCGCGCCCGGTAGGCGATGTGATGGATGAGGCCGAGCGTCTGGTGAATGCGGGTGTACAGGAGCTGCTGGTGGTGTCGCAGGACACCAGTGCCTACGGGGTGGATACCAAATACCGTACCGGCTTCTGGCAGGGGCGTCCGCTCAAGACTCGCATGAAGGAGCTGTGCGAGGCGATAGGCGATCTGGGCGCCTGGGTGCGTCTGCACTACGTCTATCCCTATCCGCACGTGGATGACGTGATTCCGTTGATGGCCGAGGGCAAGATCCTGCCCTATCTGGACATCCCGTTCCAGCATGCACATCCGGATGTGCTGCGTGCCATGAAGCGTCCGGCCGCCAGCGAGAAAACGCTGGATCGCATCAATGCCTGGCGCGATATCTGCCCTGACATCACGCTGCGCTCCACCTTTATCGTCGGCTTCCCGGGCGAGACTGATGCGCAGTTCGAGTACCTGCTCGACTTCCTGGATGAAGCTCAGCTCGACCGTGTGGGCTGCTTCACCTACTCACCGGTCGACGGCGCCACCGCCAACGCGATTCACCCCGCTGTACCTGAAGAGGTGAAGGAGGAGCGTCTGGCGCGCTTTATGGAGAAGCAGGCGGCCATCAGTGCGCGCAAGCTGCAGCAGAAAATCGGCCGCGAGCTTGAAGTGTTGATCGACGAGGTCGGTCTGGATGGTTCCATCGGTCGTACCCAGGCGGATGCGCCGGAAATCGACGGTCAGATCTATCTGCTGGATGATGTGGACGTGAAACCGGGTGACCGGGTGCGCGTGCGCGTAACCGACGCCGATGAACATGACCTTTGGGGCGAGCGCATCGGTCGCTGATCGTTCCCTGATTAATGATCCATCGTTAACCCGGGTCCGTAATACACTGGCCCGGGTTTTGCTTATGGGTAAGCCACACAGCCGCATGTTTTCCGAGGTATTTATGCAACACACGCTTTTTCCCTGGTTTCAGCCGATCGTGGAGATTGCCACCGGTCGGGTTGCCGGCTACGAAGCCTTGGCGCGACGCAGGGATGACAGTGGCAAGATCGTATCGGCTGGCGGGCTGTTTCAGGACCCGACCCTTTCACCGGCTGAGCGGTTGCAGCTGGACCGTAGCGTGCGCCGTCAGGCGCTGAATGCCTTCCTGTCAGCCCCGGAAGATACTTATCTCACCATCAACCTGTCGCCGGAGTGGATCGATGCATTGGATCCGCTGGAGCCGTTGCCAACATTGGAGATGATGCGTGAGGCCGGTGTGGACCTGAGCCGTGTGATTGTCGAAATCACAGAGCATGGGGGCGGGATTGATCGTATTCACCACTTGGCTCGCCGTTACCGTGCCGAAGGGGTGCGGGTGGCGCTGGATGATTTTGGCACCGGTTTTCAGCAGCTGGACCGGCTGCTGGCGTTTACGCCAGATCTGCTCAAGATCGATATGCGGATGTTCAAGAACAGTGCATTCGGGCACCAGGAAAGTGCACTGTTGCATACGCTCGGCGATATGGCCTCACGGCTGGGCAGCAAGCTGATTTTCGAGGGCGTTGAAACGGAAGAGGAGTTTTTTCTCGCGCTGCAGTGCAACGCCAGTTATGTGCAGGGGTTCATTTTTGACCCCGCGCTGCCCGATTTTCTGGCACCGGATGCCTGCTACGACCGCGTACAGCAGTTGCTGCAGCGTTATCTTGAGCAGATGATTGAGCAGTCGGCGCGGCGGCAGTGGCATCTGGAAGGTTTGCAGAGCCAGTTGTTGGCGTTGCGTGATCTGTTGCTGGCGGGTGAGGGGGCTGAAGCCCTCAGGCACTACTGCCCGGATGCGGCCATTCTGCGCTGCTTTATCTGTGACCGTCAGGGGCTGCAGGTATCGCCCAACTATGAATACCGTGACGGCCAGTGGCACGAGGATGTGCGAGTGATCGGCCACAACTGGAGCTGGCGTCCCTGGTTCTATCAGTTGGTTGCGGCTGAGGATTATGAGCGGCGGATTCTGCGCTCGGCGCCCTATATGGACATCAGTGGCAACCAGCGCTGCTTTACCCTGACGCTGGCGCTGGACCAGCAGCGGGTGCTGCTGGTGGATGTGCTGGATCAGCTGGCCAGCGGTGATCCGATTTCGCCGCAGACTTCATTCCACAGCGATTTGATGCCTGACTTGTCCTGATCGCTGAGCTGGTCAACGCTGAAGGCGCTGTCGAGGCTTTGCTGCAGGTCATGCAGGAAGGCTTCGCCTGATTCGGGCAGTTCAGCCGCCACCAGGTTCAGGTGGCTGATCAGATAGCTGCAGTAAAACAGCTCATCGGGCTTGTCCAGCGCAGCCTGTTCACGTGCCAGCAGGCGGTTTTCGGTTGCGCTGATCAATGCTTCACTCATGGTGTCTCCAGATTTTTCAGCAGCAGGCCATAGGTTTTGCCATCGGATTCTGTCTGCTGCAAACGAACGATGAGGTAGTCCAGTTCGGGGGCGAACCAGATCAGGGTTTCCCGATCTGAATCTTCGCCACGGTCGCGGACAACACGTACCGCATTAAACGTACCGTAGGGGGTTTTGACCTGTTCTTCGCCGGTCACGGCAAAGGCGTAGGTTTTCACTTTGCCGCCATCGGCTACCAGATAGGACATGCTCTGCAGGCCTGCCTTCAGGTCGAGCCGCATCTGCAACTGGTAACTCAGTTTGTCCTGAGTGCCGGCTTCGATGGCCATCTTCCAGGGCTTGTCCTTGACCACATTGGTGGCCTTGCCGGCCGGCCAGTCAAAATCGATGCTGGCGCGGCGGCTTTTGCCCAGTACCTTGCGATGGTAATCGTATTTGATTGGACGGATCATCTCGCCGCTGCGGTAGTCGAACTCTGACGCCTCGCGTATCCCTGCCATCATGGCGGACGCTTCAGAACTGAAGTGCCAGTGGCCGTTGGCTTCACGGCGCAGTTCGCGCACCGCTTCGCCACTGAGAGATACCCCCAGATCAAACTCGGTCGTGTAGACCGCCTTGAACGGAGGCAACGGGTCGGTTTCAGCGAAAGCGGGTGCGCCTGTCAGCAGCAGGGCGGACAGCAGCGCTGTCTTGAATGTCAGGGTCATGCAGCCTCCATCGGTCAGTTGCCGTATTGGAAACCTGTAGCGGGAAGAGGTTCCCCATCCAGCGTCACGCCTGCATCGGTCAGTACCAACCGGTCGGTGCAGAACCATTCTACCGCCAGCGGGTAGATCCGGTGTTCAAGTGCATGTACGCGCTGTTGCAGACTGTCGGCAGTTTCATCCGTGGTGATGGGTACGCTGGCCTGCACAATGACAGGCCCGCCATCCAGCTCCTCGGTGACGAAGTGCACACTGCAACCGTGCCTGTCATCACCGGCGTCCAGCGCACGCTGGTGCGTGTTCAGCCCCTTGTACTTGGGCAGCAGGGAGGGGTGAATGTTGAACAGGCGGCCATGGTAGTGACGGACCAGCTCGGGCGTCAGGATGCGCATGAAGCCGGCCAGTATCACCAGATCAGGCCTGTAGCTGTCGATCAGTTCCACCAGTGCCTGATCAAAGGATTCACGGTCGGCAAACTGTTTGTGGTCGAGCAGACGGGCATCAACACCCGCCTGTTCTGCCCGGGTCAGGCCGTAAGCATCGGGGCGGTTGCTGATCACCGCCACAATGTTGCCGTCGATCTGGCCGTCAAGGGTCTGATCAAGAATGGCCTGCAGGTTGGACCCGCTGCCCGAGATCAGTACTACGATGCGTTTGGATGCCATGCTCAGGCTCCCTGACGCAGCTCAACCTGTTCTTCGCCTTCGGCGGCCGCTTCGATCTGGCCGATCAGCCATGCGCTTTCGCCTTCACCCTGCAGCAGGGCGATGGCGGCATCGGCCTTGTCAGCCGGAACGGCAATGACCATGCCTACGCCACAGTTGAAGGTGCGGTACATTTCACGCGCATCCACGTTGCCTTCAGCCTGCAGCCACTGGAATACCGGCGGCAGGGTCCATGAATCGATGTCGATCACGGCTTTGGCCGAAGCGGGCAGTACACGCGGGATGTTTTCCAGCAGGCCGCCACCGGTGATGTGTGACAGGGCATTGACCTGGGATTCGCGGATCAGCTTCAGGATCGACTTTACATAGATGCGGGTCGGTTCCAGCAGGGCGTCTGCCAGTGTCTTGTCACCCATCGGCTGCTGCATATCGGCATTGGCCACTTCCAGAATCTTGCGGATCAGGGAGTAACCGTTGGAGTGCGGGCCGGAAGAGGCCAGGCCGATCAGGGCATCGCCTACCTGAACCTTGCTGCCGTCAATGATTTCGGACTTTTCAACCACGCCCACGCAGAAGCCGGCCAGGTCGTAGTCATCACCTTCATACATGCCCGGCATTTCAGCGGTTTCACCGCCCACCAGCGCGGCACCGGCCAGCTCGCAACCGGCACCGATGCCGGTGACAACGTCAGCGGCCATGTCGACATTCAGATGGCCAGTGGCATAGTAGTCGAGGAAGAACAGCGGCTCGGCGCCGGCCACGACCAGATCGTTGACACACATGGCGACCAGATCGATGCCGATGGTGTCGTGCTTTTTCAGGTCCATTGCCAGGCGCAGCTTGGTACCAACACCGTCGGTACCGGATACCAGTACCGGCTGCTTGTAGCCGGCCGGCAGTTCGCACAGGGCACCGAACCCACCCAGTCCACCCATGACCTCAGGACGGGCAGTGCGTTTGGCGACACCTTTAATGCGCTCGACAAGCGCGTTTCCGGCATCAATATCAACGCCGGCATCCTTGTAGCTCAGGGAAGTTTTTTCAGAACCTGTAGACATGGGTGAGTCAACCTTTAAAGCGGGTAAATAACGGTAAAAAATTATCGCGCTAGTTTATCAGGTTGCGGGCGCTCTGTGTTAGAGTTACGCGCGTCATTTACACGCCGTATGTTTTTCCTCGGTATCGCGAACCATAAGACGCTTGCAGTGATTCAAAAAGAGAAAAGCCGTTCTGCTGCACCTGTGCAGTTACCTCTGGGAATAACGCTGCGGGATGATGCCCGCTTCGAGAACTTCGTCTGTGGCCGCAATGGACTGGTGTGCGCTGCACTGGAGAAATCGGTGGCCGGTTTTGGCGAGCAGTATCTCTATCTCTGGGGGCATGCGGGCACGGGCTGCTCGCATCTGTTGCAGTCCTGTTGCCATGCATCCGACCCGGTTCGCCGCAGTGCCGTCTACCTGCCGCTGGCCGAGCTTAAACAGTATGGCCCCCAGCTGCTGGAAGATTTCGATCAGCTGGACCTGGTGTGCATCGATAACCTGGAACAGATCGCCGGTGACTCGGAGTGGGAAGAGGCGTTGTTCCACCTGTATAACCGGATGCGCGCCAACGGCCATGTCTTGATCATCGCCGCCAGCCTGCCGCCGGCCAAGCTCGGTATTCGGTTGGCCGACCTTGAGTCACGCCTCAACTGGGGCATGGTGTTTCAGTTGCAGCCACTGGATGACGACACCAAGGTGGTTGCCCTGCGTGCACGCGCTCAGGCCCGTGGCCTGCAGTTGGGTGATGATGTGATTCGTTATCTGATGCATCACGGCAGCCGCAACATGGCGCACCTGCTGGTGACGCTGGACAAGCTGGATGTGGCCTCGCTCAGTGCGCAACGCAAGATTACCGTACCCTTCGTCAAACAGGTCATGAACTGGTGAGCCATCCGGACACCGCACCTGCCTTCCGCATCATTGAACGCAATGCCCGCTTTGTCGTGATCGACAAGGCACCGGGCATCAGTATGCATAAGGATGATCAAGCCGCCGGTCTGGCAATGTTGCTGGCGCGTGAGTTGGGGCAAGCGGTCTGGCCGGTGCATCGGCTGGACCGAATCACGTCCGGACTGGTGGTGTTTGCGCTCTCGGCGGACAGTGCCGCTGAGCTGTCGGCGGCATTTGCAACTCAACAGGTCAGCAAGCTGTACCTGGCCCTGAGCGATCACAAGCCGCGCAAAAAGCAGGGCCGTATCGAAGGCGGCATGGTTCGCAGCCGTCGCGGCAGCTGGAAGCTTACCCGTACAGACGAAAACCGGGCGCGTACCGAGTTCTACAGTGCATCGATCCAGCCGGGCCTGCGCGCCTTTCTGTGTCGCCCCTATACCGGTAAAACGCATCAAATCCGGGTGGCCCTGAAAAGCATCGGTGCGCCCATTATCGGTGATCCGATCTATCATGAAAAAACGGATGCGGCCCGACCGGACCGTGGCTATCTGCATGCCTGGCAGTTGAGTTTCAGTCTTGCAGGTACACCCTGTGCGTTCCGCGCTGATCCTGACCGGGGTGAGCTGTTCAGGTTGCCCGAGATGACAGCGCTGCTGGCGGGTGACTGGCGTGATCCTTTTGCTCTGCGCTGGCATGGTGCTGCCGGCTGATTTATCATGCGCCTCCTATGAAGATTGATCAAAAAATGAACGAGAATCGTGTGCAGCGGGATTTTTACGCCCGCGACTCTGAAGAACAGCAACTCTTCCTGACCGATACTTGGTGCGACCACTGCCAACAATTGGGGCTGGGTATGTCTGAGCCTGAGGAGTACGAGCTGTATGGATTGGTCTTTATCGAAGGCAAATGCAACGAGTGTGGTGAAGTCGTACTGACTGAGCTGACCGAGGATGAGTTCGACGATGAGTAACGCACTCGATCAGCGCTTCGGTGGTACGGCTCGGCTCTATGGGCTGGACGGGCTCGAACTGTTTCAGCGCTCCCATGTGGCCGTGATCGGCATCGGGGGCGTTGGCTCCTGGGTGGCGGAGGCACTGGCGCGCAGCGGCATAGGCGAAATTACGCTTATTGATCTGGATGATGTGTGTGTCACCAATACCAACCGCCAGATCCATGCCCTCAGCTCCACCATCGGACAGTCCAAGGTCGCGGTGATGGCGGAACGTATCCGAGATATCAACCCGGACTGTCTGGTGCATGAGGTGGAAGCCTTCGCAACCCGCGACAACCTGGATGAGCTGCTGCACGACGATCTGGACTACGTGGTGGATGCCATCGACAGCGTGAAGGACAAGGCAGCGGTCATCGCCTGGTGCAAGCGACGCAAGGTGCCGGTGATCACCATCGGCGGTGCCGGTGGTCAGGTCGACCCGACGCTGATCCGCGTGGCCGACCTCACGCGCACGCAAACCGATCCCCTGGCCGCCAAAGTGCGCTCTTTCCTGCGGCGCCATTATCGTTTCAGCAGCAGCGGTCGTCGCTTTGCCGTTGAATGTGTCTACTCTGAAGAGCAGCTGCGTTACCCGCAGCCGGACGGCAGTGTCTGCCAGCAGAAGAGCGTGATGGAGAACGGCACGCGACTGGATTGTGCCGGTGGCTTCGGCGCCACCACCGTGGTCACGGCAACCTTCGGCTTCGTGGCGGTATCACGGGTGCTTAAAAAACTGCAGGAACGTGCCGCCCGCGAGCAGGCAGTCTGACGCGCGACACTCGCTTGCCCCGCCACACCTTTCCTTCCTGAATTCAGTCAAAAAAAACCCCTCTTCAGTGAAGAGGGGCAGGCAAAGTGCAAACAACTCAAAACGGCCAGAGTTGGAAATGGGATGCGAGAGATTGAGGAAGAGCAACGACTCTCGCGGTGCCCTGCGATGCAGGACAGCTTCAATATGGCCTCTTTTTGTGCAATGCACAATAGTATTTTTAGAATAAAACCTTCTAAGAAATTATATTTTTGTGCGGTGCGGAATAAATATAAGCTCTTATATCACAATGGTAATGTTCTGATATTGCGCTCGGACGCTATCGGCCGGTGTGGTGTCGGGCACGAAAATGAATCTCTTCCTCTGTCATGTTGTTTTGCACCGCAGCAGAAATGCTGGGGTCGAGCTCATCCTGATCGGCGTCGAGCAGTCCGCACATCGCCAGCGCCTTGCGCACTCTGATGCTGGTGCCCAGATATTCATACAGCACCCGTGTGCAGCAGGGCATGCGTTCGCTGTTGTCCGACACTCCGACGCGCAGCCCTGTCAGCCGGGTAAGTCGGTTACGAAAGCTGGGGAAAAGAATTGTCTGGGTCAGTTCATGTCGATTCAGCGTTTCGTAGTCAACCAGAAACAGCCGGTCACTGAGCATTACGGCAGCACCCTGGTAGCGGTTGTGGCAGGCGGGTTCGCCCGGCTCCGGTTGCATCCGTTCGGTGCGTTGGAACAGGTAGCGCCCATCTCGCTCCTCGATACAGACCAGCGTACGGATCAATTTTCCCGGCGCCGACATCGACAGGTAATACTCGAAATAGTAACCGATATAGCGTTCCAGCCCCTGGCTTCCGCTGCGGAACAGGTGATCAAGGTGTGCGCTGAGGTTATCCGTGGAGGGATCGCTGGGTGGCAGGGCACTGGGGCGTACCTGCACCAGACGCTGGAACTGGTCATGCGGCAGCAGGATCTCGTGTACATCAACACCAAAGAAATCACAGATACGACGCAGGGTGCCGGCTGAGGGCTTGAAACGTCCGCTCAGGTAACGGTTGAACTGCGGACGGTTGATGTTAAGTCGGCGGCACACTTCAGCGATCGATTTGTGATAGCTGCACAGAAGGCGCAGGTTTTGGGCCAGGTCCTCGTTCAATCGCGTCACCTCCTGAAGGCGTGTAGTTGGGAATGCGCCAAAATGCGCTGGCACTTTTTGGTGTTGTTTGTGCGCCAGAATACGCCATTCTGTAGTCAGAGTGACAAATTTTATCAGTGCTGAATCATTGATTAAATGACCCACCGTCCTAAAACAAGAATAGAGTGGAGTGCAGTGATGTTGGAATTTCTCAACGAGCTTCTCTGGGGCAAGGTGCTGATCGGCCTGCTGATCCTTATTGGTGTGGGTTTTACGGTCGTTTCGCGCTTTGTCCAGTTTCGCTATTTCGGTCGCATGTTCCGAATTCTGAGCGCCAGTCAGGCGTTCAAGCATGATAAACATGGCCACCTGAGTTCGTTTCAGGCGCTGCTGCTGTCGGTGGCCGGGCGCGTGGGGGGCGGCAATATCGCCGGCGTTGCCGTGGCGATTACGCTGGGTGGCCCCGGTGCCATTTTCTGGATGTGGGTGGTTGGTCTGATGGGTATGGCCACCAGCTTTCTTGAATGTACGCTGGCGCAAACCTACAAGCAGGCCGAGCCGGACGGCACCTATCGTGGTGGCCCGGCTCACTATATTTCCCGTGGGCTGGGCAAAAGGTGGAACTGGCTGGCTGCGATTTACTCCGTATTGCTGCTGGTGACCTTTGGTTTCTGCTTTACGGCGCTGCAATCCTATGCCGTTGCGACCTCAGTCGGTGACGCCTTTGGGGTGCCGGTGTTCTATACCGGGATCGCCATGGCGATGCTGGTGGGCATGATCATCTTCGGCGGTGTTAAGCGTATCGCCAAAGTCGCCGAGGTGCTGGTACCGATCATGGCCGGTGGCTACCTGCTGGTGGCGTTTGTCGTACTGGGCCTCAATTTTGACCGTATCCCGGATGTGTTCATGTTGATCGTTAAAAGCGCTTTCGGCCTTGAACCTGCAGTCGGTGGCGGCATTGGCGCGGCGATCATGATGGGGGTCAAGCGTGGCCTGTTTTCAAACGAGGCCGGGCTTGGCAGTGCACCCAACGTGGCAGCCGTGGCCTATGTGCCGCACCCTGCCAATCAGGGCATTGTGCAGTCCTTTTCGGTCTTTATCGACACGCTGATTATCTGTTCGGCAACCGCATTTATCATTCTGCTCAGCGGGGTTTATGAGCCGGGCAGCGGTGTCGCGGTTGAAGGTGTCGCGCTGACACAGTCGGCACTGGCCGATCATGTCGGTGACTGGGGGCGTGCCTTTGTCAGCATTGCACTGGTGCTGTTCGGCTTCAGTACCATGCTCTACAACTACTATCTGGGTGAAAACAGCCTCAATTTCTTCAGCACGGAAAACCAGAATCTGTTCAATGGATTCCGGGTTCTGATCATTGGCCTTGTGTGCTGGGGGGCTACCACCGATCTGGGAACCGTATTCGGCTTTGCCGATGTCACCATGGGGCTGCTGGCGCTGGCTAACCTGATCGCGCTGCTGTTTCTGGTCAAGCCGGGTCTGCGCATTTTGCGTGATTTTGATCGCCAGATCGGCGAGGGGGTCGAACAGCCGGTTTTCGATGCCAGCCAGTTCCGCGATATGAATGTGGACCCGGTCGCCTGGGAAATTGAGCCGGAAGATCTGGAACGGATCAAGGCGCGTGAAACCGTTTCCGGCAAGGCTGCCAGGTAACAGGCTTCTCCAGTTGCTCCCGGGTTCACGACGAACCCGGGGGTCTTTTTAATCTGTTTGCAAGGGTCTATGCATTCGATGAACATGCGCGTTGAACATGATCTTTTGGGTGATCTGGCGGTACCGGCTGAAGCCTGGTATGGCATTCAAACCCAGCGTGCTCTTGATAACTTTTCCATTACCGGTGTGCCCATCAGCCATTTTCCGGCGCTGGTACGTGCGCTGGTGCAGGTCAAGTCGGCTGCCGCCTGGGCCAACCGTGAGTTGGGTGTGCTGCCGGCAGAAAAGGCGGGTGCCATCATCGCCGCCTGTGACGAGATTGATGCCGGTCATCTGCATGATCAGTTCGTGGTCGACCTGATTCAGGGCGGCGCCGGTACATCGACCAACATGAACGCCAACGAGGTGATCGCCAATCTGGCGCTGGAGAAGCTGGGGCATGGGCGAGGGGAGTACCAGTATCTGCACCCCAATGATGATGTTAACCGCTCCCAGTCCACCAATGATGCCTATCCGACAGCGGTCTGCCTGGCGATTCAGTTTGCAGCTGAGCCGCTTGAACAGGCAATCCGCAGCCTGATCGAGGCGCTGGAAGAGAAGGGGCGCGAGTTTTCCCATATCGTCAAAATGGGACGTACTCAGCTGCAGGATGCCGTGCCGATGACGCTGGGGCAGGAGTTTGAGGCTTTTGCCGTCAATCTGGATGAGGATATCGACCGCCTGCATGAGGTGGCGCGGCTGTTGTGCGAGGTCAATCTTGGCGGTACGGCAATCGGGACCGGCATCAACGCGCCGCCGGGGTATCAGGCGCTGGCGGTGGGGCGGTTGGCGCAGATCTCCGGCAAGCCGGTGGTATCCGCCACGAATCTGGTGGAAGCCAGCTCAGACATGGGCGCTTTCGTCATGTTCTCCGGCATTCTCAAGCGTTTTGCCATCAAGCTGGGCAAGATGTGCAACGATCTGCGTCTGCTGTCCAGCGGCCCACGTACCGGGTTGGGTGAAATTATGCTGCCGCCGATGCAGCCGGGTTCTTCCATTATGCCGGGCAAGGTCAACCCGGTGATTCCGGAGGCGGTCAATCAAACGGCCTATCAGGTGATTGCTGCCGACCTGGCGGTGACGCTGGCGGCTGAAGCCGGGCAGCTGCAGCTCAACGCGATGGAACCGCTGATCGTGTATAACCTGTTGAATTCAATCAAGATGCTGACCTCGGCCTGTACCATGCTTGAAAATCGTTGCATTCGTGGCATTCGAGCCAATGAAGAACAGTGTGCCCGGCATCTGGACAACAGCATTGGAATCGTCACGGCGTTGGTGCCGTATATCGGCTACAGCAATTCAACGCGGATCGCCTCTGCCGCACTGACCTCGGGCTCTACCGTGCGCGAACTGGTGCTGGCCGAAGGGCTGCTGCCCGAAGCCAAGCTGGATGCAATTCTGAGTCCTCATGCCATGCTGGCACCGGTTGCGGTAGCGCCATGATGAACCGGGTTCTGGTGATCTACACCGGCGGCACCATCGGTATGGTGGCCTCTGACAATGGCTATGTGCCTGAGCCGGGCTTTGATGCTCGGCTCAGGGCGGCTTTGGGGGATCGGGCATTGCCGGTGTTTGACCTGCTGGAGTTTGATCGCTTGATCGACAGTGCCAGTGTGGTGCCGGCCGACTGGGAGCAGATTGCCAGAACCCTGCAGGCAAAGTGGCGTGACTACACGGGTTTTGTGGTGTTGCATGGGACCGATACCATGGCCTACACCGCGTCTGCACTGTCGTTCATGCTGTCGCAGCTGGACAAGCCCGTGATTCTGACCGGCTCTCAGATTCCGCTCAGTCAGCTGCGCAATGATGCGCTGGATAACCTGGTCACGGCGCTGCTGTTGGCGTCGCGTACTGATCTTGCTGAGGTATGCATCTGTTTCAATGGACGCCTGCTGCGCGGCAATCGCAGCCGCAAGGTGAAAAGCAGCGGCCTGGATGCGTTTGATTCGCCGAATGCCCCCTGGCTGGGTAAGGCCGGGATTGACATTGAGCTGAGTGCAGAGCGACTGCCGCCGCAACAGGTACGCTTTGAAATACCCGCGTATGATCCTGATGCAGTGGTCATGTTGATGGTATATCCGGGCATGCCGCTGCGGCTGCTGAAGGAGGCGTTGGCACCCGATGCGGTAAAAGGACTGGTGTTGCTTACCTATGGTGTTGGTAACCCGCCGGAAACCGAAACCGGTCTGTTGGATGTTCTGGCCCGAGCAGGTGCGCGAGGGCAGGTGGTGGTGAATGTGACCCAGTGCCAGCAGGGAGCGGTCAGTCAGGGAGCCTATGCAACGGGTGCTCTGTTGAATCAGGTCGGTGTGGTGTCGGGGCTCGATCTGACCCCGGAAGCGGCCTTCACCAAGCTGCATCATCTGATTGCGCTTGGGCTTTCACCGGATGCAATCCGCAAGGCACTGGGCTGTGCCCTGCGGGGTGAATGTACGCCGGAGCGCTGAGCGCCGGACTACAGCTCCAGATTCAGGTGGCTGAAGCGGAAAGGGTGAGCTGCATAGGTGCCGATCACGCGCACCTCTTCAGCAAAGAAGTTAAGCTCCTGCAGCGCGAACTTCATCGCCTGCTCATGCGGGTGGCCTTCAATATCCAGGTGGAAGCTGGACACGGTCATGGTTTCAGAGGCCATGTAGCTTTCCAGCTTCACCATGTTCACTCCGTTGGTGGCAAAGCCGCCCAGTGCCTTGTACAGCGCCGCCGGGATGTTGCGCACACGGAACATGAGGGACGTGATGTAACGCACATCCTTCTCCAGCGGCGGCATCATCTGGTCGCGTGAGAGGATCATGAAGCGCGTGGTGTTGCCGGTCTTGTCCTGAAAGTTTTCTCGCAGCACTTCCAGCCCGTACAGCTCAGCCGCCAGGCTGGAGGCGATGGCGCCATGACCCTGGGTGCGTTTCTGCGACAACTCATCGGCCGAGCCTGCGGTATCCAGCGCGGCAACCGGCTCAATTCCGAGGCTGCGGATGTTCTCGGCACACTGTGCCAGCGCCTGAGGATGAGAGGACACGGTTTTCAGATCTTCGATGCGGGTGCCGGGCAGCGCCAGCAGGCAGTGGTTGACCGGCTCAAAATGCTCGCCAATCACATGCAGGCGCGTTTTCGGCATCAGGCGGTAGATCTCTTCAACTCGCCCGGCGGTGGAGTTCTCCAGCGGAATCATCGCCAGTCGCGCTTCGCCGCGCTCGACCATAAACATCGCTTCAACAAAGCTTTCGCAGGCGCGGGGCGTCAGCTCCGGGTGCACGTGGCGGCAGGCAAGATGGGAATAGGCCCCTTCGTGGCCCTGATAGGCGATAATGGTGTTGGCGGTCATGGTATCCATACAGACTGAATAGAATGGGGCCGCTATTATGGCACAGGCGTTGATCGGCTGAAAAAAATATCTGCCTTTGCTAAGGTTCAGCGCCTGCCCAAGAGAGACTGCCAATGCCTGAACGTGCCACGTCTTCAAAACTTCGCCTGTCGCTTGGCCTCAGAATTCTGCTGTACAGCCTGATGTTTCTGCTGCTGGCCTGGTGGGGCGGTCGGGTGGCCTATGATCGGGCCATGCAGCAGTTGCACGTAGAGGGCTCCGATCGACTGCTGAACAGCATCGGCCAGCTGCGCCGCACCCTGGGTCAATACAACTATCTGCCCTTTCTGGTTGCACAGAACCTGCAGGTCAGAGACTTTCTGCGCCAGCCCGATGAACATAACCGTATTCTGGTGAACCGGGTGCTGGAGCAGTTCAACCTGGTGGCCGGCTCGACGGCTCTGTTTGTACTGGACCCCACGGGTGAGGCGCTGGCGTACAGCAACTGGCGTGATGAAAGCTCGCAGCGGTTGCGCTCGCAGTGGCAGCAGCACTACTTCCAGCAGGCGTTGGCGGGAGAGCAGGGGCAGGAGCTGCAGTATCAGGAAGATCTGGAAACCGCGACCTTTTTCATGTCGGCCCCGATCTATGATGGCGGGCTGGTGGGGGTGGCCGTGATACGGCTGGATGTGCCTCGGTTGGGCGAGCAACTGACAACGGACTATCCGCTGCTGGTGGTATCGCCGACGGGTGAGCTGGTATTCAAGTCTGATCTGGGTTGGCCACTGGAGCAGATGCAGTCCCGGTTGCTGAGTGATGGTACCCGTCTGCAGCTGGTGCCGCATGAAAACTCCATGGCGATCGTGCATCGGGTTGAGCTGGATGATCTGGGCTGGCAGGTGAGTACACTGACCGATATCCGTCCGGCCAAACAGCGTGAGCAGCTGGTGGTGGCCTCGGTACTTTCCGGCGGGGTGGCGCTGGGCCTGTTGCTGCTGTATCTGCGCGAGTCACGTCAGAAGCGTCGTCTCCAGCTGGAGCGGCTGCAGGAGCGGGCACGCAGTGAAGAGCAGCAGCGTGACATCATCAATACCGCGCAGGTCGGGCTGATACACATTACGCCTTCGGGCAGGGTTGAGCTGGTCAACCCGATGGCGATGCAGCTGTTCGGCGTATCGGTAGAGCAGATTCGGCATCAGCCGGTCTTGAACCTGCTGCGGGCCGGCTTTTCGGCCCGACCACTGCAGCAAGCGTTGGGTGCGCTCGGCAGCGAACGCTTTCAGCCCTTGACCGGGCTGGAAGTGGTCGGCCAGCGTGCCGATGGCAGTGAGTTTCCCATGCTGATCTCGATTCGGCAGATGGCGCACCACCCTGAACTCGGGTATCTGGTGACTCTGATCGATATCAGCCGTCGCAAACGGCTGGAGCAGGCACTGCGTGAAGCCAATGAATCCCTGGAACAGAAAGTGGTGGCACGTACCCGAGCACTGGAAGAGGCACAGGCCGAGCTGGTGCAAGCCGGAAAGCTGGCGGCGCTGGGGCGGATGTCGGCCTCGGTGGTGCACGAACTCAATCAGCCGATGACCGCCATGCGTACCTATCTCGCCATTGCTGAAAAGCAGCTGGATAACCCTGATGCACTGGTGCGTAACCTGCGCCAGCAACAGCAGCTGCTCGACCGCATGGCGCTGATCACCGGGCAGCTGAAAACCTTCGCCTATCGCAAGCCGGAACGTATCGAGCCGGTGTCGCTGCAGCAGGTGATGGAACAGGTGTTGCAGCTGTTCCGTGGTCGCTTCGAGGAGCTGGATCTGCAGTTGCATTTCGATCCGCCGCAGCCTGATATGAAAATTGCCGGCGATGCCGCACGCTATGAGCAGGTCATGATCAATCTGATCAAGAACAGCTGCGATGCCATGTCGACCCGACCCGGTGAACACCACCTCTGGATCAGTGTGCAGGCCGTAGAGGATGGCCGGATGCTGCTGGATGTTCGGGACAACGGCCCCGGCATTGAGCCCGAGCATCGCGCTCAACTGTTTGAACCCTTTTTCACCACCAAGGAGGTGGGCCAGGGGCTTGGGTTGGGGTTGGCAATCGTACACAGTATTTTGCGTGACCTCGGTGGCAGTATCGAACCTGTTGATCAGGCTGAAGGTGCCTGTTTCCGGCTGAGCATGCCGCTTTACCAACAAGGAGCGAATAATGATTGATCAGGGCCGCGTACTGCTGGTGGATGATGAGGCGATGGTGCGTGAAGCTACCGCCCAGTGGCTGGAGCTGTCCGGTTTCAGTGTGGAGTGTTTCAGCCGGGCCGAGCAGGCGTTGGAGCAGATCGACCCGTTCTGCCCCGGCATTCTGCTGACCGATGTGCGCATGCCCGGCATGGATGGCCTTGAGCTGATGACTGAAGCTCTCAAGCGTGCACCGGATCTGCCGGTGATTCTGCTCACGGCGCATGGCGATGTGGATATGGCCACGGCGGCCATGCGCGAAGGTGCCTACGACTTTATCGAAAAGCCCTTTGTGCCCGAGCGCCTGGTCGAGCGGATTCGCCGAGCCTGTGAAAAGCGGCGCCTGATGCTTGAAAATCTGCGTCTGCAGCAGAGTCTGGCCAGTCGTTCAGTGCTGGAAGCGCGCCTGATCGGTATTTCACCGGCCATTCAACGCCTGCGACGTGAACTGCTGGCGCTGGCCGAGCTGGATACCAATGTGATCATCTATGGTGAGACCGGTACCGGCAAGGAGTTGGTGGCGCAGTGTCTGCATGAGTACAGCACCCGTGGCAAGAAGCAGTTTGTGCCGATCAACTGTGGTGCCATTCCGGAAAACCTGATCGAAAGTGAGCTGTTTGGTCATGAGGCCGGTGCGTTTACCCATGCGGCCAAGCGCCGTATCGGCAAGTTTGAGTATGCCAGTGGCGGCACCCTGTTTCTGGACGAAATCGAGAGCATGCCACTGCACCTGCAGATCAAGCTGCTGCGAGCGTTGCAGGAGCATGTGATCGAACGGCTGGGGTCCAATACATTGATACCGGTCGATCTGCGGGTGGTCGCTGCCGCCAAGGTGGACCTGCGCGGCGACCCCAATTTCCGCGAAGACCTGTTCTACCGCCTCAGTGTCTCCGAGCTGCATATTCCGCCGCTGCGGGAGCGGATCGAGGATGTGCCGCTGCTGTTCGCCCACTATGCCGGTCGGGGGGCTGATCAGCATGATCGTGAAGCGCGCCAGCTCAGTGATCATGATCTGGATGCGCTGCAATCCTATGCCTGGCCGGGCAACGTGCGCGAGTTGAAAAACATCGCCATCCGGTATGCGGTTGATCCGCGTGCCAGTGTGGCTGAGCTGCTTTCACGGCAGACGCCGCTGGTCAGTGCACCGCTGGCAGGGCGCCAGACGCTGTCGCTGGCGGTAAGGGTGGCTGAGTATGAATCGCAACTGATCCGTGAAGCGCTGGAGCGGCATCAGGGCAATATCAAGGCGGTGATGGATGAGCTGGACCTGCCGCGACGCACACTGAATCAGAAAATGCAGCGTTATGGCCTGAATCGCAGTGACTTTACCGCGCAATAAGCGGTTTTTTGCCTATGCTCAGAGAGCTTAATAGGCGAAATCTCGCTCATCAGGTCAGTGTTGCATGATGAATGTTTTTAAAAAACAAAGGGTTGTAAGAATCGAGTGAATTGGCCCGGTTCCTGCTTTGTTATTCAGGTCACTAACAACAATGACTGATGACATAACGATAAGGGATACCAAGATGAATCAGAGCAAACGCACCCTGATCAAGGCGATGGGTCTGACGCTGGCCATGGCAACCGTTGGCGGCACTGCCGGTCTGGCACAGGCTGAAGAAAAACGTTCCTACATCATGGCCACCGCATCAACCGGCGGTACCTTCTACCCGGTCGGCGTGGCCATTGCGACACTGGCAAAAGTAAAGCTTGAGCCCACCATCGGCCTGTCCGTTTCTGCCATCAACTCCGCCGGTTCCGGTGAAAACATCAAACTGATGCGTGAGAACCAGGTTCAGTTCTCGATCCTGCAGGGTCTTTATGGGGCCTGGGCCTGGAACGGTGAGGGCGAGCTGAAACAGTCCGGCAAACAGGATTACCTGCGCTCGGTCACCATGCTGTGGCAGAACGTGGAGCAGTTCGTGGTCCGCACGCCCTATGCCAAAACCGGCACCATTACCGACCTGAAAGGCTTTGAGGGCAAAAAATTCTCCATCGGGCCGAAAAACTCCGGCACCGAAGGTTCGGGCCGTACCATTCTGGGCAACCTGGGTATCGATCCGGACAGCTTCAGTCTGGCCTACATGGGCTATGGTCCATCGGCGGATGCGATGCAGAACGGCACCATTGACGGCATGAATATTCCGTCGGGCGTTCCGACCTCGGCCATCACCCGCGCCTATGCGGCCATGGGCGGTGACATCACCACGCTGGATTTCACCGACGAGCAGATGAAGCAGGCCAACGGTCGCTATGATCTCTGGACCCGTTATGTCATTCCGGCCAACACCTATCCAGGCCAGACCAAAGCGATCAACACCGTTGCCCAGCCGAACTTCCTGGCGGTGAACGCGGACGTGTCGGAAGAGGACGTGTATCAGCTGACCAAGACCATTTATGAAAACCTGACTTTCCTCAACGGTATCCATGCCGCCACCAGAGCGATGGCGCTGGAAAAAGCGATCGCCGGCATGCCGGTTCCGCTGCACCCGGGCGCGGTGCGTTACTACCGTGAAGCGGGCCTTGAAATCCCGGATCACCTGATCGCCGAGTAAGCCGAGCTTGCTCACCAGTCTGTCGACTGCACCCCCGCCAAGGGGCGGGGTGTGCGGTTGTGGTGAATACCGAACAACAGAGGACAGAGTCGATGACCTCAACGCCGCTGAATGATCAGCAGACCGCCGAGCGCCTCAAAAGCCTTGAGCTGACCAAGCGTGACGAGCACTCGCTGAGTGGACGCTTCATCTACTGGGGTGGTGCGCTGTTTGCGCTGGCTCATATCTATTTCAACACCCTGGGCACCCTGTCCGAACTCTGGGTAGCCGCAATCCACTTTGCCGGTTTTGCGCTGATCTGTGCGCTGATGGTGCCGATGAGCCGCAAGGCCGGTGACTCGAAGCTGCTGCTGGGGCTGGACCTGCTGATCGGTCTGGCGGCGGTGGGAACAACCGTGTACCTGATGCTGTTTGAAGATGCGCTCTATGCGCGCGGTGTCAATTTTGTCACCACGGACTGGATCGTATCGATTGTCGCCATTGCGATTGCGCTGGAACTGACACGCCGGACCACCGGCTGGTTTATTCCCTGTCTTATTCTGTTTGCCCTGACCTATGTGTTCTGGTGGGGGCAGTATGTGCCGGGCATGTTCAATTTCCCCGGCCTCAACCTGGAAACCGTGCTGTACCGGAGTTTCTTCTCGTCCGAGGGAATGTTTGGCTCCATTGCCATGATCTCCTGGACTTATGTGTTCATGTTCATCCTGTTCGGTGCCTTTCTGGTGAAATCCGGCGCCGGTGATTTTATCATCGATCTGTCCCGTGCCGTGGCCGGCAAGATGGTCGGTGGGCCTGGTCTGGTGGCCGTGTTCGGCTCGGGTCTGATGGGCTCGGTGTCCGGCTCCTCCGTGGCCAATACCGTATCCACCGGTGTGATTACCATCCCGCTGATGCAGAAGGCCGGTTTTCCGCCGCGCTTTGCCGCCGGTGTCGAAGCGGCAGCCTCTACCGGTGGTCAGCTGATGCCGCCGGTGATGGGCGCCGGGGCGTTCATCATGGCGTCCTATACCCAGATTCCCTATGTGACGATTATCGGGATCGCGGCGCTGCCTGCGCTGCTGTACTTTCTGTCGGTGGGCTTCTATGTACGGGTTGAAGCCAAGCGCAGCCATGCGCACGCCGTTGAGATGAACACACGCCCGGTGGGTGAGGTGTTCAAGGAAGGCTGGCACTGCCTGCTGCCGCTGGTGGTATTGGTCACCCTGCTGGTACAGGGTTTTACACCCACCTACGCGGCCGGTATTTCCATTCTGTCCGTGGTGGTGGCGTCCTGGCTGTCGCCGCGCAAAATGGGGCCGCGAGAGATCATCGATGCCCTGGCGCAAGGCTCGAAAAACATGGCCACCACCGCCATGCTGCTGATTGCTGTGGGGTTGGTGGTGAATGTGGTCTCCATGACCGGCATCGGCAACACCTTCTCGCTGATGGTGACCGACTGGGCCGGTGGCAGCCTGTTCATCACGTTGGTACTGGTGGCGCTGGCCTCGCTGGTGCTGGGGATGGGGCTGCCGGTCACGGCTGCCTACATCGTGCTGGCGACCCTGTCGGCACCGGCGCTCTATGGTCTGATGGCCGAACGTGAATTGATCCAGCTGATGGTCAATGGTCAGCTGCCGGAGATGGCACGCACCATCTTCATGCTGGTGGACCCGAACAGTCTGACGGCACTGGCTGCACCCATGAGCGAGGCGCAGGCGATGGGCCTGCTGGAGCAGGTACCGGCCGACTTCAAGGGGCAGCTGCTGGAGCAGGCGATGGCGCCCGAGAAGCTGGCGATGATCCTGCTGGCCGCGCATATGATCATTTTCTGGCTGTCGCAGGACTCCAACGTGACCCCTCCGGTCTGCCTGACCGCCTTTGCGGCGGCGGCGATTGCCCGTACACCGCCCATGGCGACCGGTTTCACCGCCTGGAAAATCTCCAAGGGGCTGTATGTCGTACCGCTGCTGTTTGCCTACACCCCGTTTATCGGCGGCAGCTGGACCGAGGTACTGACCATCTTTGCCTTCGGTATTCTCGGCATGTACGCCTTCGTCGGCTTCATGGAAGGTTATCTGGAAGGGCGGCTCAACCTGCTGTTGCGTCTGCTCAGCGGTGTCTGTGCCATCGGTCTGCTTTGGCCCCACGGTCAGTTGGCTTATGACCTGGTTGCTGCAGTTGCATTTGTCGCGCTGTTCCTGTTCAGTCGACGCTTTTCCGAAGCAGCAGCGGCAGGAGGTGAGGAGCATGCCCGTCATGCATGACTATATTCTGATCGGCGCCGGCATTCTGGGGCTGGCAACGGCTCTGGAGTTGCAACAGCGTTTTCCGGGCAAGCGGGTGTTGGTGCTGGAGAAAGAATCCGCTCCGGCGCAGCATCAGACCGGCCACAACTCCGGCGTGATTCACGCCGGGGTGTACTACAAGCCCGGCAGTCTGAAGGCGCGTTTCTGCAAGGCGGGAAATGCCGCCACCAAGGCTTTCTGCCGTGAGCACGGCATTCCGTTTGATGAATGCGGCAAACTGCTGGTCGCGACCAACGCGCAGGAGCTGGAGCGGATGCAGGCATTGATCGGACGCTGTGCCGAGAATGAGTTGCCGATCGAGGTGCTCGATGCCGACCAGCTCAGGGCGCGCGAACCCAACATTACCGGGGCGGGGGCCATATTCGTACCTTCGACCGGCATTGTCAGTTACGCCCGCATCTGTGAAAAGATGGTGGAATTGGTACATCAGGCCGGTGGCGAGGTGCGCTTCAACGCCAAGGTGAGACGGATAGAAGAGCACGGGTCCGGTGTTCAGGTGGAAACCGATGCGGAACTGTTCAGCGCAGAGCATCTGATTGCCTGCGCCGGACTCTGGGCGGATCGGATGGTCAAAATGCTGGGGCAGACGCCGGACTTTCGCATCGTGCCGTTTCGGGGTGAATACTTCCTGTTGCCGCCCGAGCACAACCGGATTGTGAACCACTTGATCTATCCCATTCCCGACCCCGATCTGCCGTTTCTGGGCGTACACCTGACGCGGATGATCGATGGCACCGTCACCGTTGGCCCCAATGCGGTGCTGGCGTTCAAGCGAGAAGGTTACCGCAAGCGGGATCTGAGCCTGTCCGAAATGACCGGCATGTTGAGCTGGCCCGGATTGCTCAAAATGCTGGGACGCAACCTGAAGCCGGGACTGGCCGAGATGAAAAACAGCCTGTTCCGCAACGGCTATCTGCAGCTGGTACGCAAGTATTGCCCACAGCTGACCCTGGCGGATCTGAAACCCTACCCGGCCGGGGTGAGGGCGCAGGCGGTGGCGCGGGATGGTTCGCTGGTGGATGACTTCCTGTTTGTGAAAACCGAGCGGGCACTGGTGGTGTGCAATGCACCTTCACCGGCTGCCACCTCCGCCATCCCGATTGCCGCCCATATCGTGGATCAGCTGGAAGCCATATCAGGAAAGACTAATATCTGATTATTATCAATGGCCAAGTCGTATCTGGCTTGCGACAGCTTTAAACGCTTGTTGTCGGTTTCAATATTTGTTAGTTTGAATGACCGAGCGGATGGCAGTAGTTGGAGCAAGCCTTTTGATGGCCCTGTTTGAGACCCTTACCGAGCACCCTGATCGCAGGCATGTCCCGTGTCTGCCCCATCGTTTCCCTCCCGTTTCTGCTTCTGTGACCTTTGTCCCGGCAAACACTGCGAGTCATCCTGTCGGGGTGGCGGATGTTTGAATCTGTACTGAAGCGGTTTTCACTGCCCCAGCTGAGCCGCATGCTGCTGGCGGTGATGCTGTCGATGCTGCTGGTGGTGTCAGGGCTGGCCTCCGTTGTGGCCAAGGGGCCGGAGTTCGAGCAGGTGTTCCGCGAGTCCGGCGTGATGATGCTGCTGATCGAGCCCGACAGTGGCCGGATCATCGAAGCCAACGCCGCGGCAGCCGCTTTTTACGGCTATCCGGTTGAACAGCTGCAGCGCATGAGCATCCAGCAGATCAATACCTTTACCCCGGAGCAGGTGGCACAGGAGCGAGCCCTGGCCGAAGCCGAAGGGCGCAACTATTTCCTGTTCCGCCACCGTTTGGCCGATGGCGAAGTTCGCACCGTTGAAGTCCATTCGCGCCCCTATTACTTCAACGAACAGAACCTGCTGTTTTCCATCATCACCGATATCACTCCGGGGCGGCACGCCGCACAGGATCTCTGGCACTATCAGGAGCGGCTGGAGGCGATGGTGGATGCACAGGTGAATGAACTTGAGCGCAGTCGCAAACTGCAGGTCTGGCTGCTGGCCGGAGGTTTGCTGGTGCAGGCGCTGGTCATCACCATACTGATTCTGAACATCCAGCGCAGGCGTCAACTGGAGCGGGAACGCCGCAGAACCACAGCAGCACTTGAGCTGAGCAGTGAACGCCTCCGAGAGGCTCAACGCATTGCCAGAGTTGGCAGCTGGGAGCTGAATCACACCAATCAGCGCTTTACCTGTTCGGATGAAATGTACCGCTTGCTGGATCTTGATCCGTCTGACAATGACTCCAGCTATCGCCAGGCGCTGTCGCGACTGCACCCTGAAGACAGACAGCGAATCAGGGAGGTGTACAGTGAGGCCCTGAGAACCGGCAAAACCTATGAGATCAATCATCGCCTGTTGCTGCCGGGTGATATCGTCAAACACGTCAGTGTGTGTGCCGAAACCGTGTATACGCCCGAGGGTGAGCCGGTGCAGACATTGGGGACGGTGCAGGACATTACCGAGCAGCAGTTGACGCGGCAGGCGCTGGCTGCTCTGGCGACCAGCTTTGCTCCGCTGTCAGGGAAAGACTTCTATGAGGCGGTCAGTCGGCATCTGGTTGAGGCGCTGGGTGTTGAATATGCCTTCGTGGCAAGGCTGTCCAGTGATGGCCAGCGGGCCGAAGTGCTGGCCGGCTGGTCTGACGAAGGCAGTATTCACCGCTTCAGCTACGCCTTGGCCGATACGCCCTGCGCAGACGTGCTGCAGCATCATCAGCTGCTGCACGAAAACGATATTCAAACACTCTACCCCCAGGATCTGATGCTGGTGGATATGGGGGCGCAGGCTTATATTGGCAGTGCCTTGCTGGACAAGCAGCAGCAACCTGTTGGGCTGCTGGTTGCCTTAAGTCAGCGGCCACTGCAGCAGGCGCATATGGCAACAGGACTGATGCAACTGTTTGTGGACCGCGTCAGTGCCGAAATGCAGCGCAGTCATGCAGAACAGCTCAGTGCACAGGCGGATCGTTATCGGCAGATCGTGCTGAAGTTCTCCAGCCGTTTCATCAACCTGCCGCTGAATCAAATCGAATCCGCTCTGGATGATGCCATGCGCGAGATCGGCAGCTTTTTTGATGCCGATCGCTGCTACCTGTTCGAGTATGACTTTGAGCGTAAAACCGCCTCGATGACGTTTGAATGGTGTGCCAAGGGCGTTGACCCACAAGCGCACAAGCTGCAGCAGCTACCGATGGATGAGTTCCCCAACTGGATTGATCTGCACGGTAGAGGCGAGCCGATTGTCATAGCGGACCTGGAGCAGGTTCCCGACCCCTTTGTAGCCGAAATACTGAAATCACAGGGCACCAAAAGCCTGATTGATCAGCCGTTGATGGGCAGGGGCAGCTGTAGCGGTTTTATCGGTATTTCCTCCATGCGCCACCGCAATAAATTTGGCAGCGAAACCGTGGCTCTGCTGAAACTGTTTGCCGAACTGCTGGTGAGCCTGAGACGTAGAGAGCTGCATGAGAGCCAGCTGCGCCTGTCTGCAAGCGTATTTGATAACGCTAACGAAGGCATCATGATTACCAACCCTGACGGCAATATTGTCAGCGTCAACAACGCCTTTACCCGTACAACCGGTTACGCGGCCGACGAGGTGATGGGGCGAACCCCCGCTTTCCTCAACTCTGACCTTCAGGGCAAGCACTTCCACGCCAGCATGTGGCAGGCCCTGCAACGTGATAGCCACTGGAGTGGGGAGGTCTGGAACCGACACAAGGCAGGTGAACTTTATGCCGTACTGCAGAAGGTAAATGCATTTTACGACGAGGCCGGTCGCTTGCAGGGCTATGTGTCGTTGCTGTCCGATATCACAACCCTCAAGCTGCAGCAGAAACAGCTTGAGCAGATCGCCCACTTTGACCCGCTGACCGGCTTGCCCAACCGAACTCTGCTGGCGGATCGTCTGCAACAGGCGATGGCACAGGCCAATCGTCATGACATCAGCATCGCGGTGCTGTTTATCGACCTGGATGGCTTCAAGGCTGTCAATGATACCCATAGCCATGCAGTGGGTGATCAGCTGCTGGTGCAGGTGGCACGGCGCATGAAGCGGGTGATGCGTGATGAAGACACTCTTGCCCGGTTGGGTGGGGATGAATTCGTTGCCGTATTGCAGAACCTGGAAAGCCCGAGTGCCAGTACGCCGGTACTGGAGCGCCTGCTGCAGTCGGCGGCCGAACCGGTCCAGCTGGATGATCTGGAGCTGGCCGTTTCCGCCAGTATTGGTGTGGTGTTTTATCCGCAGCAGGAGTCCCTGGATGCCGATCAGCTGCAGCGTCAGGCTGATCAGGCGATGTATCAGGCCAAGCAGGCGGGCAAGAACCGGTACCATCTGTTTGATGTGGAACGTGACAGGGCGGTTCGTGACCAGCATGAAAGCCTGGAACGCATCCGGGAAGCGCTGTACAACCAGGAATTCAAGCTGTTCTATCAGCCCAAGGTGAACATGCGCACTGGCGAAGTGATCGGTTGTGAGGCGCTGATTCGCTGGCAGCACCCTGAACGGGGTCTGTTGCCACCGGCTGCTTTCCTTCCCGTGATTGAAAACCACCCCCTGGCGATTGAGTTGGGGCACTGGGTGCTGTGTACGGCGCTGGATCAGCTGCTGAGTTGGAAACGGGCCGGTATCGCGTTGCAGGTCAGCGTTAATATCGACGCCATCCATCTGCAGCATGCCAGTTTTGTCGAGCGCCTGGACGAAGAGCTGCAACAGCGGCCCGAGATTCAGCCCGGTGATCTGGAGCTGGAAATTCTGGAAACCACGGCACTGGATGATGTGGTGCAGGTATCGGACATCATCATCGCCTGCCAGCGTTTGGGCGTGGGCTTTGCGCTGGACGACTTCGGTACCGGTTACTCGTCGCTCACCTATCTTAAGTGTCTGCCGGCTGAGCTGCTCAAGATTGACCGCAGCTTTGTGCGTGACATGCTTGATGACCCGGATGATCTGGCGATTCTGGATGGTGTCATTCGTCTGGCTCAGGCTTTCCGTCGCTCTGTTATTGCCGAAGGGGTCGAAACTCAGGCCCATTGTCAGGCGTTGCTGGATCTGGGCTGTGAGCTGGGCCAGGGTTATGCCATTGCCAGACCGATGCCGAATGATGAGCTCTCGGCGTGGCTGCAGCAGTGGACAGAGCAGTGGCAGCCTGAGGCTGAAGCCCTGGATTGATTGCCGCCGCGGCTATAACCAGCGGCGGCGTGCAAACGCATAATACAGCAGCGGCACAATAATGATCGTCAGCAGTGTCGACATGGCAAGGCCAAACACCAGCGAGATTGCCAGTCCGTTGAAGATCGGGTCGCCAAGAATGAACCAGGCACCCACCATCGCGGAAACCGCTGTCAGAGCGATGGGCTTGATCCTGACGGCTCCGGCCATCACCACCGCGTCTTCCAATGCCATCCCTTCATCCTGTAACTGACGAATAAATACCACCAGCAGGATGGAGTTGCGCACGATAATGCCTGCCAGAGCAATCATGCCGATCATGCTGGTCGCGGTAAACTCGCGGCCCAGCAGAGCATGGCCGGGCAGAATCCCAATCAGCGTCAGCGGAATGGGGGCCATGATCACCAGCGGCATCAGGTAGGAGCGGAATTGCGCCACCAGCAGTACAAAGATCATGAACACGCCAACACTGTAGGCCAGTCCCATGTCTCTGAACGTCTCATAGGTGATCTGCCACTCGCCGTCCCATTTCAGTGTGCCAAGCTCCGGCAGGTCCGGCTGACGAATAAAGAACTGTTCCGGCGCATCCTCCAGCTGATTCAGTGCATTCACCATGCGGAACATGCCATAGAGTGGAGAGTCGATCGCACCGGCCATGTCCGCCGTGACATAGGTCACCGGCAGCAGGTCCTTGTGATAGCGGGCCGCGTCCCAGTCTGACTCAACAACCTGGGCGAAGCTGGCAAGAGGAATCAGCTGGCCTTCACGGTTTCGCAGCTGCAGCGAGAGCAGTGCCGATGGCTGTGCCTTGTCGCCTTCATGCAGAATAACCCGGATCGGGACCGGATATTTGGCATGTTCGTCATGCAGATAACTCAGGTTGCTGCCGCCAAGTGCTGTCTGCAGTGCCTGCACGGCCTGCGCCTGGGAAATGCCCAGCCGAGCCGCACGGGCGCGATCAACCACCACCTGCCATTGCCGGGTGGGTGCTTCCAGTGTTGAGTCGATATCGACCAATCCTTCGATCTGCTGCATCTGTGCCATCAACTGACGCGCCAGCTCCGCTCGTCTGGTCGCATCGGCCGCGTACACTTCGGCGACCAGCGGTGACAGGACGGGAGGGCCGGGAGGTACCTCGACAATTTTCACCGAAGCGTCAAAAGGCGCGGCGATCGCCTGCAGGGGCTGGCGCAACGATTGGGCAATGTTGTGTGACGGGCGTTCACGCTCGCTTTCAGCGACCAGATTGACCTGCAGGTCTCCCTGCCAGGGGTCGCTGCGCAGATAATACTGGCGTACC
Source organism: Marinobacterium sp. MBR-109 (assembly GCF_040547565.1). NCBI lineage: Bacteria > Pseudomonadati > Pseudomonadota > Gammaproteobacteria > Oceanospirillales > Oceanospirillaceae > Marinobacterium > Marinobacterium sp. MBR-109. The sequence goes on from NZ_JBEPPZ010000009.1 coordinate 99,991, forward strand.
AGCCCGTTGAAGTTGATCGGCGCCGAGGTGCCGGCATAGCTTTGCCAGTTCGCAACTTCCGCAACGGTTTCAAGGTGCTGCCCCAGCGCCAGCAATAGGCGTTGCGTCTCCTCCATCGGAGCGGTTTCCGGCATGTCGACCACGACCTGCAGCTCCGACTTATTGTCAAACGGCAGCATTTTCAGAATCACCAGCTGATACACCGGCAGGGCAGCGGCCAGCAACGTCAGGCCGACCACCAGCAGTGCCAGCAGGGCCCGGCGGCCGCGGTGAGCCCCCAGAAACGGAGTCAGCAGGCGGCTGAAAAGCCGGAGTGTTGTCGGGTTGACACCATCACCCGAACTGCCGGTTTCGCTGGCCTGTGTCCCCTGACGGTGGTGCAGCAGACGCAGTGCCAGCCAGGGGGCGACCACAAAGGCGACAATCTGTGAAATCACCATGCCGGCCGATGCATTGATCGGGATAGGGCTCATGTACGGGCCCATCAGGCCGCTTACAAAAGCCATGGGGATCAGGGCAGCCATGATGGTCAGACTGGCCATAATGGTTGGCGTACCCACCTCGTCAACGGCAACCGGAATGATATCCTTCACTGGATGAAGAGAGTTCTGTATGCGCCGGTTGATGTTTTCCGTGATGACGATGCCGTCATCTACCAGAATCCCGATGGAGAAAATCAACGCGAACAGCGACACCCGGTTAAGGGTGAAGCCCCAGGCCCAGGAAAACACCAGTGTCAGCAGCAGGGTTACCAGTACAGCAACACCGACGATAGTGGCCTGGCGCCAGCCCATGGCGGCCAGCACCAGCAGCATCACACACAGGGTGGCAGAGACCAGATCCGTGATCAGCTTGCGGGCCTTGGCTGAAGCGGTTTCGCCATAGTTGCGCGTGATCACCACCTCGATATCTTCGGGCAATGCCCGGTTCTTGAGCAGTTGCAGCCTTGCTTCGATGGCTTCGGTAATGTTGATCGCATTTTCGCCGGGCTGCTTCGCAATGGCCAGTGTTACGGCAGGATATACCTGTCCGATGGTGCCGGGCCTATCCGCTGCCTTGCCCGGGCCGAACCCCAGCATAACGCTGCGATCCGGTACAGTACGGCCCCTGCTGATTTCGGCTACATCACGCAGGAAGACAGCGGCTCCCTGGTGCATACCGATTACCAGACTGCGGATGCTCTCAATATCTTCCAGCAGCAGGCCTGCCTGCACCGGAATGGAGAGGCTGTTACGGGTGATCCTGACCGGTTGTGAGCTGCTGTTGGCGGCCTGCAATGCCTGTGCGATATCATCCAGGGCAAGTCGGTACCCGGCCAGCAGGGCGGGATCAAAATGCACCTCGACCCGATCAGGTACACCGCCAACGGTATAGATATCCCGCGTACCCGGTATCCGCTTCAGTGCCACCTCCAGCATGTGTGCCAGCCGGGTCAGCTCCTCACCGCCGTAACGTTGTTGCGGGTCATACAGCGTCAGAGTCATGATCGGTACGTCATCAATGCTTCGTGGCTTGACCAGCGGCGGGCTGGCGCCAAGGTCGGCAGGCAGCCAGTCCTGATTGGAGTAGACCTGATTGTAGAGTCGGACCAGTGCCTCTTGACGGCTGACACCAACCTTGAACTGAACGGTGATCACGGCCTGTCCCTGACGTGATACCGAGTAGACATGCTTGACCCCTTCGATCTCGCTCATTACCTGTTCGGCGGGCGTGGCGATCAGGTTCTCGACCTCAGCGGCACCGGCACCGGGCATGGCCACCAGAATATCGGCCAATGTCACGTCGATCTGGGGTTCTTCCTCCTTGGGGGTGAACACGAGCACCAGAATACCGAGCAGGATGGCCAGCAGGGCCAGCAGAGGTGTCAGGCGCGAGTTCTGAAATACGCGGGCGATCGCGCCCGAAGGGCCGACGGGCGGCAGTGACGCGCTCAAGGCCGAGACTCCCCGCTAACACTCAGTTCAGGCTGGCCGCTGAGCTGCAGCGGATGAGCCACGATGCGTTCTCCTTCAATCAGGCCTGCCAGAATCTCGACCTGGTCACCGTTGCGAACACCGGTGCGTACCTGACGCAGGCGAGGGTGGTCGTTGCCATCGAGCACAAACACGGCTCTCAGTTCGCTGCGATGCAGCAGGCTGGTAGCGGGTATCCAGAGCGCGTCGCGGTTGGCAACAGGGATGCTGACCTTGACCAGCATGCCCGGAAACAGGCGGGTATCGGGCTCATCCAGCGTCATGCGCAGTCGAAAGCTGTGGCTTATCGGGTCAGCATAGGGGTAGAACGTCATTTTGCCGGTGGGCAGCACATCACCATCCGGCAGTGTGACACGGGCCTTGCGTGCTTCGCGGGCGATACCGGCATATTGTTGCGGCAAATCCACCACCACACGCAGCTGCTCCAGTGAAAGGCCGCTGAGCAGGGGCTGGCCGGGATTGACGCTCTCACCCAGCTCTACATGGCGTTCGGTCAAAATACCCCCGTAGGGAGCGGTAACACGGGTATAGTCCAGCTGCTTGCGGGCCTCGGCAACCGCTGCCTGAGCACCAGCCAGACGTGCTTCGCTGGCGCTGAGCTGGTTGCGAGCCTGATCCAGCGCCTGGTCGGCAATCATGCGGCGCTCATGCAGTGAGCGACTGCGACTGAACTGCTGACGTGCATCCGCAAGGCCCGCTTCGGCTTCAGACAGAGCAGCCTGGGCCTGCTGCAACCGCGCCTGCTGTTCGTTGTCTTCAAGCTGCACGATCAGAGCTCCGGCCGGTACCGAATCATCTACGTCATAGGGCAGGGCAGTGACACGTCCACTGGTTTGAGCCGAAACCGTGCTCTGTTGCACCGCTTCGATAACACCATCGAGCTGTACCTTTTCTTCCAGGGCACGGCGCTCGACAGAGACGCTTTCAATCGACTCGGCAGCCATGACATTGCCGGCGAGGCCCAGCAGCAGAACGGTAAGCAGACGTTGCAGCGGTGCAGATAACATGGTGAGGCCTCTTTGAATATATTAGATAAATCTAAATACAAAGTGGCGGATCGTCAATGAACGGACGCCGATCCTGTTTGCAACTGCTGTTCACACTCGGCAAGCGGCAGAGGGCGAGCAAACAGATAGCCCTGATAGTGCAGGCAGCCATAGGCTTCAAGAATGGCGCGCTGCTGCTCGGTTTCGACACCTTCTGCGATAACGTCAAGAGACAGGGCGTGGCCCATGGCGATGATGGTCTTGATGATCATGGCATCGTCGTTGTCAGTGGCGATATCACGTACAAACGACTGATCGATTTTGATCTGGTCCAGCGGCAGTCGTTTCAGGTACTGAAGTGATGAGTAGCCGGTCCCGAAGTCATCCATTGAGAATTTCACGCCGCGCTCGCGCAGTTGAACCATCTTGCTGATGGTTTCTTCGACATAGTCAAGCACGGTGGACTCGGTCAGCTCGATTTTGAGCTTGCCGGGTGGCACTTCGGTTTGGGATAAAATTGCCTCAACATCGGCCACGAAGTCGGACTGACGGAACTGACGCGCACTGACATTGACCGCCAGCTGGAGCTTGGCCGTGAGCGGATTGTCCTGCCAGCGACAAAGCTGTTCGCAGGAGGTTTTCAGTACCCAGCTGCCGATCGGTACGATCAGGCCGGTTTCTTCCGCCAGCGGAATGAATTGAGCCGGAGAGACCAGCCCCTTTTCGGCGTGACGCCAGCGCAGCAGGGCCTCTGCCCCCGTGGCGTTGCCCTTGCAATCGAATTGTAGCTGGTAGAAAAGCTCAAGCTCATCACGGTCGATCGCCTGACGCAGTTCATTTTCCAGCTCTGCACGCTGGCTGATTTCGGCCTGAATCTGTGGGTCGTAGAAGCTGACAGTATTGCGTCCGGCTTCCTTGGCCTGATACTTGGCCAGCTCGGCCTGCCCCAGAAGCGCTTCACTTTCAAACTGGCGGTCGGTAAACAGTGCAATACCGATGCTGACGCTCAGGAAATGATTGAAGTCCTCGATTGAGTACTCGCCTTCAAGGCCGCAGCGCAATTCCTGTGCGATCTGTTCCGCTTCCCGTGCTGCCAGAGAACGATCGCTTTGAGGCAGTTCGACCAGTACGGCAAATTCGTCCCCCCCGACACGCGCCAGCAGGTCGCCTTCACGCAGCAGGGTACGAATCTTCAACGCCAGCTCGAACAGGAAGCTGTCACCTGCCTGGTGGCCACGCAGATCGTTCAGCAGCTTGAAGCGGTCCAGATCGATCCAGAGCAGGGCGTAGTAGTTTTTCATCCGCTCACTGCTGGTCAGGTGTATCAGTTGTTCCTGCAGCATGCGGCGGTTGGGCAACTCGGTGAGTGCATCATAGAAGATCAGGCGGTGATTGGCCTCTTCGGCCTGAATACGCCGCACCATGTCATCACGAAACCCCAGCAGGACGCCGGCAATACGCCCGAACTCACCTTTGGAGGTGCGCTGCAAGCGTTCTATGGATGGCAATTTCAGGCAGGCACTCTGGTTATAGGCCAGTTGGCTGAGTGCATCGGCAATGTCTCGTACTCGGCTGCTGATCATGCGAGCCACGAGAATCACGATAAGGGTAATGACCAATGCGGCCAACAGGCTCATGACCAGAATGCGCAGGAACGTCTGGTCGTAACGGGTCTGGCTTTCCCGTTCACGCTGCAGAGCGCGCTCCGTGAGCAGCACCGATATTCGACCGGTAAACTGTGAAAACTCGTTGTAGCTTTGCTGGGCTGTCGCGAAGAAGCGATTGGCGGTATTCGGGTCGATGGCGGCGATCTCAGTGGCCATGATCACCATGCTGCGATAGGCCTCGAACTCTTCTGCCAGTCGGTTGACCGAGTTGTGGTTGACCTCCTTGAGCAGGCTGGATTGGCGCAGGGTTTCAACCCGAGTGTTGATCTCTGCCAGTTCATCAACGAAATCCCGGTGGGCGTAATAGACTTGGACTTCAGTCAGATCGCGAGTGCGGGCCCGATCCAGGACATCAATGACACGGCTGTGAAGATGGGCGATATCACGGTTAAAACTGGCCTCCTGATGGATGGTGGCCAGGTCCAGCGCAAGGGCAGCACTGCTGTCCTGTTGCTGCTGGCGCAGACTGTTGAGGGACAGATAGCCCAGCAGTATGCCCATGAACAGTACCAGCAGAGCGGGCAACAGGAACATCATCAGGATGGTTTTACCCGCGCGCATCAGGTTTACTCCGCCACTTGCAGCAGACTGTTCCAGTGGTTGGGCTCGATGCTGGCAACGTAATCAAAGCCGCTGCCATCGGGGCGGGGGCGAATGATGACCAGTGTGCCTTCGACCGGGAAATACTCCATCACTTCAACCATATTCGGGCCGTGGGCAACCAGAACTCGGTTGCTGCCGGGTGCTACGGGTGTACTCAGAAGCTCATGGGTGCGGGCAATGATCGGCTGTTTCTCACTGCTGGTCAGCGCCGCCACGTACATCAGATTCTGATCAACCCGATACCCCTCATCACCAAAGATGATGGCGGCTGTCTGGTAGGCTCGGCACAGCGGGCTGCTGTATACATCGCTGAAGGGAATGTTGGCCTGATGAAACTGGCGGGCGACATCACGCATGATGTCGCGACCGGCCTGCGAAAGGGGGCGCTGTGTGCCGCAGTCGTCAAGGTCAATTGGTACCTGATCCGGCTGGCCCGAGTCGGTAGGGCCATGGCGAATAAACAGGACATATCCCCCCTCACGGATGGCCTCAAGCTGGGCCATGGTGGCAGGCGAGGGGGAGAAAGGTTCGGCCCGTGTCAGTGTAGTCAGCACCACAAGAGCAAGGCCGAGCAGCCAGCGTACCTGTTGTTTCATGAAAGATCCCTCTCGACAGGCGTTGTTGTATTAGCGGACAGTACAACAAAACCCACTTATTTAAAATGGCTTCTACACTGGCATCAGTATGATACAACAGGGCTATTGAGAATTTAGCGGAGGGCCGGATGCCGATGCCACTGACTGAATTGCTGCGAGAGGTGCGTGCCTGCCGCATCTGTGCCGACCAGCTGCCGCTTGGCCCCAGACCGGTGGTGCAGGCAGACGCTCGGGCGCGCTTGCTGATCGTGGGGCAGGCGCCGGGGCTGAAGGTGCATGAAACTGGCATCCCGTTCAACGATGCCAGTGGTGATCGTCTGCGGGAGTGGCTTGGCCTGACCCGTGACCGTTTCTACGATCCTTCCAGAGTGGCGATTGTACCCATGGGGTTCTGTTATCCCGGACGCGGCAAGTCAGGTGATAATCCGCCTCGCCCGGAGTGCGCCCCGGCCTGGCGCGCACAATTGCTTGCCGAGCTGCCTGACATTGAGTTGACCCTGCTGGTAGGGCGTTATGCGCAGGAGTGGCATTTGGGCAAGGGCATGAGCCTGACCGAGCGGGTCAGCCGCTGGCAGGAATTCGGACCGAGCCGCATACCGTTACCGCATCCAAGCCCGCGCAATAATCTGTGGCTGCGGCGCAACCCCTGGTTCGAGCAGGAGTTATTGCCTCAATTGCAGCGGAAGATAGCCTTAATTATGTCGGATTGAGCCACTTTGGCGATCAGGCTTTGAGTCTTGTCCGCCAAGCGCCTAAAATTGCCGGCCTGAATTCAAGGGAGCCACATTTTGTCACTACCGCCATTTGTACCCGGACAGCGCTGGATCAGTAACAGTGAAGCAGAACTTGGTCTGGGCATCGTCGTCGAATATGCCAACCGCCGTGTCGAGATCCGTTTTCCGGCCGCTGAAGAAACCCGTACCTATGCCGCCGATAACGCACCTCTCAGCCGTGTTGCCTATGAACCCGGAGACCGGGTCTGCAATATGCTCGGAGATGCGATGGAGGTGGTTGAGCGGATGGAGCATAACCAGTGCTTCATCTACCGCGGCGTTGATGAGGCGGGCGAAGAGGTCATTTTGCCTGAACTGGAGCTCGACAGCGCGGTTCATTTCAGCCGACCACAGGAGCGGCTGTTTGCAGGGCAGATCGACCGCAATGGCCTGTTCAAGCTGCGTGTCGCGATTCTTGAGCAACAGCATCGGCTCAGAGCTTCGGCTGCACACGGTCTGCTGGGTGCCCGTGTACAGCTGTTGCCGCATCAGTTCTACATTGCCAGCGAGCTGAGCCAGCGCATGGCGCCGAGAGCGCTGCTGGCGGATGAGGTGGGGCTTGGCAAGACCATTGAGGCCGGCCTGGTGATCCACCAGCGTCTGATCAGCGGACGTGCCAGCCGTGTACTGGTTGTAGTGCCGGATTCACTGGTGCATCAATGGCTGGTGGAGATGCTGCGCCGTTTCAATCTGAGGTTCAGCCTGCTGGATGAGGCGCGCTGCGTTGATATTGAACTGGGTGGGCAGGCCAATCCGTTTGAATCCAGCCAGCTGGTGATCTGCCCGCTGTCTCTTTTGACGCGCTCGGATGCGCGCCAGCTGCAGGCTCAGGCGGCCGGCTGGGATCTGCTGGTGGTTGACGAAGCTCACCATCTGGGCTGGAGTCAGGAGACGCCAAGCCATGCCTATCGTTCCATTGAAGCGCTGGCACAGGATACGCCGGGCGTTCTGTTGTTGACCGCCACACCTGAGCAGCTTGGGCCTGAAGGTCATTTTGCCCGCCTGCGCCTGCTTGATCCGGCTCGCTACCCTGATCTGCAGCAGTTTCTGGATGAGGAACACCGTTACCTGCAGCTGAACAGTCTGATCGAACCCTTGCTGGGTGATGACGGGGCCAGTGTCCTGCAGGCTGACGTGCATCTGCAGAAGGCTCTGGCCGAGCGGCTTGGCAACACGGTGGTGGATGACTGGTTGCGGCTGCCCGAACCACAGCAGGCGCAGGGGCTGGATGGACTGATCCGCCAGCTGATAGACCGTCAGGGCACGGGGCGGGTTCTGTTCCGCAACACCCGTGATACTGTCAGTGGCTTCCCGCAGCGTCAGCTGCAGGTGCATTCACTGGAAATGCCGCCAGAGCTGGCCCTGTTTGATGAGGAAGTGGCTCCCGAGGCTTGGCTGCATCCGGAAAAAATCATCGAGGATGACTGGCTCGAAGTGGACTCGCGGGTTGAGTGGCTGGTCGAGTGGCTGAGCCTGAATCGCAACCGCAAGGTGCTGGTGATCTGCGCCCAAGCCGCCACGGCTGTAGCGCTCGAAGATCACCTCAATCTGCGTGAGGGGGTGCGTTCTGCCGTCTTCCATGAAGGCATGAGTCTGGTCAATCGAGATCGTGCAGCAGCCTATTTTGCCGAAGAGGAATTGGGTGCTCAGGTGTTGGTTTGCTCTGAAATTGGCAGTGAAGGCCGCAACTTCCAGTTTGCCCAGCATCTGGTGCTGTTTGACCTGCCACTGACCCCGGACCTGCTGGAGCAGCGCATTGGGCGTCTGGATCGTATTGGTCAGTGTGATGATATTCAGATCCATGTGCCGGTCTATACCGGTGGTACCAGTGAAGTGCTGTTGCGCTGGTATGACGAAGGGCTGAATGCCTTTGGTCGGGTCTGTGCCGTGGGCGATGCGCTTTACCGCCGCTTTGCTCCTCGGCTTTTGCAGTGCCTGCAGCAGCCAGAAGATACTGAGGCATTGCAGGCGCTGCTGGATGATACCCGACATGAACGTGAGTCAATGGAACTCGACCTGTCTAATGGTCGTGACCGGCTGCTTGAGCTGAGCAGCTGCCGGCCGGAGCAGGCCCGGCAACTGCTGGATGAAGTGGCTGCGGCAGAAAACAGCCGTGAATTGCAGGCGTTTGCGGAAAAACTGTTTGACCGTTTTGGCGTTGATACTCAGCCGCACGGGCCGGACGGGCTGGTGTTGCACCCTGGTGATCACATGCTGTGTCAGCTGCCGGGCCTGCCCGAGGAGGGGCTGACCCTCACGTTCAGTCGTGAGCGTGCGCTGGCACGGGAAGATATCCAGTTCATGAGCTGGGAGCATCCTCTGCTGACCGGCACCATGGAGCTGATCGGGCGGGGTGAGTTGGGCAACAGCGCGGTGTGCACCCTTAAACTGCCGCCGTTGCAGGCGGGCACTTTACTGCTGGAACTCGTATATGAGCTGAGCTGTCCGGCTCCGCGCCAGCTGCAGCTGGAGCGTTACCTGCCCAGTGGCAGTGTGCGCCTGCTGCTGGATCAGGATGGTCGTGATCTGGCCGGTATGATCGGACATCAGCCACTGAACCAGCTGCTGGAAACAGTGACTCGCAATACCGGGCAGAAAATGGTCCGCCTGGCGCGGGAACAGATCAGTGCCCAGTTGAAACAGGCCGACCCACTGGTAGCAAATGCACTGGTGAAGCTGCGTGGCGAAGCGCTGGAGCAGTTGAAGCAACAGCGCAGCGCTGAATACCAGCGGTTGGCGGCTCTGGCAGAAATTAACCCGATGGTGCGTCCCGAAGAGCTTGCCGCTCTGCAGGCGGATACCGAGCAGATGGCGGCGGCGCTGGGAAATGCCGAACTCAGACTGGATGCAATCAGGTTGATTCTGGTGCGTGAATAATCTTCATCAGCGGGGAATGCTCTGAACTGTTATGCCAGACATGGATGTCGTAAAATGGTGTCACATGTTCTAAGTAAAGGAGGATATCCATGGATATCGCTTCAATGAGCACCGCCATGAGTAACATGCAGACTCAGGCCACTCATGCTACCAAGATCAACTCGATGGTGAAGGATCAGATCGAAACAACCGGGCAGCAGGCGGTCCAGTTGATTCAAAGTGCAGCGCCCGTGCCCACGGTCGATCCGACCAGCCCGGTCGGCCAAAATATCGATATTCGTGTCTGATTCCTGAATTGTCAGGCAGTAAACAATCAAGGCGCCCATGGGCGCCTTGATTGTTTAAGGGGAGTTTGAATGCGGATCTTCAAAGTGCCTTGTGCGGACCAAAGCACTCATAGTGAACGCGGCTGTCCTCCACGCCCAGGGCTTTCAGCTGGCCGGCGACATACTGCATGAAGCCAAGCGGACCACAGAAGTAGAACTGCATGCGAGGGTCGCTGATCATCTCTTTCACGGCGTTCAGATCCAGCAGGCCTTCATGGTCAAAGCGTGATTCGGCCTTGTCTGTCGCGTCCGGGATTCGGTACCAGACCTGGCTGTTGAACTGCTCATGCTGCTGACACAGCTGATCGACATGTTCTGCAAACGCGTGATGACTGCCGTTTTCGGTCGCATGGAACCAGTTCACACTGGCCTTCTGTTCGGTCAGACTTTCCAGCATGGCCAGCATTGGTGTCAGGCCCACACCGGCTGAAATCAGGGTGACCGGGGTGTCTGTCTGTGCCTGCAGGTAGAAGTCGCCGGCCGGTGGGACTAGCTCCACACGGTCGCCTGTTTGCAGGTGATCGTGCAGGAAGTTGGACACCCTGCCTTCCGGCTCGCGCTTGACCGAGATGCGGTAACGGTCACTGGCGGGTGCAGCCGACAGGCTGTACTGACGAATTTCCTGATACTCAAACCCTTCAGGCTTCAAATAGATACCCAGATACTGGCCGGGTTTGAATGGCATTACGGCACCGCCATCAACCGGTTTGAACACGAAGCTGGTGATGACATCACTTTCACGGCGCTTTTCTACCAACTCAAACGTGCGCTTGCCACGCCAGCCACCGGCCTGCTGCTCACTCTCCTGATAGATGGCTTCTTCACGGTCAATGAAAATGCCGGCCAGCACGCCGTAGGCTTCGGCCCAGGCGTCAATGACGGCCTGACCGGGGGAAAGCAGCTCATCGATGGTCGCCAGCAGGTGAGTCCCCACGATATCGTACTGTGCGGCCGTGATCTGGAAACTGGTATGTTTCTGCGCAATCTTTTCAACGGCCGGCAGCAGCGCCTCCAGATTGTCGATGTTGGCGGCATAGGCATGGACCGCGTTGAACAGCGCTTCGCGCTGGCGGCCTGACTGCTGGTGGGTGAGGTTGAAAATATCCTTCAGCTCAGGGTTGTGGCTGAACATGCGCTCATAGAAGTGCGCGGTCATGGCAGGACCGGCCTCGGCAATTACGGGGGCTGTGGATTTGACAATATCGATGGTGTTCTGGCTCAGCATGATGCTTCCTTATAAGTGTATTAATATGACATCTTTATAAAGTGTATCTTGAAAGCATCTTTTCTGTAAAGCGTTTAAGCCGGTCTAGAATTCACAACACACGCGATCCCGACCGCTTTCCTTGGCCGCATAGAGTGCGGTGTCGGCGCGAATGCTCAGGCTTTTCTGACGGTCGCCGGGGCGCCAGACAGTGACGCCGATGCTGGTGGTGCAATGACCGATCAGGGGGAAGGAGTGTTCACGGATCGCGCGACACAGGTTCTGGGCAAGGACTTCGGCATTCTCGGCGTTCGTGTTCGGGCAGATTACCATGAACTCCTCGCCACCCCAGCGGGCAATGACATCCCGTTCGCGACAGCTGCCCTTGAGGATCGTTGCGAAGTCGGTCAGCGTGGCATCTCCGGCTGCGTGACCGAAGTGGTCGTTAATCCGCTTGAAGTGATCAATGTCCAGCAGCAGTACGGCAAAATCATACTGACCACCCTGCTCTGCACGGGCAATCTCCTGGTCAAAAATACGTTCCACATAAAGCCTGTTTTTTAACCGGGTCAGTCGGTCTGTTACCGACAGCTGTTCCAGCATGCGGTTTTTCAGCTTCAGCTCTTCATGCGCATCCAGCAGCTGCAGGTTGTTTTCGCGGATGGTGTTGTTCAGGCGTGACAGCTTACGGTTCCAGAGCAGGATCAGCGCAAGTGCAAAGGCGGTGGCCAGCGTGACCTGGCCGACCAGCGTGTAGTCGGTTCGTTCGGCATAGGTGGGTGCTGTCATCCAGCGGTTGCTGATCGATTCGCGCTGATCGTCCGTGACCGACATCAGTGACTTGTTCATGATCTGGTTGAGGGTGGCGTCTTCTGCGCGCATCGCAAATCGGGCGGTGTAGTCCGACTCTATCTGGCCGGAGATCTTCAGGTTGGCAAAGAAATTTTGCCCCAGTCCTCGTGCCATTGCCGGCAGGGTGTCGGCTACGGCAAAGATCTCGCCCTCGTTCAGCGCTTTAAGTGCTGCTGACAGATCCAGATAGGGTCGTAACTGAAGCTGGGGGTAGGACTGTTGCAACCATAAGTGAGGGTCGTCATTCTGGACAACACCGATGGTTTTTTGCTCAAGCTGCTCGGTACGGCTGACAAACACTTCGTCGAGCCGGGTGGCGATCACCAACGAGGTGTTAAACAGAGGCTGGGTGAAACTCAGGCCTTGCTGCTCGGGCAGCAGGGGGGACTTGGAGATCAGGTCGCAGTGCCCCTGCTGCAGTGCTTTCAGGGCCGCTGCATAGTGTTCCACCGGCACCAATCGGAAACTGAGGCCTGAGTGGTTGCGGATTTTTTCCAGCATGTCGGCAAAGGCGCCGACATGGCGACCATCTTCGGTGATCTGCTCATACGGCATTCGGTGGCGTTGAACGCAAATGCGCAGTGCAGCTCTGGATTCGAGCCAGGACAGTTCCTGGCCGGTCAGGTGAACATAGTGGGTTGGGTTGTTGGTGCGGGCAATCCACTCCTGTTGCAGCTCGCGCTTCTCTTTTTCGGTCAGGCTGTTCATCGCTTTCTGCAGAATATCGCGCAGCAGCGGCAGATCCTTGCGTACCGCCAGCTGCAGAGAGAGCGGGTCGCCACCCTTGATATTCAGGGTGCTGAGCGTTTTCAGGTTGGGGATGCCATATTTCTGACTCAGGTGATCGGCAACGCTCATCAGCTCAATGGTGGCATCTGCCTGACCGGTGCTGACCATCATCAGTGACTCCAGGCTGTCTGATGAAGCGATCAGGTTGAGCCCATCAACACGGCTGAACTGGTCATAGAGGAAGAAACCATCCGGCAGTACCAGTGATTTGCCTTTCAGTTCTTCCAGCGTATTGATGGGTTGGCTGTCACTGTGCTGATACAGTGCCTGAGCCAGTCGCAGGTAGGGCGTCGTAAAAAGCATGTACCGCTCACGTTCCGGTGAGCGCACGATATTGGTCATGACGTCCAGTTCACCGCTGCGCATCATCTGCAGGTAGTCATCCCAGCGCTTGCCGCTGACAAACTCCACCTGCAGGCCTGCTCGCTCGGCGAGCAGTCGAATCAAGTCTACCGAGTGTCCACGGGGCTGATCATTTTCATAAAAGCTGTAGGGCTCGAAGTTCTCTTCGTTATGGACCCGGATCACCGGCATCTGCTTGACGAATTCGCGCTCTTCAGGTGTCAGTGCAACGGTGCGGGCGTTGCGGATAAAGCCAAGTGATTCGCTGCCAACCCAGTGGTCAATCAATTCACGCCATTCAGCGTCGGTAATTGCGTCCATTCCCTTCTGCAGCAGTGAGCGGATCGCCGGCCTGTCAACGCGTACACCAAAACGAAGGTCTTCACGGCCCACGTTACGCAGCTGGAACTCGCCCGCCACCTTGATATTGGTGTAGGCGTTGCGTGAGGCGTAGTGATAGCCGCTGGTCAGGTTCTGGATTGCCGCATCGACCTCGCCAAAGGCCAGCGCCCGTACCAGTCGTTCGTAATCATCAAATTCAACCACTTCGATATCGTTGTGGGAGCGCAGTTCGGGCAGGTAAAAAATGTTCTGCAGTACGCCAACGCGCTTGCCGGACAGGTCAGCAAGGCTCTTGTATTCGCCAAAGCTTTTTTGCGTAAACACAACGGTGGGAATTTCAAAGTAGGGCGTGGTGTACAGGGTATAGGGGGTGCGCTCGGGCTTGAATGAGATATCGGCAATGACATCGATCTGCTGCTCGCGCAGCATGCGCAGGTTGTTGGACCACTCGCCGGTATGAACATCAATGCGAACACCGGTTTTTTGCTCCAGCAGGCTGATCAGGTCAGCGACAAATCCCTTGTGCTGGCCGTCCTCGATAAAGGAAAACGGCACGAAGTCATACATGGCCGCCAGTGTAATGGGCTCACCCCTGTCGATCAGGGCTTGTTCACGCGAGTCCAGCGCCAGCGTGTCAGCCCAAGCTGCGGGGGCATTGAGTAGCGTCAGCAGAAACAGGCTTGCCAGACAGGCTGAAAGTACACGCGTCACTGTTCTATCCATGTCAGTTTGTGTCAGATACGAGTCAAGTTGACATGATCAGTCGGCTAGAGGCAAGCATCCTTGATGCCTAACTGAACTATTATTGCCCGGGCGCACTACTCAGCCTCCGTAACCGAGCGAGACTCCAAAGCCCCAACACCGGCCCAGGCAGCAATATCCATGGCAACCAGTGTACCGGGATCGCTGCCAGCAGCTGGCTCAGCAGTGCCACCGACAGTACCGAGAGGGTATAGCCCAGGCAGTTCATGAGGGTCAGGGCGCTGCCGATGACTTCTGACGGTGCATTTTGGGCGGACAGCGTCGATAGCTGAGGTGAATCAGCCGATACACTCAGGCCCCAAACCAGCCAGAAAACAAGTATCAGCCAGAATGGCATGGCAAACATCAAGGGTGAAAGCAGACAACAGAGCCCTGACAGCATCAGCATGCTGCGGGCGACCGGATCACTGCCCCAGCGGACTGACAGCTTGCCGCCGATAATGCAGCCGATACTGCCAGCACCCAACACCAGAAAGCTGAGCAGGCCGATATTAAGGCCGGTCTCATGCTCCCGGCTCCAGGCCAGTAACCAGATCGGAGCAAAGGCCCAAACCGCATACAGCTCCCACATATGGCCGAAATAGCCGCCAGCCGCCAGTCTCAGCGGACGATGGCGCAGGGCCAGACTCAATGCATGCCAGCGCAGCGGAGCGCCGCGATACAGCGCTGGGCCATCCGGTACCCCCAGCAGAATCATCAGCCCGGCAATGCCTGAGGCGGCACCGGATGCCAAAATCACCAGTTGCCAGTGATCTCCCAATACACCGGACAGCAGATGAGGTGAAGCACTGCCCAGCACCAGTGCACCTACAAGATAACCCAGCGCACGTCCCAGCCCTTGTGGATACCAGCTGGCCGCCAGCTTCATGCCCACCGGGTAGATCCCGGCCAGCATCACGCCGCTGAAAAAGCGCAGCACCAGCAGTTGCTCCAGTGTTTCGGTATGACAGCCAAGCAGATAGCCGATTAATGCGCTGCCGCCAGCGCAGAGTGAAAACAGAATGCGGGGTGAGATGCGATCGGCCAGTGCGATCACGGCAAACAGCAGTGCACCACTGATGAAACCCAGTTGTACCGAGTTGGTCAGACTTGAGACCGCGCTGTCGGGGAGCCCCCAGTCGGTCTGCAGAGCCGGCATGATCGCGTTACCGGCCAGCCAGTTGACGGTACCCAGAAACTGCGCCAGTACCAGCAGAGGCAAAATGCGTGCAGGCCGTTGTATCTCGCTCATTGTGTAATGTCCGTTATTTTTTTGTTTCAGCTTACCGGCGCCGGTCGCGACAGGAAAGGGGCGGCACTATCGTCGGTACCAAAGTAGCGGGACATTCTCTAGAATGCGCCTCCCTGTTTCTTCTGCCATAGGTGATGCTCCATGGGGCTTTGGATACCCTTTACCATTCTGGCTGCGTTCATGCAGGCCTGGCGCAACGCCTTTCAGAGCCGCCTGAGCAAAGACGTGAGTACTGCCGGGGTTACGCTGGCACGTTTCATCTGGGCCAGCCCCTTGGCGGCGGTATATCTGTGGCTGCTGTATCGCTGGGAAGCGGCACCCATGCCGGCATTTACCGGCTCGTTTATCCTGTTGATTGTATTGGCATCAGTGGCGCAGATTATTGCCACGGCGCTGATGGTGGTGCTGTTCCGAAAACGCAATTACGCCATCGGTGTGGGTCTGGCCAAAAGCGAGGCCGTGATTGCCGCGGTACTGGGAGCACTGTTTTTTGCCGCGCCGCTGTCACCGCTGGCCTGGGCCGGTGTACTGATCGGTGCGCTGGCGTTCTGGTTGATGACCAATCCCGGCGCCCTGCGTGAGGTGTCAGTCAGCACGCTGCTGACCGGGCTTGGCAGCGGGCTTGCTTTTGCACTCACCACACTTTGGGTACGTGAAGCCAGCCTGCTGCTGGGGCTGCCGTTTCTGTACAGCGCAGCCTGGGTGCTGCTCTGCGTGATCGCCACACAAACGCTTATGCTGTTGGGGTGGTTGCTGTTGCGTGAACCGCATACGCTGATCGCGCTGTGGCAGCGGCCAAGGCTGGTGTTGGCGATCTCGTTTTTCAGTTGCATCGGGTCACTGGGCTGGTTTACCGCCATGAGCCTCGAAACCGTTGCGCTGGTGAAAACGCTGGGTCAGATCGAAGTGCTGTTCACTCTTATGATTTCAGCGCGCTGGTTTCGGGAGAAACTCAATGGCCGTGATCTGGCGGGGTTGGGATTGATCGTGGCGGGTGCCGTCTGCGTGATGCTGGCGTGAAGCCCTCAAGTGCTCTGGGGACAAGCGCCCGCTCAGTGTCGGGGACGGGCAGGGCACCGAAAATCGGTGCCCTTGAGGCTCAGGCGTGCTGAGTGATTGCACCAGCGGCGATCTGTGTCGACTTGCCGCAGCGGTTCAGGCCTGACAGCACTGCCTTGAGTGAAGCGCTCACGGTATCGGCATCGACCGCCATGCCGCAGACGCGCTGACCTTCCACGTTCAGTTGTACATAGGCCGCGGCAGCTACATCCGAACCTTCGCCCATGGCGTGCTCGGCGTAGTCGACCACATGAATGTTGAGGCCGGTTCGGCTCTGCCAGGCGTTGATGAAGGCCGCCATGGCACCCTTGCCCTTGCCTTCGATACATACCTGCTCGCCATCGACACTGATATCGGCTGCCAGGGTTTCGGCATCGCCGCTGCGCTCGATGCGGTAGCCGTCCAGACTCGCCGGTGCCCGGTCCTGCACGAAATTCTGTACCAGGAGATCATGGATCACCTGGCTGTCCAGCTCGCCGCCCTGTGTTTCTGTCTTTTTCTGTACGATCGGGGCCAGTTCAAGCTGCAGCCAGCGCGGGATGCTGATGCCGAAATCGCGCTCCAGCAGGAAGGTCATGCCGCCCTTGCCGGACTGACTGTTGACGCGAATCACCGCCTGATAGCCACGGCCCAAATCCGCCGGGTCGATCGGCAGATAGGCCACCTGCCAAGGCTCGTCGTCCTGCTGTTGCTTCAGGGACTTGCGAATCGCATCCTGATGGCTGCCGGAAAACGCCGTATAGACCAGCTCACCGATCCATGGATGACGCGGGTGAATCGGCAAGCCGGTGCATTCGGTACAGACCTGGATAATCTCGTCCGGGTTGGACAGATCCAGCTGTGGGTCCACGCCCTGGCTGTAGAGGTTCAACGCCAGCGTGACAATATCCATGTTGCCGGTACGTTCGCCATTGCCCAAGAGGGTACCTTCCACCCGGTCGGCACCAGCCATCAAGGCCAGCTCAGCGGACGCCACTGCACCGCCACGGTCGTTATGGGTATGTACGGAGATGATGGCGCTGTCGCGGCGGCTCAAATGCTGGCAGAAATACTCCACCTGATCGGCAAAGTGATTCGGCGGGCCGACCTCAACCGTAGTGGGCAGGTTGAGGATGCAGCGCTTCTCGGGCGTCGGCTGCCACACATCCATCACCGCTTCACAGACTTCAACCGCGTAGTCCACTTCGGTGCTGGTGAAACTCTCCGGTGAATACTGGAAGGTCCAGTCCGTTTCAGGATACTGCTCGGCATAGTCTTTCACCCAGCGCGCGCCGCGCACGGCGATCTGCTTGATCTCGTCCTGGCTCATGCCGAATACGCGCTCACGCTGGATGCGGGAGGTGGAGTTGTAAACATGCACCACCGCCTGCTTCACACCCTTGAGTGCTTCATAGGTACGGGCGATCAGCTCTTCACGGGCCTGCACCAACACCTGCACGCGCACGTCATCGGGGATCTGGTTTTCTTCGATCAACCAGCGGGTAAAGTCGTAATCCGGCTGACTGGCGGAGGGAAAACCGATCTCGATCTCCTTGATGCCGAGCTTGACCAGCAGATGCCAAAGGCGCTGTTTCTGGGCCACATTCATCGGCTCCAGCAGGGCCTGATTGCCATCGCGCAGGTCGACACTGGCCCAGATCGGGGCTTCGGTCACCTGACGGTCAGGCCAGGTTCGGGTAAAGCCGGTGACAGGTTCGACCGGCTGATACTTGCGATGGTTGAAATTGGCACTTGCCATGGTCTTGCTCTCCATTAGAGATAATCCATTGATTGTGGGTGGGCCGCTGCATTCGACATCCCGGGTAGAGTTGTCATCGCCGTCAGGGCTCGGGTAAAGCCGGTTGGCGCCTGCGCGGACCTAAACTGAACATGGGACTCATGATAGGGGATTTGTACGGTCAGGCGATTGCTAAATTGCGTCAATATGGTCTATTTTTGGCAATATAAATCTCAAATTAATTTTACAGAGCAATTTTATGCCTACACATGAAGATCGTGCGACACTGGATCGCTATGACCATGCCATTTTGCAGATACTGCAGCAGGAAGGGCGCATCAGTAATCAGGATTTGGCTGACCGTATCGGTCTGTCACCATCCCCCTGTCTGCGGCGGGTGCGGGCTCTGGAAGAGAACGGCTTGATTCGTGGTTACCGGGCGCTGGTGGATGCCAAAAAACTGGGACTGAACCTCACCGTGATTCTGCATATCTCCATGGACCGGCATACGCCGGAGCGGTTCGAGAATTTCGAGCGCAAGATCGCGGAGCTGCCCCAGGTGCTGGAATGTCTGATCATCACCGGACAGGATGCGGACTATCAGCTGCGGGTACTTGTGGAAGATATGGATGCCTACCATGACCTGCTGCTGCACCAGATTACACGTATTGAAGGGGTTACAGGGGTACACTCCAGTTTTGTGCTGCGCAGGGTGCTGGAGCGTGGCGTCGCTTGTTGAGACGGATGCTGTTCAGGTGGTTTAAGTCCCGCTATGCTGGCAACATCCATGGGCGTCATCCGACAGGAGTCTGACGATGCGAACCACCCCAACACGTTCGGCAACCGGGCATATGGGCACCTTTGCCGGCGTCTTCACCCCCAGCATCCTCACCATTCTCGGGATTATCCTGTTCCTGCGGCTTGGTTATGTGGTCGGGGCAGCCGGGCTGGGGTTGATGCTGTTGATACTGCTGGCCGCCAACCTGATCTCAGTGCTGACCAGTCTCTCACTGTCGGCGGTGGCCACCAATCTGCGGGTTAAAAAGGGCGGCGATTATTATCTGATTTCACGCACGCTCGGGCAGGAGTTCGGTGGGGCGATCGGGCTGGTACTGTTTCTGGCGCAGGCGGTGTCGGTGGGGTTCTACTGTATCGGGTTTGCCGAAGCGGTGGCCGGGTTGCTCCCTGATGCGCCGGGATGGAGTATACAGCTGATTGCCGCCCTGGCAGCGCTGCTGCTGTTCGCCTTCGCCTGGAAAGGCGCTGATTGGGCCACAAGGCTGCAATTCGGCATTATGGCAATCCTCGCGCTGGCATTGGTGTCCTTCTTCATCGGAGGCGTCGAGCGTTTCGATGCCGCACAGCTGTCGGCCAACTGGTCAGTGCCGGGGGAGGTCGATTTCTGGCTGCTGTTCGCCATTTTCTTCCCGGCAGTCACCGGCTTTACCCAGGGTGTCAGCATGTCGGGTGAGCTGCGTGATCCCGGGCGCAGCATTCCCAATGGCACCTTGAGTGCCGTGGTACTGTCGATACTGGTCTATCTCTCGGCGGCCATTCTCTTTGCCGGCGCGTTGCCGGCCGATACCTTGAGTCGGGACTATGCCGCCATGCAACAGGTGGCAACATTCGCACCGTTGATTCTGGCGGGTGTGCTGGCGGCAACGCTCTCGTCGGCCATGGCCTCGTTCATGGGGGCACCACGTATTCTGCAATCGGTGTCGCAGGATCGTCTTTTTCCACTGCTGACGCCTTTTGCCAAGGGCAGTGACGAGGCCGACAACCCCCGTCGCGCATTGGTGCTTGCGGCCGTGGTGGCCCTGTTGACCATTGGTCTGGGGGAACTGGATCTGATCGCACCCGTGGTCTCCATGTTCTTTTTGATCTCGTATGGTCTGATCAACTACGCCACCTGGTTTGAGGCGCGTGCCGCCAGCCCGTCGTTCCGCCCCCGTTTCCGTTTTTATCATCCCGTGTTAAGCCTTGCGGGAGCATTGGCCTGTCTGCTGGCGATGCTGGCGATTGATCTGATGGCCGGCGTGCTGGCGTTGGGCATCATGGCGCTTATCTACCGCTATCTGCAGCTCAAGGCGCCAATGCCTCGCTGGGCGGACGGGCGTCGCTCCTATCACACCCGACGGATTCGGCAGCACCTGCTGTCAATTCGTAACGCCCCGGACAGCCCCCGCGACTGGCGTCCCAATATTTTGCTGTTTTCCGACAGCAGCCATCGTCGGTTGCCGTTACTGAAACTGGCGGCAGGACTTGAAGGCAGCAGCGGTTTTGTGACCGCCGTGAAACTGCTGGAGGGCAAAGGCCTGCGTCTGCGCCGGCAGCGGGATGAAGCGGAGCAGGTGCTGGCCGAGGATATCCGCAAGGCGGGTGTTGATGCCTGGCCGCTGGCGCTGACAGTAAATGAATTCGACGCTGGGCTGCGTACCCTGTTGCAGAGTTTTGGCCTTGGCAACCTTAAGGCGAACCTGATCCTGCTGAATTGGCTGGAACATGATCCGCGCACGCTGTCGGATGAGGCAACCCATATCTTTGCCCGGCACCTGTGGACCGCCTTTCATGAGGGGTGCAGCCTGCTGGTGTTCGACGGTGACGAAGCGCGCTGGGCGAAACTGGAACAGGTGCCATCCGAGGAACGCCGCATCGACATCTGGTGGTGGGGGGATACGTCCAGTCACCTGATGCTGTTGCTGGGTCACCTTATGCTGCGTACGCCTCAATGGGAGGGTGCGAGCCTTAGAATTCTGATTGTACGCAGTGATGAGGATGACCCGGCCGCGACACCGGATGATGTGTGTCACTACCTGGAGCAAAGTCGCATCGATGCGCGGGCAGTGCTGATCGATCATGCCGACCCGGGCGCACGGGAGCGCTATTCGCTGGATGCCTCGCTGGTGTTCCTCCCGTTCAGATTGCAACGCAATGAGCCGGTGGACTGCTATGGCCAGCCACTCAATGTGGCACTGGAGCCATTGCCACTCAGTGTGGCCGTACTGGCCGCCGAGGATATCGATCTGGATGCCGAGCCGGAAGAGGGTGAGGCGGCGGAATGCGCCCGGGCGCTTGATGCGTTCAAGGATGCGCAGCGCCTGGCCGAGTTAGCCGCCGCCGACCTCGAGCAGCTGGAAGCGGAGATGGCTGAAGCCAACGCGGACAACGAGCGAGTGGAACGGCTCGACGATCTGGAGCAAGCTCGCCGGCGGGCACTCAAGGCCGGCGCGCGAATGAAAGCGGCCCGGCTGTTGGCACTGCAGGCCGGTGTGCCTGAAGAGATGCTCGAGACCTGATTACCAGGCCTGCAGTCGCTCGTGCCGGATCAACTGCGCCAACTGTTCACAGCCGGGGGTATTGGTGTGATAGCGCAGTTCGATATAGACCGGAGGCAGCTCGGGCAATCCCAGGCGTGAGCCGATGTTATCCATGCCTTCAGTCAGTGCGCCCTGTGTACGCACTGTCACGCCAAGTCCCGCCCGCACGGCCGCCATCAAACTGGTAAAACTGGTGGTTGAATACACGGTGCGCCAGCTGATGTCGGTTGCATCCAGCGCCTGCAGGGTGGCTTCGCGGAACAGGCAGGGCACGTTCAGCAGCACCAGTGGCAGAGGGCGGTTCTTGGACCACTGATAGCCTGCCGGTCCAATCCATATCAGTGGCTCATAGCCCAGCAACTCACCACGGACCTGGCTGCGATCCCGGCGCAGAATCAGTGCCAGGTCATACTGTTCATCGTCATAGTCCTGACAGACGCTGTTACTGTAGTCGGTCTGCACATTCAGGCGGATGCCGGGGTTGTGCTGTTTGAAGCGAGCCAGAATGGACGGCAGCATGCTTTCGGTCAGAGACAGCGACACACCAATGCGCAGTTCCCCTTCGGCACTTTGCTCGGTAATGGCCGCCAGCGCATCCTCCTGCAGTGCCAGCAGCTGACGTGCATACCCCAGCATGGTTTCGCCGGTTGAGGTCAACACGCGCTTGCGTCCTTCAGTACGGAACAGGGCCACGTCGAGCTCCTGTTCCAGGCGGCGAACCTGCTGGCTGACGGTGGACTGTGTCTTGTGCAGGCGCTCTGCCGCTCGAATAAAACCGTCTTCATCGACAACGGTTACAAAGGTGCGCAGCAACTCGGTACTCAGATTGGGCTGTGGCATGGCTAATCCATTACAAATAACGATCAATATGATCTGAATTAATCGTTATTCATAATACAAGGGCTGTCTTAAGCTGTCATCAATGCTCACAGGGAGGGCGCAATGATGATTGCCAGTACAGACTCGCAAACACGCAAGGTTCGCCGCTGTCAGAATGGCAGCATTGATATGGCATTTTACCTGCCAAGAGGCCGCCGGCTACGTGGGCTGGTGTTGCACCGGTTCATCAAGTGGTGTGTCGCCAGCATTCAAAACGGAAGGGACCGCAGAGGCATGACTGTGGTGATGTCGGAGAAGGCTGTGAGCCGGCAGGGAACACCGGCCCACGTTGTCTTCAGGCACTGAGCCTGGCTGCGATGCCAGCCACATGTGCGCCCTGGAAACGAGCCAGAGACAGCTCCTTCTCGGACGGGGTACGAGAGCCATCGGCGCCGGCGATAGTGGCGGCCCCCAATGGCGAACCACCCTTGAGCTCGGAAATGTCGCTCAATTCAGGTGCTGTGTAGGGTAGTCCGACCACGACCATGCCGTGATGGAGCAGGGTGGTATGGAACGACTGGATGGTGGTTTCGTTGCCACCACCGGTGCCGGTACTGGTGAAGACACTGCCCACCTTGCCGACCAACGCTCCCTTTGCCCACAGCCCACCGGTCTGGTCAAGGAAGTTGCGCATCTGGCTGGCCATGTTACCGAAGCGGGTTGGTGTGCCAAAGATGATGGCATCATAGTTGCCCAGCTCTTTGGGATCGGCAACCGGAGCTGTCTGGTCCAGCTTGACGCCCGCATTCCGGGCCGCTTCTTCTGACATCAGTTCCGGTACACGCTTGATGATGACCTCCGTATCCTCAACCGTTGCGGCGCCTTCGGCAATGGCCTGAGCCAGTGTCTCGATATGGCCATAGGATGAGTAATAAAGCACAAGAATCTTGCTCATGATTGAACCTCCCGGGTTTTATTGACCAACTGCTTCACGTTGATGTGGCTGGTTAAGATCCAGAGTCGGGCCGACAGGTACCACGCCGGTCGGATTAATGGTGTGGTGGCTGCGGTAATAGTGGTCCTTGATGTGCTGCATGTTGACGGTCTCGCTCACGCCGGACCATTGATAAAGCTCACGTATGTACCCCCAAAGGTTAGGGTAGTCGACAATCCGCTTCAGGTTGCACTTGAAGTGACCGTGGTAGACTGCATCAAAGCGAATCAGGGTGGTGAACAGACGCCAGTCGGCTTCGGTAATCTGGTTGCCCAGCAGATAACGGTGCGTGCTCAGCCGGACCTCCAGTGCGTCGAGTGCTTCAAACAGGGGGTAAACAGCCTGTTCGTAGGCCTCCTGAGTGGTTGCAAACCCCGCCTTGTATACACCGTTGTTGATGCGGTCGTAGATCTCACTGTTCAGCGTGTCGATCTCACTGCGCAGCAGTTGAGGGTAGTAGTCCCCCGGGGCTGCACCGATCTCATCAAAGGCGGAGTTCAGGATGCGGATGATCTCCGCTGACTCGTTGTTGACGATGGTCTGACGCTGCTTGTCCCAGAGTACCGGAACAGTGACCCGGCCCGAGTAGTTCGGATCGGCTTTCAGATAGAGCTGGTAGAGGTAATCCAACCCATACAACTCATCACCGGTTGCACCCGGCTCTGTTGCAAAGGTCCAGCCGTGGTCACCCATGTGGCTGTTGACCACCGATACCGAAATCATCTCTTCCAGACCCTTCAGGTGGCGGAAAATCAATGTCCGGTGCGCCCAGGGACAGGCCAGTGATACGTAAAGGTGGTAACGCCCGGGCTCTGCCTGAAAACCGCCTTCGCCGCTGGGGCCAGGCTGGCCGTCGGCAGTAATCCAGTTACGGAACTGTGACTCCGATCGCACGAAGCGACCCTGATTGGATTTGGTGTCATACCACTGGTCAACCCAGCGGCCATCAAGCAGCAAGCCCATGAAAATCTCCTGATTGTCAGTGACGTCGGTTAATTGAATGTCCTGGCCAGAGCGACGTCAGAGCTTAGCTCTGACGCTGGTGCAGCATTCGGTCCAGAGACAGGTTGCCCCCGCCACTGATCAGCAGCGAAACGGACATGGCCAGCAGCGCCAGAGCAAACTCATAACCGTTGTTTGAGACGAACAGGCCGTGACCGATATGCACGGCGAAAATGGCGACCAACATGGCAAAGGCCAGCGCTGCTGCCGCCGGGCGTACCAGCAGACCGATAAGAATCGCCAGACCACCGAAGAATTCAGCACTGCCGGCCAGCAGCGCCATCAGATACCCGGGTTCCAGGCCGATCGACGCCATCCATTGACCTGTGCCTTCAAGGCCGTGACCACCGAAAGCACCGAACAGTTTCTGAGCGCCGTGTGCCATGAAAATAATGCCTGCCGGGACACGCAGTACCAGAGGGGCATAGCTGTTGGATGTATTCAGCAGGCGGGTGATCAGGGAAGCGTTCATCGTGTTTCTCCACGTATTTGATAGGATGAGTTAACTATAGTTGTCACGCAGTTGATTAAAAATGGTTAATTATTGTGATAATTGATCAGTTTTATGGATGCTTTTAAGGAGCCCTTCCAAATAGCGGCATTAATTTGATATTACTGTTTTTATATACAGCTATTGTCGACTTATGTTGCCTGATCTCTTACTCTTGGCGTTTCCATGCCAATATCCCGAACATCATGAAACTCTACATCGCCGAAAAACCCAGTCTTGCCCGCGCCATCGCCGCTGTTTTGCCCGGTCCGCAGAAGAAGGAAGAGGGGCTGATCCGCTGTGGTGGCGATCAGGTGGTGAGCTGGTGCATCGGCCATCTGCTGGAGCAGGCGGAGCCGGATGCCTATGACACGGCCTACAAACAGTGGCGACTGGAACATCTGCCCATCGTACCCGGTGAATGGCAGTTGAAGCCGCGCAGCGGCGTGGCCAAACAGGTGGCGGTGCTGCGCAAGCTGGTTAAGCAGGCGGATCAGATTGTTCATGCCGGTGACCCGGACCGCGCACTGTTACGATTTTTCTATTGAAAACGATTGTTACGTATACAATCCATGAAATAGTGAAATTCGTAGCGCAGGTGAACGTGTGGGTATCGTACTTTGGGAAGTTCCAGACTTCGTTGTAGATCAGCAGATTAAACGCCATATCGATACGAGTACCGGTGAACTGTCGATACGTTTCGAAGGCACGGGCAGCAATTTAGGAAAACTCCCCCTCCTATTCGAAGATAATGGCGCAAGTATTAGAGTGGCCAATATCTGGCTTATTCATCTTAAAGCCAACCTCAGAAAGAAAAGCGTCAATACTCAAGCACAGGCCTTGCTTCATTACTTTACCTTTTTGAAGGACATCGGCATGTCATGGGATGACATGCCAGTTCCCTTGAGGCTGAGGCCTACCTATGGCTTTAGAAAACATTTACGTGAAGCCTATAAAAGCGGAAAGATCGCGCGCTCCACCGCAAGCACCTACATGGGTGTAGTTATTAATTTTTATAAATTCTACCTGGCTCGCAAGCACGCGTTTGAAAACCCACCATTCAAATATGAAGTGGTGAAAGTCAGTAAGCAAGGATCACATGAGTATATGCGGAACACATTTATTCACGTAGACACCACTGACTTGAGGTTGAAACTTCCAAATGACACTAGCTATAACGGCTTGTCACGTAAGTTATTGCCGATAAATTATGGGGAATGGGATTTGGTAGAAAAATACTATAAAGAACTCGGTATTGGCTACTCCAATAGAGGTGGTGAGCTTAAAGAAGTTTCGATATCAAATGAGTTTCAGATAGCGGTTGAATTAAGTCGTTATGCTGGACTTAGAAGTTCAGAAATCGTTACTCTTCGTGCAAGCACTATCTATAAACCCAGCTCTGAACAACTAAGTAAAAAATATCTTATCAATACGGATGGTCTTAATCTTGATCCACGATTAGGAGTCGTAACTAAAAACGGAACCGTAAGGGTAGCAGAGATTCCTTCTGAACTGATGAATAGGCTACACGAATACATAAATTCGGCCAGATATATTCAGCGCAGAAAGCTTTATGAAAAGACCAACCCTGACGAAGGCGAAAATCCTCCTTTGCTTTTGAACCAAAGTGGCAGCCCGTATTCACCTAAAAGTCTTGATGCTCGCTGGGGAGAAATAAGAAATGCAGTGAAGACAGAGCATCCAAACTTCAAGCATAAGTTCCATAACTTGCGCTCCACATATGCGGTCGAGAGGTTGAAGGAATTGCTGAACTCTGGACTAAAGGAAGGAAAAGCACTCGATTACTTGCAGTCTGTAATGGGACATAAGCAGAGGGCAACTTTGCTTGGCTACCTTAAGCTTTGTGAGCATAAAGTGACTGCGAACGAAGTACATGAATTGGCTTTAGATATAGTTTTGAAAATTGGTGAATAACAATGGCTTTTATAAAAAAAGATAAGAGAAAAACAATATCGGCCAGCAGTTCGCAATACTCAAACGTCACTAATATAAACCTAACAGATAAGATAATTACAGATGGTCATGGCACAGCAGATTTTAAAAGGCTGTTATATAAAGGATGCCCCGTTTTTCCAATTAGCGGCAGGCGTATTGTAATTCCAAATAATCAGCCGAGTATTATTGATGCTGGAAGAAAAGAATTCGCTATAAAAATATGTAATATTATCCACTCAAAGGATAGATCAAATAGAACAAAAATAAATATATTTAATGAGCTTGTCCGCTTTATGCGGATTATGGACGATAATGGAATCGACCAACCATTCTGTCATGATTCGATATCAATGTATGTAGAAAGCCTTGTTGACGAATACAATTCGGGTAAACAAGGGTCGACTATCCTATCACGGCAGAATTCAATAAAGGCTTTGATTTTAGAGTTCGATCATAAGTTATATGATAAATATAAAGATTTCTTCATTTGTTTTCCTAAAGATACAGTTCATGTTGTGCCATACACTGATGATGAACTTAGGATTATTATAAGAAATCTTTTGATAATATATGATGACTATTCTGCTCATTTGGAAAATGACACGACGCCAGAGAATTTCCCACTTGAAATAGTAAATGAAGAGGGAATTATTAGGTCAATATCGGGTGATAAGATATCCAATAGAACTGTATCTTATAGAACCAACAATAGCGTCTGGAAGGCCGATTTGGTAAGGGTGGCATACTATATAACTTGTTTCTACACCGGTGTTAATTCAACTCCACTGTTAAACTTAAAGATATCAGACCTGACAGATAATCCTTTTAGGGATGTCACACGACGCTTGTATAAGTTGAATACTGTTAAAGGACGTCAGTCAGGAAAGAAAAATGAAGTTAGTATTGGTTTTACAAACCGATCAAAAGCTTTTTTCGAACGATGGGTAGAAATCAGTAAAAAGCTAAATTTATATGAAGATGGTTATTTATTTCCAAATATTGTAAACGATATGCCGTCCAAAATGACAAGCTCTCTTATGAGCATAGTAAATAAATTCATTGTTAATTATGGAATACCAGCTTTAAGTAATCAGCGTTTCAGGAAGACTAAGGCAGTACTTATTATGAGAGCTACTGAAAGTATTTTCATGGTAGCTCAGGGGTTAAATAACTCGGTAGAAACTGCAGGAAAGCACTATGCTGATGGTGACTCGGTATCTGTTGAGTTTTCGCTAGCATCTGCTTTGTATGTACGAGAGCAAACAGCGTTAGGAAAACCATTAGATAGGGCCGTAAAAGAAAGCTCATTCATTTTTAGAGATCCTGTCAAAGAGGTTGAAATAGGTAAAGATTATAAAAAGCTCTCGAATGGTTTGAGATGTAGTGGAGCTTTCGGAGAAAAGTCTATAAAAATAAAAAATGCTCTGCGTAGGGAAGGTCTTTCTAGCAAAGATGATCTTGTTGCTTGTCATAAGTTTTTAGAATGTTTTGGCTGTATACATCATGCTGTTGTAGCGGAAGTAGATGATGTATGGCTATTGCTATCCTTCAATGATGTAATTTTGGATTCTATGAATAGGCCTGCAGTTAACTCCAAACCGACCAGCTTATTAGGTAGAGTCTACAATACTCTCCAGGTTATTATAGATAAAATCAGGTCAGATCATAAAGCAATTTATGATGAGGCTTATATGAAGCATATGGATGATCCGCATCCGCTCTGGAGTGATATAGAAGATATTGACCTTTTACTAGGGGTATACTGATGGATGAAGCACTTCAAGTAGATGATTGTAATGAAGAGGTGGCGGTATCATTTGATACTGAAGGAAATCCTTATAGTTATTACTCATCAGATAAGTGGGTGTTGTGGTCTATCGATTTCACAGCTTCATTCACTATGCTTTCTGGTAAGTTTAAATCGAGCGCTAAAAAAATAGTTTTTAAGGTAATAAATGATATAAATCTAAAATCAAAAAAAAGCGCAATAGATAATTTATTGTCAGGAGCATCCGTTTTTGAACATTGTATTAAGGCTTGTGGTGGTGATGACTATGGGTTCATTGATAATGATCGAAACTATAGGCTTTTCTTGCAAGAGGCCAAGAATAGAAAGTTAAAATATAAGACTTGGAAGAATCACCTTATCTTTGTTTCACATGCTCAAAAAGAAGGTTTTATAAAGCGGAGCATAGATAACTTTGAAAAACTTTCCATATACTTGGCACCAAATGGCGATGCTGTTTCTCAAGCAGTTTGTCTGCCGGAAAGAATTGCATCAGTATACTACAAAAATGCTATTGAGCTTGTTGAAAGATTACATCCATTTAGACATGAAATCTCAAAGGCATATAATGAATTCACAAATGAGTATAAGGCTATAATAGAAACTAATAGGTACTCTAGTAATCTTACGCGAAGAAAATATGCCATTAAGAAGATAAAAAATTCTTTGAGCGGGTTAGATGTTGATTTTGATTATGGTGGCTATTGGTTATCAAAGCTGAGAGGTGCATGCTATATAGTTATTGCTGCTTTTACAGGGTGCAGAGATGGTGAAATTAAGTCTTTTGGACTCGACTCATACCAAGAAAAAAAGTATGCAGGCATTACAGTATCCGTTCTAAATGGCATTCATACCAAGCCCAATATTGGAGGCGTTGAGAGAAATACGTCTTGGGTAACTGTAGCAATTACTAAGAAAGCCATTGAGTTACTTTGGGATGCTTTTAACTTTGCTCGTGAGGGTTGGAAATGCAAGGTAAATGCTATTCATCATCGTGACGAGCGTAATAAGTATCTACGAGATATTAATAGCCTATTTCTAACTCTACCTTATCTTGGAGGATACAAGCCAAGAGCGGGTAAACAGTCTATTTCAGGATCTCTTAAAACATTTGTGTACTCGGTAGGCTACCGAGCAAGCTTTGATGATGTAAAAGAGTTCGATCGTTTGAATCCTACCCGTAAAGGTGATCTTAAGGTTGGAGATATACTAGAAGTCCACCCTCATTGCTTCCGTCGTACATTTGCGGTCTACTTGGTTCGTAATAAATTAGCATCGTTATTAGATATAAAGCATCAGTTTAAACATATGAATATAGCAATGACTTCCTGGTATTCTAATCAGGCAAATATTGCTTCTTATTTCGACATGATGATCGATTCTGACTTGCAAGATGAAATAGCGGGAGAAAATAAAAATTATACTGCGGATATTTTATATCATATTTACAATGAGGCAGAAACATTGGCGGGTCCAGAAGGGAGAAGGATTAAAAATCTCCGTGCTAAAGGTGACTCAACAATATACCTTAGTAAAGAAGAAATTCTGAAACAGATAGAGGAAGCGCGCCTATCTATTGTTGAACATCCTGGTGGATATTGCACCAATCCAAGTTGTGATAGAATTTGCGATATGACCGTTTGTCAATACAAGGTAGTAACCATTGAGAAGGCTAGGTCTTTAATACCAATAAAAGAAAAATTGATAGCTAAACATAATTCTTTGGTGGTCAGTGGTATTGATATGCCCAATGTGATCTCAAAAATATATTATGAGATCAGATCTATCGAAAAAATTCTTTCTGAACACAATATCGACTACGAAATATTTAATGAAAAGGAATTCAATATATGAGTAGCGAAGTAAGCTTATCAGAAAGAGGCAATCTTACAGTCCAACGTCTGGAAGCTGCTCTGGGGCGATTGATAAATGGAAAGCCAGAGCGGACACCAAATGATGGCAAAATTAGCTTAAGCCGTATAAATAAAGAAGCAGGGCTTAGTTCAGGTGGTATCTATTACTATGCTGAATTCGTTGATAAAGCCAGGAAAGAAATAGAAAAGCATAATTCACAAAAATCTACTTATTCATCTACTTCGAGCAAGATATATATAGATAGGCTAAGAGCTCAAAGAGACAAAGAGCGTGAGTTGAAAGAGCGTTATAGATCACAGCGAGACGAAATCAAGAAGTTCTGCGATCAGGTGGTAGCGCGCAATGCGAATTTGGAGTTTTCCCTTTACGAGGCGCTTGAGAGGATTGATGCGCTTGAGGCTGAGGTGAAAAAAGTGAAGGTAGTAGAGCTGGACCGAGGTAAAAAGTGTTGATTTTGTACATTGCAGAGAAACCAAGTGTCGGTCGGGCAGTTGCTGACGTACTCCCTAAGCCACATCAAAAGGGTGATGGTTTTATCA
Organism: Marinobacterium sp. MBR-109; assembly: GCF_040547565.1. Taxonomy (NCBI): domain Bacteria; kingdom Pseudomonadati; phylum Pseudomonadota; class Gammaproteobacteria; order Oceanospirillales; family Oceanospirillaceae; genus Marinobacterium; species Marinobacterium sp. MBR-109. The sequence goes on from NZ_JBEPPZ010000009.1 coordinate 130,868, forward strand.
AGGTTGCCACCGGCGATGTTGTGACCTGGTGCATTGGCCACCTTCTGGAACAGGCTGAACCGGAGGCTTATGACCCTGAGTACAAAAAGTGGAGAAGGGAGCATTTGCCGATCATCCCCACTGAGTGGAAGCAGGAAGTCAAAAGCCAAACACGAAAGCAGTTCAATACAGTCAAGAAGCTGATCAAAGAAGCTGATCAGCTTGTAAATATGGGTGACCCTGACCGGGTCGGTCAGGTTCTGGTTGATGAAGTGATCAACTACTCAGGCGTCAGTAAAGCAAAGCGTGAATCTACGCTGCGCTGTCTCGTCAACGACATGAACCCCGCTGCGATTAAAAAAGCGTTGAATGACCTACGCAAGAACACAGATTTCATTCCGTTAGCGACATCGGCCTTGGCAAGAGCCAGGGCGGATTGGTTGTACGGTATCAATATGACCCGTTTATGTACTTTGTTAGGGCAAAGTGCTGGTTATAACGGCGTTTTGTCCATTGGGCGTGTACAGACACCCGTTTTGGGCTTGGTAGTACACCGTGACCAGGAAATAGAAAATTTCGTCTCCAAGCCCTTCTATGAGGTGTTCATCACGCTTCAAACACAAGTGGGTGAGTCCTTTATCGCAAAGTGGAAACCAAGCGCTGCGTGCGAGCCTTACATGGATGAAGAAGGTCGTGTGCTCTCTCGAAAACTTGCAGAAGTCGTGCTAGATAAAGTGAGGGGAAAAAACGGCAGCATCAAAGCCGTTAAACGTGACAAGAAAAAACAGCCTGCGCCCTTGCCCTACAACCTGTCTGCTCTACAGATAGATGCGTCGAAACGCTTCAACCTTAACGCTCAAAAGACCTTGGATATTTGCCAGCAGTTATATGAGCGTCACAAGCTGATCACCTACCCACGGTCTGATTGTCGTTATCTGCCAAACGGCCACTATGACGAGCGTAAAACCGTAACACAGTCGATTGCCAAAACTACAACGTCGCTTGCGGATGCTGTAAATAACGCTGACCTTGGCTTGAGGAGCAAGGCATGGAATGACTCCAAAGTGGGTGCCCACCACGCCATCATTCCGACATCCAGGTCAATGCCTTCTGATCGGCTTTCACAGGATGAGAAGAATATCTACGAACTTGTTGCCCGGCAGTACCTGATGCAGTTCTACCCACCCTTTGAATATGCAGAGCATCAGATTGATAGCGAGGTCGAAGGCGGCTTGTTTATCGCTAAGCAGAAGTCTGTCATTTCCGATGGATGGAAAGCTCTCTTGCCACCCCAGAGAAGTGCAAAGCAAGATGGCGAGTTCTCGTCAGTAGCATTGCCGAATGTCAAAACGGGTGATTCTGTAGCCTGCACTGAAGGATGGCTGGACGAGAAGCAGACCAGCCCGCCGAAGCGCTTTACGGATGCAACACTGCTGGCTGCCATGACAGGCATTGCTCGATTTGTATCAGACCAGGAGATCAAGAAAGTTCTGAGAGATACAGACGGTCTAGGGACAGAGGCCACTCGTGCCGGGATAATCGAGCTGTTGTTCAAACGTCAGTTTCTGACCAAGAAAGGCAAGGAGATCCACTCAACTGAGATCGGAAGGCAACTGGTGAATAGCTTGCCGGAACGAATGGTTGTTCCTGATATGACTGCACACTGGGAGTCCCAGCTGGAAGCGATCAGTGAGAAACGAATGCGATATGGGCAGTTCATGCAGCCTTTGACCGAAGGTCTGACGGCGTTGATTGGTGAGGTTGAAAACCAGAGTTTCTCTGGTTTGCGGGGCATGGGTAAGAAGGTCCAAAGGAAAACAAAAGCGAAAAGACCCAGTCGTAGCGCAAAGTCCAAAAACCTCCTAGTGTAGAGTGCCAGTAGTCAGTTGAGGATGAGTTTGGCTTTTGGTGGCATACTCGTATGCTAGTGATTGGGTTGTTTTGTGCAGCCCTTTTGTCGTAGCCATTCAAGAAATCTAGCCGCCTAATTTCCCTAATCTATTGAAATCTAGTCTGGATCAGAGTCCTATAAGCTGATCAAGATTGAATCAACAACGGAACATCGGACAGGAGGTCGTATGGGGAATATGATGCTGATGCGCGTATATGCTTTTCCCTTGCTTTTCATTATCAGTGCTGTAGTTGTCCGTTTGGTCTTCGACATTTGGCTACCGGACCGACTAGCCGACTCTTCGATGCTGGCGGCACTGGCCGTGAACATCGAAATCTTTAGCCGGTGGGCTTCCCTTTCGCTGCTTGCATTGGGAGTGCTCTCTGCCTTGTACAAGAGCTTTAACCTGTGGCAGTGGTACCAAGGAAATGCTGAAAGCTGTGACAGCTGCGGAGGCATTGTATCCGAGCGGAGTGGTCGCTACGGGCCGTACTATCATTGTCTTGCTTGCGGCAGGAACAGAAAAATTTACCGGTGAAATTCAGGATTAATATAAGTCGGAATAAGAGGAGGGGTTCTCTATGAATAATGCCAACAATGATGTGTCTGATAAAGTTAAAGCCGCTATTGAAAATTTGCGAAAGGCTTTGCGTGAACAGTTCGATTTTTTAGACGCTACTCCTGTATTAAGTGAAAGCGATATAGAAAAAGTTGTGGCAGAACGCAAACAGCTCGCTAAAATTCTGGATCTGGAAAAGAAGCTACTTGATATATGGGATGAAATTCGGCCTTACCCTGTACATTTTAAACGTGAGGACTGGCCTAAATATAGAAAATTTTCTATCGAAGAGCCATCTTCTCAGAAAAATGAAAAAGAGAAGAAAGAGGATTTGACCTTTACACTCTTTGGAAAAAACTATTCTCTGACCTCTGTTGAGAAGGATAGAGGGTTTATAGATTATAATGAAGAGAGCAGGTATCCATATGAGTTGATATTGCGTAATGCAGAAGGTGAACTTTTATTGGCTACCAAGATCTTTCGAGTACATGTTGAAGACGTGATGTTTTATACTACTGGCGGGCTAATAGGGTTTGTGCCCGGAGATTGGCTGGAAGATTATCTTTCTGAATATGAGAAAATGGTAGTACTAAAAGAAAAGTCCAAAAGAGACTTTTACGATAAAGTCAGGCAAAAGAAGTTGGAAGATATGAAACAAAACTTTGGCCTTGAATGATATTTAACGAAGTGGACTGCCTTATTTATCACGTTACACATTCATTCTGACGTGCTCTGAAAGGTCAGGTGGAATATCTGTCCTTTCCGGTAATAAATATCCGTTCCGGTCATGCTGACGGTCGCAGTGTGGTTACCGGTCATCGCTGACCTAATATGGCAGAATGACGTTTCTGGAACAGATACGCGGAAAACTAATATTTTTTCTTTCTTGCCTTCATTATTTTTCATGGTTGAGATTTCCATGTCTCCGATTGGCTCAAGGCCGTACCGGTTGACGTTTAAATCCTTGAAATCCGCAGGATGAATGGCGAATTTCACTTTCTGTCCCGTTTTCACTTTTTTGGTTATTGCCTTGATCACGGAGCCGTGCAGACACATATAGTACCGATCATGATATGGTTCAGTATCGAAGATATTGATCCAGGCATATTCATTGAAATATACATAGGTGCTCCAGCTGGTGGCACTCACTTCATAGAAAAGCTTTTGTTCATCGGTTGCATGCTTTTTCATAGTTTCGCCTCTTGATTAGTACACTGATTTGGCGAGTCGAAGTTTAGGAAATAGCACCAATGCGTGCCGTACACCGGCAGTGTTCAGGGAATACCACGATCCTGGCGGTAATATCGAAGGCCTGAAAATTGCGTGAAAGTTTGCTTTCGGTGGGAGTGGGGCCTTTCAGGATAGCCCCATTGCCTTCAGAATTCTGAGCGTTTCTGCCCGGAGATAGAGCTCATCGTCCTGCGTGATGACCCGTGCATGCATCGTACAGAGGCGAATCGGGTGGAGCCGCTGGAAAGACTCCCTAACCAGCTCAGGGCGCATGAAATAATGCTGAAATACTGTACTCCAGTTATCTGTTTTTGTGATGATCAGTACGTAGTCTGTAAAGTCGGCATAGGCGATCAGTGGCAAAGGCTGCTCTCCGTACTTCTGTGCCTTTTCATGCTTCTCTGCCCATCTTTCGCGGATATTTGGCGGGACCTGTGTCTTAATCCAGTTCTTCCCATATGCTTCAGTCATACGGGAAGCAATGAATGCCCTAACCTGTCTTTCGAACCGGAACAACTGGCCATGTGCATCATTGGTGCGTTGATAACCTTCTTCATCGTCATTGGCGTTACCGCTAGGGCTTTCGGTGCTATCCTGACCAAGACCGGCAAGCGTCAGGCTTTCCTCAAAAGCTTCCGGGGGAAAATCCGCGAGATCGCCGTTGAAGCCGCGCTCTACATAAAAATCGGAGCGCGCTATCGGATCTGTAAATATCCGCTCCGGCCATGTGATCTGATCTCTCCAGTCACCCAGCTCTATACGGAGCGCATTTGATACCGAATCACTGTATGACGGCGCGTTAGAGTGCAATGTATGGCCGAGAAGCTGTAGCTCTGTGAATGCGTTGACCGAGCGTAAGCTGTTATTGATATCTAGCCACGGGGAGCGCATTGCTTCCATAGCGCGTTGTGTTTGCTCGAAATGCTTATGCAGTTCCTGTGTTGCACGAAAGGCGCTGTTGTTCTCGATCTCTCGCAGGAAGCGTGTCGCTTCATTAAATTCGGGAAGACGGTACTGCGTTTCTAAACCTTTGAGCCACTGCCGGGTGCACGCTGTTTGTACTTCCAGGTTTTTAATCCATTGGGTCGCACGCTCAGCTTCCTTTCCGTAGTCACGTATCCAGTCGTGACTTTTCGCGATCTCTGCCGCTCGTTCTAATGCTTCGGAAGCAATGGTGGGTTTGTTTAGCTCCTCTAACATCCTGGCGATATTCGATTGTTGTGAGAAGGAGCGCATGACGTTCGTGGACTCCAGTTCTGCAAGCCGGTCTGCCAGCGGATTCCGGAGTTGGTCACTTAGGGCCTTTTGCCGTTCCAGTATCTCTTTGAGGTCTTTGCTGCTCATTACCGGTATCTTCACTAATTGGGTTTCATCATACTGACCGTACCTACAAACCGGTCACAATATCTCTATCGATGTTGCTGACAGACTACAAGATGCAAGAGTCTGGATCACCAGTTCTTTTTCGGTTCAAATTCGGACGCATCAAGTCTCCCATGTCATGAACCGGGAGCGCTTGCTGTTCATTGTGGTACTAAAAATGTGAGTTGAACTAACATAATGTGAGTAAAATTCACTGCATGTGGTATTCTTCTACGACTACCATGAGACTACAAAGTCTGAGGTTACGACGATGATTCGATGCCATCTTGCCCGCATGATGGGTGAGCATAAGATGCGCATAGCTGATGTTGCCAGAGCTACTGGTCTTAGTAGGGCCACAGTCACCTTGCTCTACAAAGAGACAGCACAGAAAGTGGATCTGGATGCAATTGAAAAGCTATGTCGGCTGTTCGAATGTCAGATAGGGGATCTGCTCGAACTGACAAAATAATAGACAGGGAACGTTATGAAGTTTAACGAAGACACCCGAGTAAAAATCCCGACCATCCTCCATCTGATGAGGCTGGGCTATCAGTATCTCTCGCTCAAGGGCCAGAGTTGGGATCTGGACACCAACATATTCCCTGAGCTGTTCTCATCAGCAATCACACGAATCAACCCCGGCATCGAGGTGGACGATGTTTCCCGGCTCCTGGAAGACGTCAAACTTCTGCTCGACAACGAAGACCTGGGGCGCGCCTTCTTTGAAAGGCTAAGCGACCGCTCCAACACCAAACTGATCGACTTCGAAAACTTCGACAACAACTGCTTCCATGTCGTTACCGAGCTGACCTGCCAGAATGGCGATGAAGAGTTTAGGCCAGACGTCACCCTGCTGATAAACGGCATGCCGCTGGTCTTTATTGAAGTGAAGAAGCCGAATAACCGTGAAGGCATATTGGCGGAGCGGGATCGCATCAACAAGCGCTTCCAGAACCCCAAGTTCAAGCGCTTTGCCAACATCACTCAGTTCATGATTTTCTCAAACAATATGGAGTATGACGACGGCGACCCAGAACCTGTTCAGGGCGCGTTCTACGCCAGCAGCTCCTATCACAAGCCGGTCTTCAATTACTTCCGTGAGGAGGAGATTCTGAACCTTACGGCGCTGCTCAAGCCGCTATCGGATGAAGGCGAGCTCAAGGTGTTGAAGGACAACAACCTGGAAGTCATTCGCAGTAATCCCGAATTCATAGTCAATAAAGACCCGAACCGGCCAACCAACCGTATTTGCACCTCCCTAGTCAACAGAGACCGGCTTGCGTTTATCCTGCGTTACGCGCTCGCCTATGTGTCAGAGACAGACGGGTTGCAAAAGCACATCATGCGCTACCCGCAGCTTTTCGCGACCAAGGCTATCGAAAGAAAGCTCGATGAAGGTGTTAAGAAGGGGATCATTTGGCACACCCAGGGCAGCGGCAAAACAGCGCTGACTTTCTACAACGTGCGCTTTCTAACTGACTACTTCCAGAAGCAACAGATCATTCCCAAGTTCTACTTCATTGTCGATCGACTGGACTTGCTGCAACAAGCTCAGAGGGAATTCACCGCTCGCGGCCTGACAGTGCACACAGTTAATTCCCGTGAAGCCTTTACCCGCGACATTAAGGCAACTCAGGCTATCCACAACCATTCCGGCAAGCCTGAAATCACGGTCGTGAACATCCAGAAGTTTAAGGACGACCCGGATGTCGTCTCAACCAGGGACTACGATGTTGCCATCCAGCGCGTGTACTTCCTGGATGAAGTCCACCGCAGCTACAACCCTAGGGGCAGCTTCCTGGCGAACTTGAGCCAATCGGATACCAATGCCATCAAAATTGGCCTCACGGGTACGCCGCTATTAGGCGACGATTACAACTCCCGAGTGCTATTCGGCGAATACATTCACAAATACTATTACAACGCTTCCATTGCTGATGGCTACACACTGCGCCTGATTCGGGAAGAGATTGCTACTAACTACCAAATGGCGCTGAAACAGGCTTTGGAGGAGGTAGAAGTTAGAATGGGGGACGTGGATCGGAAGCTTATCTATGCTCATCCGAGCTTCGTCGAACCCATGCTTGATTACATAATAACTGACTTTGAGAAAAGTCGGGGCGCTCTGAATGATGCCACAATCGGAGGCATGGTGATCTGCGACAGCGCAGATCAGGCTAAGCAGATGTTCGACATCTTTAATGGTGTATACGCACAGGCCTTCACTACACCATACGAGATCCACGATTCTGCCCAATCGTTGATTGCCACAGCCAAGCCAGACAGCTATGCGGCTAGGGCTAAGCATGGCAACAAGGTGAAGAGTGCGGCTCTGATCCTACATGATGTTGGCACCAAGGAAGAGCGTAAGGATTGGGTGGAAGACTTCAAAGCCGGGAAAATCGACTTCCTGTTCGTATTCAACATGCTGCTTACCGGGTTTGATGCCCCAAGGCTAAAGAAAATTTATCTGGGCCGAGTCATCCGCAAGCACAACCTGCTACAAGCCTTAACACGGGTAAACCGCACCTATAGGGACTTCCGTTACGGCTATGTGGTGGACTTTGCCGACATCCGCAAGGAGTTTGACGCGACCAACAAAGCCTATTTTGACGAGCTGCAATTAGAACTCGGCGATGAAATGGAGCACTACTCCAACCTGTTCAAATCCCAAGAGGAAATAAAGCAGGAAATCGAGCATATCAAGGATGTTCTATTCCGCTTCGACATCGAAAATGCCGAGGTATTCACCGACCAGATAAGCCAGATTCAGGAGAGGGAAACCATCCTGGCTCTGAAGAAAGCACTGGGCGATGCGAAAAGCCTCTACAACCTCATCCGCCTGCAAGGTGAGTACAGCATCCTAAATGAGCTGGACTTCGCAAAACTGAACATCCTCTATCGGGAAGCCTCTAACCACCTGGATCTGCTCAACCTCAAGGAAAGCATCGAACAAGGCACGGATACAGACAATTTACTGAATGTGGCCCTTGAGGATGTCATCTTTAAATTCATCAAGGTGGGCGAAGAAGAACTGGTACTGGCCGACAAACTGAAAAACACCTTACGCCAAACCCGCGAAGCCTTGGCCAATAATTTTGATCAGCAAGACCCCAAGTTCGTTACTCTAAAAGAGGAGCTGGAAAGGCTCTTCAAGAAAAAGAATCTCAGCGAAGTCACCCAGGATGAAATGGTGGCCAACATCGATGCGCTCAACAAGATCCACGAGCGCGTCAGAGAGCTGAATCGCGAGAACAACCAGCTTCGCCAAAAATACCATGGCGATACTAAATACACCCGCATTCACAAACGCCTGCAAGAACGTGGCGGCATCAGTGAGTCAGAGCGCAAGATCTTCGAAGCCCTTACCAGAGTAAAGCAGGACGCCGATGAGCAGGTACTGAACAACAGTCAGATACTGGACAACGAAAGCTACTTTGAACGCCAGATGATGCCTTTAGTGATCAGGCGCTTCAAGGGTGAGCAAAAAATACAACTCAACGCCGACGCCTCTCGCTATATCAATCGTCTGGTTGTCGGCGAATACCTGAAAGAATTTAGTACCGGAGCACGTACGTGGTAGAACTTGAATTTAGAGACAAAACCAAGGCGCTGATCGATAGTCTGAAGAACATCTGTGCCCACTATGGCTTGGGTAACGACGGTAATGAATTCAAAATCATCACCCAAACCTTTCTATACAAGTTCCTTAACGATAAATTCGCCTACGAGGCGAAGAAGATCGACGAGAAGGTCGCCAACTCCGAAAAGTGGGAAGAAGCCCTGGTCGCCATGAGCGAAGACGAGCTGGAAATGCTCCAGCTGCAAATGGGTGGTGATACCGCACGCTTGAAACCTCACCACTTTATTAGCTACCTGTTCAGCCAGCAGAACATACCGGACTTCGCCAAGCTGTTTGATGATACTCTGCGTGACATTGCACAAACCAACAATGACGTGTTTGCAGTCAAGACCGACGGTGGTGCTAAGGTAGTTCTATTTGACCGCATAAGCGAGTACATTGCCGACGAATCCAAACGCGATGCTTTCTGCCGTGCCATCATTAACAAACTGGTGGAATTCAGCTTCGAGCGTATTTTTACGCAGAAATTTGACTTCTATGCCACCATCTTTGAATACCTGATCAAGGACTACAACAGCAACTCCGGCGGCAAATACGCCGAGTACTACACACCCCATGCCGTGGCCCGCATTATGGCGGCTATTTTGGTTCCCACGGAGCAACAAGGCAAAGTCAAGAACGTTAGTTGCTACGACCCTTCCGCAGGTTCAGGCACCCTGCTAATGAACGTAGCCCATGCCATTGGTGAGAACCGTTGCAGCATCTACACCCAGGACATCTCGCAAAAGTCCTCAAACCTGCTGCGTCTTAACTTGATCCTGAATAACCTGGTGCACTCCATCCCCAATGTGATTCAGGGCAACACCGTGCTGCACCCCTATCACCGGGACGGCAAAGACCTGAAGCGTTTTGACTACATCGTCTCCAATCCGCCGTTCAAGATGGACTTCAGTGATTTCCGCGATGAACTGGACAGCAAAGAAAACAAAGAGCGTTTCTTTGCGGGCATCCCCAAGATCAAAGCCAAAGCCAAGGACAAGATGGAAATCTACCAGTTGTTTTTGCAACACATCATCCACTCACTAAAAAAAGGTGGCAAAGCGGCCGTGGTGGTGCCTACAGGCTTTATTACCGCGCAATCGGGCATTGACAAAGGCATTCGTAAGTACCTGGTAGAGCACAAGATGCTGGCAGGTGTCGTGTCCATGCCCTCCAATATTTTTGCTACTACCGGTACCAATGTCTCCATCCTGTTTATGGATGATAGCAACAAAGATAACGTGGTACTGATTGACGCCTCCAGCCTAGGCGAAAAAATCAGAGACGGTAAGAACCAGAAAACCGTGCTTAGCCAGGAAGAAGAGCTTCGCATTATCGATACCTTTAATGCAAAGAAGGCAATGGAAGACTTTTCCGTTGCGGTCAGCTATGACGAAATCGAAGCGAAGAACTATAGCCTAAGCGCGGGTCAGTATTTCGATCTAAAAATCGAATATGTCGATATTACCCCAGAGCAGTTTGCCGATAAGTTGCAACGCTTTACAACTAACCTGGATTGCCTGTTTAACCAATCACGTGATCTGGAAGTAGAGATTAAAAACCAGTTGGCGGGGTTGAGGTATGAGTAACTATCCCCTTTCTAACTTAAAAGGGAAGATCAGTATTAAGCATGGGTTCCCATTTAAGAGTGAATTCTTTTCGGATGAAAAGACTGACTATATTGTGCTGACGCCCGGAAACTTTTATGAAAAAGGTGGTTTCAAGAGGCAGGCAGGGAAAGAGAAATTTTATACTGGAGAAGTTCCGGAAGAATACCTACATGAAGCTGGTGACCTAATTGTTGCAATGACTGAGCAAGCAGCCGGTTTGTTGGGGAGTTGTGCCAGAGTTCCAGAATCAGGCATTTATTTGCACAATCAACGGTTGGGGCTAATCACTGCAGATTCGAAAAAGATACTGAAAGATTACGTATATCATCTGTTCAAGACTAAGACTGTACGAGAGCAGATTCGCCTCACTTCATCTGGCTCAAAAGTTAAGCACACTTCTCCTGAAAGGATATACGACGTAAAGGTTCCTCTCCCAACTGTTTCCGTACAACAGAAAATCGTTGATTTGCTTGATGCACTCGAAACAAAAATCGAACTCAACAACCGCATCAATGCCGAGTTGGAATCCATGGCCAAAACCCTTTACGACTACTGGTTTGTACAGTATGACTTCCCTGATGCCAATGGAAAACCATACAAAACTTCTGGCGGAAAAATGGTCTACAACCTAACCCTGAAGCGGGAAATACCTGCGGGTTGGAGTGACAAAACGCTGTCTGAAATAGCTAACATTACTATGGGGCAATCTCCAGAAGGGGGCTCCTATAACTATGAGAGTGTTGGAACTATTTTTTATCAAGGTTCCACAGACTTTGGCTGGCTATTTCCTACAACCCGACAATACACAACGGAACCAGGCCGCATGGCAAAGAAAGGTGATATTCTTTTGAGTGTTCGGGCACCTGTTGGTGATATGAATATTGCCAACACAGATTGCTGTATTGGACGCGGCTTAGCCGCATTAAACAGTAAGACTGGATCAGACGGGTTTCTATTTTATGTCATGAAATATTTTAAAAAGATTTTTGATCGTCGAAATTCTGAAGGTACAACGTTCGGCTCTATTACAAAAAATGATTTGCACTCACTGAAACTAGCATATCCAACACCAGATTTGCTAAATAAATATGATGAAGTAGTAACCAAGTACAATAAAATGATATTTGAGCGAAGTATTGAAAATCGAGAGCTTATAAAGCTCCGCGATTGGCTTCTTCCCATGCTAATGAACGGTCAGGTCACCGTGAAATAAGTAAGCTGTAATATAGTCCATAAGCTATATTTCGAAAGGAACTCGGTAATGATTAAATTGGTGAATTTTTATGAATAGTAAGGCTTATATCAACTTAGATGGCGCCATGAGGATTATTAAAAAATCAAATAATCCCCTTTCACCAATTTTTGAGGCTGTTACTAATTCATTAGAATCGATTTTCTATAGAAAAGAGAGTGATGATTCCTTTGAAGCCTTTGTCAATGTAAAATTTATTTATAAAACAAAGTTGGATGAATCTAAAGAGTTAGACTGCGTCATTGTAGAAGACAATGGAAGCGGATTTTATTCTGATAGTTATAACCGTTTCGTAGAATTTTTTGATAAAAGTAAAGGTTTTGGTAATAGAGGCAGTGGAAGACTTCAATATTTTCATAGATTTGGTTTAGTGAAAATATCAAGCTTCTTTTATGAGAATGAAGAATTCAAGCATAGATATATAGAATGCTATAAAGATAGCTTTATATCTAAAGAAATTTTAGAAGTTTCAAAAGAGCAAAAGTACTTTACATCGGTTGAGCTATGTTTGCCAATACTTACTGATCCTGACCGATCTGTTCTCGTTGAATCTAAATTCAAAAATGTTTTTGAATCATTTATACATCATTTCTTACTAAGAATTTATTTGGAGTCGAAGGAAGGTTTAGGTGCGCCTTCGATTACTTTAAGCTTCGTTGAAGATGGTCAAGAAATAAATAAAAAAGAAATAAATTCACAAAGCCTACCTGAACCAATAAAGGAGGGTGTAATTGATATTCCATATTGTAGTGTTGTTGCACCTGGAAGTGGGAAAACCAGAGTAAGATTTGAAGAGATAGAAGGTGAAAATGAACGATTGAACTGGGCTTGTTTTGAATTCAGTGATGCTGATCTTGATTTTAATAAGATTTATTTGTGCAGCAAGGATATACCAGTTAAGTCAATTGGAAATCACTTGTTCAATAAAAAAGATACATTTGACGGAAAAAGATATATATCCGTTTTCTATGGGGATCTATTTAATAAGCCTGAAAATGTTACCGATTCTGTAGATGAATTTACGTTCCCAAGTAAAAAAGAAATTAGATATCAAGCGGAAGGACTGTTTTTTGATTTTAGTACTCCGTTAATTATTGAAGACCTTTTGCTTGATAGAGTATCGGAAAAATTGAATAGTATATATGATTTTATTTCAGATATCATAGAATCATCACAAGCCAATGTACAAGGAATAGCTAAAGCACACGGGATACCATTTAATTTGATATCCAAGTCGGGCATTAGGGTCAGTGATAGTGAAAAAACTATCACTAGTAAATTATATGCTTGTCAGGCGAAAGAGTTAGCTGAGGTAGGGTATAAAGCTAAAAGAATATATGATGGGCTTGTCAGTATGAACCCCACATCCGACACCTATCAACATGATATTAAGGAAAAAGCGAAAGAGCTTTCAAAACTAGTAGATGACCAGAATAAAGAGGAACTTAGCAAATATGTAATAAGAAGAGAGATGGTAGTTAACATCCTGAAAAAGATTCTTGATGAGGACTTAGACTATCAAAAACAACCAGTTCAAGGACGGAAGAATAAAGATAAAGAAGGATTGATTCATGACTTGGTTTTTAAACGAAAATCCAAATCTACAAATTCAGTAAATGATCTATGGATTCTTAGTGAGGAATTTGTTCACTTCGAAGGATGTTCTGATATTCAGATAGACAAAATATCTGATGTTAATGGAGAAGCTCTATTAAGACCTGTTCCTCATGAGATTGTTGTAGAACTTGGCTTTAAGAAGACTGGTCGACCAGATATTTATCTAAACCCTGGTGAAGAAAAGTGTTTGATTGTTGAGTTTAAGGAGCCTGATACAGACTTATCTGATTATTTAAATCAAATGACAAAGTACTGTATCTTGATAGCTAACTACGGGGTTAAAAAAGTAACTTCATTCTATTGTTACTTGATAGGTGAGAATATAAGCCCATATGCGACGCTAGATTGGGATTACAAAAAGACTGTCAACGGGGATTGGATTCGGCCGAATGTCACTATCCCGACAATGGATGAAAATCGACACGCTATTGCAAATGCGCAGGTTGAGATAATAAAACTGTCCTCCATAGCAGAGCGAGCCCATAGGCGAAATTTAAGTTTTGCAGAGAAATTAGGTGTAACTGATTTACTCAAGGAATAAAATCTAATTAAAAAAATCAGTAATAGAAATACATAAAGCATCAGCTATTTGATAAATCTTTGTGAGCGTGATGTTTTTCTCCCCCCGCTCGATATGGCCCATATAGCTTCTATCGATATCAGCCAATGCAGCTAATGCCTCCTGTGAGAGGCCTTTTTCCTTCCTAAGTGCTCTTACACGCTGCCCGAAAGCAACCAACCGCTCATCACGCATGATAGTTCTACCCAAAAGGTAGAACTATCATCATTAGGTGGCTATAGTTCCACGGACTATAGCGCTCATTTTTGGTGGTTACTATGTCTGATGTGAGATTTGAGGATGATACCAACCTGGTAAACTCAATCGTAAGCGCCCTTAAATCAGCCCCTTTTTTCCAGCCACTAACCGCCCCACACTGATTCCATCGTCACCTACGCGAGGAATCCATCATGAACTCAAC